>JAZKRN010000096.1:0-10254 GCA_036628655.1 Desulfohalobiaceae bacterium | reverse complement strand
CCTTTACAATCTCCAAAAAAAGGCCCGGCGTGGCACGCCGGGCCTTTTTTTTTGTCATTTACGGGAAAGCGATCTAGACAAGGCTCATCCTGGAGCGGACTCGCTCCATGGTGGCCCCGGCCTCGGACCGGGCCGTCTCGTTGCCCTTGCGGAGGATGTCCCGCACGGTGTCCGGGTCGTTCTCCAGCTCGCGCCGTTTGCTCCGGATGGGCTCCAAAAAGGCCTCCATCTTCTCGAACAGGAGCTTTTTGCAGTCCATGCACCCCCTGGTCGCGCCGGTGCATCCTTCCACGATCTCCTGGTAGGGCTCCTGCGGATCGAGGAGCTTCAAGTAGGGAAAGAGGTTGCATTGTTTCGGGTCGCCCGGATCCTTGAGGCGCATGCGGTTGGTGTCCGTGAGCATGGTCTTGATCTTTTTCTGGAGGCTGTCCGGGTCCTCGCCCAGAAAGACGGCGTTGTCGTAGCTCTTGCTCATCTTGCGTCCGTCCAGTCCGGTCAGGCGTGGGGATTCGGTCAGCAGGGGCTTGGGCTCTGGGAAGGTCTCCCCGTAGAAGGTGTTGAAACGCCTGGTGATTTCGCGGGACAGCTCCAGATGGGGGAGCTGGTCCTCTCCCACGGGAACCCGGTTTGCGCGGTAGATGATAATGTCCGCGGTCTGTAGGACGGGATATCCCAGAAAGCCCAGAGTGTTCAGATCCTTGGCCTCAAGTTCCTGCTTGACTTCCTTGTACGTCGGATTGCGCTCCAGCCAGCCCAGGGGGGTGATCATGGAGAGCATGAGGTTCAGCTCAGCGTGTTCCCGGATGCGAGACTGCTGGAAGAAAACGCTTTTCTCCGGGTCGAGGCCCGCGGCGAGCCAGTCCAGGATGAGCTCGAAACTGTATCCGGATATGGATTCCGGGTTGGCGTAATCCGTGGTCAGGGCGTGCCAGTCAGCGATGAAGAAAAAGCTCTCACCGCTTTGCTGCAGATCGGCCCAGTTCTCCAGGACGCCGAAGTAGTGGCCCAGGTGCAGAGGGCCCGTGGGTCGCATGCCGGAGACAATTCGGTAGCCTTCCTTCATGGCGCCGTATCCTTTCCTAACATTTTTTCGCGGGTATTACAGAGGGACCAGGAATCCGCCCATCCCGTAGATGATGGGCAGGATCACCTTTTGGGCCCCTCCGCTTATCAGAAGCACAATCAGGATGATGAATCCGTAGGTGCTGTGCCGGAGGAAGGCCTGGGCCAGATGCGGAGGCAGGATTCCGGCCAGGATGTTGCTTCCGTCCAGGGGCGGCACAGGCAGCAGGTTGAACACCCCAAGGCCGATATTGATGAGCACCCCGGCCTGGCACATGTATATGAGCGGCTCGAGGACAGGGAGCGCAGAGGCTCCGGCAGAGGTGTACAGGAGCGCGGAGAGCAGGTGATAGAGCAGGGCGAAGACAACGGCCAGCACGAAGTTGGTCGCGGGACCGGCCAGGGAAACCAGGATGAGCCCCTGGCGCGGATTGGCGAAATACTCCGCATTGATGGGAACCGGCTTGGCCCAGCCGATCTTGATCAGGAACAGGGCGATGGCCCCCACCGGATCCAGGTGTTTGATCGGATTCAGGGTGAGCCTACCGGCGTTCTTGGCCGTGGGGTCGCCCAGCAGGTGGGCGGTGTATCCGTGGGCCACCTCGTGGAAAGTGATGGCCGAAAGGACGGGAATCGCCATGATGGCGAGCTGTTGAATGAAGGTAGCGATGTCTGGCATGGGGTAGCCGGTTTGCTCCTGGACTCAGGAGGCTCAGGGAACCACGCGGTTCCGTGGATTCCCGGAGTCGCACTTTTGCCGGAATTCGCGTCCTGTCTTCCTCCGGTTCCTGAACGGGAGGATGAATTCGCGAACCGGACGTTTGATTACGGGGCTGTCCTTTTTCGAAAAAAAGGACGTGAAGGCGTGGAAGGCGCGAGGCTCAGATTTTAGAGACGGTCGCAGGGGATGTTGCCTACCGCCTCCTCCCATGTTTCGTCCATCTCTCTTACGTAGCGCTCCAGATTGTATTCCGCGCCACAGGCCCTGCAGCGCAAGAGCACCGCGCTTCAGGTCCTAAGAAGCCTGAGCGGGGCGGAGCACTCACGGCAGGTGAGATTCGTGGTGCGGGTCTCTTCCGATCTGTGGATTTGGGTCATGGACGGCCTTCTACACCATTTCTCCGGCGCGGTCAATCGGACTCATCCCGGTCCTGGTTCCAGGCGAGCCCCGCCTCTGGCCCCGGGGACCTAGTTTGAACATAAAGGGAACTGACACCTGAGCAAGCCTGCACGGACATCTTCTCCCGAGAAGCCGGAGAATATCCAGAATCGGAGCCTCCTCGGGAGAAGAAGTCCGTTCAGGCTTGCTCATCTATGAAGTTTTATATGAGCCTCTGCATTCTCCGGGGAATGTCCCAGTCGAGCATCCTCTCGGCGCAGGCCTCGGGGACCAGGTGTCGCCAAGGCTCTCCGGAGAGCATTTTGCTGCGGACGCTGGAGCCGCTGATGCCCTTTGTCTCTGGTGTCCGCTCCCACAGGACCTCGGTATGCAGATTCAGGGAGCGGAAGGTCTCGAGCTTCTTTCGGCCCCAATCATCGTAGATGGTCAGAAAAAAGCATGCCTCAAGAGGCACATAGTGCCTGTAGAGGCGGGGACGGTTCACCGGCAGTGGGACCACGGAGAAGGATTGCTCCGGGGTGCCGGCTTCGGTCAGAACGCGGCGCACAAGGGTGTAGCGCTCGAAATAGGTGAGGGGATTGGCTTGAGGGTCGGAACGGTTGGGATCAGCTGTATCCTCCTGGGTCAGACTGGGATCCGGATTGGTGATCCCCACGACCAGATGCTCGCACCGGCTCTTTCCGGCCAAAAGATATTCCAGGTGGTCCTTGTGCAGGACCTGGAACCTGCCGTGAATGACGCCCAGCTGATAAAACTCGCTCATGTCAGGGTAAAGGGTTGCCGTTTGCCGGGCCAGAAGGGCTGGTCGCGCGGAGTGTCCATGACTCCGGCCAGTTTGGCCCGATCGAGCAGGTTCAGAACAGTGTACATGAATTCCTGTCCCCGGATCAAACCGAGGCAGCCTGTGGCGCACTCCGTTTCATCGAAGCGGTCGACGCCGTCTCTTCGGGCGTCCCGGCTTAAAAAACTCAGGGGTACAGGCTCGCCGGAGTGGACCAGGGAGCCGCTGCTGGGGGTGGAGTGGTCCGACGTGACGGCAAGGAGCATACTTTCCTGCAGGATCCTCTCCGGGCCGAAATCCCCCAGGCCGCGGTCCAGGGACTCGATGGCCTCCGTCTTGCGGCGCGGGTCCTTGCTGTGGGCGGCGGTGTCCGGGGCCTTGGTGTGCACGTGGATGAAATCGGTTTCCGAAAACAGGCGAAATGCGGTTTCCAGGCGCTCCGCGAGATCCGTGCCCGGATCGTGTCCGTCACGCACCGGGATCGCCTCCAGGCCCAGGAATTGGGCCAGCCCCCGATAGACGGCCCCCGAGGCCACGGTGGCGCCCCTCAGGCCATAGCGCTCCGCGAACGCGGGAACGGCGGTGTATGCTCCCGGGCGCTGGGTGATCAGGGCGTTGAGTGCGGGAAAACCTTGCCGGACACGGCGCGCGTTCACCGGGTGATCCTTGAGCGCGGTACGGGCGCGCACCAGGGAGCGCTTCAGGGCCCGGGCCGTGTTCCGGGCACGCTGGGCCTCTTCTTGGCCAAGGCCTTCCCAGGGGAGGACATCAGGGACAAAAACCCCGTCCCGCATGGGATTGGTGTCCGTGATGCGGGGGCTCACCTCTCCCTGCAGCAGAAGGATTCCGAAATGGTCCCGTGTGGGATGGAACTGCACCGTGATGTCCTCCCCTTCTGATGGCGGAAGGGCCCCCAGGATCTGCTCCAGGTCCTCCTGCTGCGGCGCTTCAGGGGCCTCCCGCTCCAGGAAGAGGCAGCCCTCTCGTTCTGAGGCCGAGGCGAGATGGGCCAGCAGGGCCACGTCCCCCTGCCCGGGGTTCAGGCCGTAACCCAGGGCTTCCAGCAGCCCGCGGCCGGGGAATTCCCTCTGGCTGTACCCGAAAAGGGCGAAGTGGGCCTTTTCGCTGGGAAAGGCCTGTCCCTGGAGCGCCGGATGGAAGAGCCCGTTTGCGCCGAGACTGGCAATGCGGTCCAGATTGGGGGTCCGGGCGGCCTGGAGCGGAGTCCGTCCCCCCAACTCGGGATGGCTCCGGTCCCCGAGCCCGTCCAGAAGAATAAGCAAGCACTTGTCCGCCATAGTCTTTGTGTGGCTTACCTGTTCGACGCCTTGCCGAGGTGATCCAGGAGGACCTTTTTGCTGCCGCGCTCCGCGGCGATCTCCGTGCCCCTGGTGATGTCCGTCCAGGGGAGGACGGTCTCGATCAGGGGCCCGGGATCCACCAGCCCGTATCGGAGATAGTGAAGGGACAGATCCAGGTCCCCGCAGCGCGAGCCGATGATGCGCTGTTCCTGCACCGCGAGCCCGGCAAAGGGAAAGCAGGCGGAGCTCCGGGCCGTCGTCTTGAGGACAATCGTTCCCATGGGTTGACACATGCGTGCGGCCTGCTCGATGCCCTCAGGATTGCCCGTGGCCTCAACCACCAACTCGAAACCGGTAGCGTGGGTTTCCTCGGGCAAGGCATCATCGCCATCCCGTCCGATCTGCTGGGTCTTGCCGCCGACCCGCTCGAATAGTTCCAATTTGTCCCGGTGCCTGCCGATGAGCAGAATGTCAGGGTTCGTGTGGCGCAGGGCCATGGCCGTCAAAAGGCCCAGCTTGCCGTCTCCCAGGACCGTAATGCGCATGCTCGCGGTGATGTGGATCTGCTGGGTGATGCGCAGGGCGGCAGCCAGGGGCTCGGCGAAAACGGCCAGTCGATCCGGCATGTCCTTGGGCAGGATATGAAGATTGTGCACCGGAGCGGTCAGGTATTCGGCAAAGGCGCCCTGTCTGCCCCTGATCCCGATCACCGACCTGTGGGGGCAATGGGATTGACCCCGGCACAAACACTCCGGACAGTCGCCGCAGCCGCAGTTGATATCCGCAACCGCTCTTTGGCCCTCCAGATCTTCTCGGCCGGGGGCCCGCAAGATGTCCGCGACGAATTCGTGTCCCGGCACCCCGGAGAAGTCCTGATAGCCGTGCAGGAGCTCAAGATCTGTGCCGCATATGCCGCTCATGCGTGGGCGCAGCAGGGCTTCCCCCTGTTCGGGCTCGGGAACGGGCACTGCGCGGTGCTCGATTCGGCAGTTGTGGAAAAGGACGGCCTGCATTTCCTGCGCTGGAGAAGTCCGCGAGCTGCCAAAAGTGGACATCTCGGCTCCATTGATAGGGGTGACTGGCGGCGTAAAGGCTTGTTTCGTTCACCTATTTTCACAGAAAATCTTGTCTCCTGCAAAATCCTGTCCTAGGATGCGCGCTGCCTAATAGGATGTTTGGGTCTCGTGTCATTATGAAAGTGCATTTGGCATTCTGTATGTATGAGCAGTTGGAGGAGTGGTGGCTCAGTGAGCCGTTCGAATTGGCGGGAAAGCTTTATACGGTGGCACCTTTGTAAAATGCTCGCAAAATGCAAGGAGGCTATGGATAATGAAGACGACGCTCTCAGCGATCAAGGCGGACATCGGCAGCGTGGGCGGACACGTTCGGCCCAGCCAGCGTCTTCTGGACACTGTGCAGGGGTATATCCATCAGCACCACCACGGTCTGCTTATCGACTATCACGTGAGTTATACCGGAGACGACATCGCCGTGCTGACTACCCATAACGGCGGTGAGAATAAAGAGGACGTGCACTGTCTCATTTGGAACGCCTTCCTGGCCGGAACCGAGGTGGCCAAGGACCAGGGCCTCTACGGAGCGGGGCAGGATCTGCTCAAGGATTCCTTTTCCGGAAATGTTCGAGGTCTTGGCCCCGCAGTTGCCGAGATGGAGATCGAGGAGCGGCCCAATGAGCCGGTTCTGTTCTTCACCGCGGACAAGACGGATCCGGGAGCGTACAATCTTCCCCTGTATCTGGGCTTTGCCGATCCCATGTACTGCCCCGGGCTCATGCTTTCGCCCAAGATGTCCAGCGGATTCACCTTCCGCATTATGGACGTGTCTCATGCCGAAGGAGATAAGGTCATCGATCTGAACACCCCGGAGGAGATCTATGATATTGCGGCCCTGCTCCGCGATCCGGAGCGGTTCGTCGTGGAGAGCATTTTCAACAGGTCCACGGGGAAGCGGGCAGTGGCTGTGAGCACGACCCGTTTGCAGAACATTGCCGGCAAATACGTGGGCAAGGACGATCCGGTTATGCTTGCCAGAGTGCAGGGCGAGTTCCCCGCGACAGGCGAGGCCCTCTCCCCGTACGAGATCGCGCCCAATGTGGCCGGCTTCATGCGGGGCAGTCACTGCGGTCCGCTCATGCCGGCCAAGCTCAACAGCAAGGTCTCCTTTTTTGACGGACCGCCCATGGTCTCCTGCGCTGCATACTGTGTGCACGAGGGACGGCTCACCTCTCCGGTGGACATCTTCGACCATCCCTTTTGGGACGAGGTCCGCAAGCGCGCTGCGGACAAGGCCAGTGACATCAGGCGGCAGGGCTTTTTCGGTAACGCCATGCTGCCCCAGTCCGAGCTGGAGTACGGCGGAATCGTGCACAAACTCGAGGATCTGGAAAGCCGGTTTAGCATTCGTAGTGAAAGCGGTTAAGAGGACCTGCATTGTGCCAAGAATGGTTGAGTTTGAATACTTATCCCTGCCATCGATTGCGCGCGGCCGGTCGGACGTGAAGTCTGGCCCAGCCGCGCGGTTTTTTGTCAGGCTGACTGAGAGAATGGAATTGGGGGTCGACACGCGGGCGTTTTGAAAAGGACGTGCCCGGGTGAAAGAAACCCCGAGTAGGAAAGCTCGTGGATCAAGACAATCTTGGGGGGGCTATGCAGGAAAAGGATATCATGGCCGAGGCCAGGCAGTTCATGGCGAGCCGGGTCCTGCTCAGCGCGGCTGAGCTCGACATTTTCACCAGCCTTGAGGACGGTCCGGCGACGGCCCGGGAGCTCAGCCTGGCCAAGGGGCTCGACGAGCGGGCGACGGAGCGGCTTCTCAACAGTCTGGTCGTTAACGGGTATCTGGAGAAGACCCGTGGACGCTACGGGCTGAGCGAGCAGGGAGCCTGTCTTTCGGCGAATCATCCCCGTTCGGTGCTCCCCATGATCCGCCACATGATTCATGTCTGGAACAACTGGAGCCGCTTGACGGAGACAGTGATCCAGGGGGTGAATACCGAGCGCGAGAGTATTACCGAGTTGAGCGGCCAGAAACAGCGGGACTTCATCGAGGCCATGCACACCGTGGGCCGGGATCTGGCCGAGGACATCGCCGCTTTCTACGGAGAAACATCCTGCCGGCGCCTCCTCGACATCGGGGGCGGATCGGGGGTCTACACCCTGGCCTTCCTGCGGCACAATCCCTCCATGGAGGGGGTTATCTTCGATCTGCCCCAGGTGATTCCCATCACCGAGGAACGCATGGGACAGGAGCAGGAAGGGGAGCGGATAACCCTGTTTCCCGGAAACTTCTATCAGGACGAGCTCCCCACCGGATGCGACATGGCCCTTCTCTCGGCCATCATTCACCAGAACGGGCCGGAACAGAATCTGGAGCTCTATCGCAAGGTGTACCGGGCCCTCGAGCCGGGAGGCGTTCTTCTCATCCGGGACCACATCATGGACCAGACCCGTACCCGGCCCAAGGCGGGAGTGATCTTTGCCCTGAACATGCTGGTCAATACGGAAAGCGGTGATACCTACACCTTCGATGAGGTCCGCAATCATCTGGAACAGGCGGGGTTCGAGCAGGCAAGAGGGCTTCGCACTGGCGGCGACTCCTTCGAGCAGATGGACTGTCTGGTTGAGGCGAGAAAACCGGCCTGAGCCGGAGGGGGGAGGATATCAGACCAGGTCCTGAAGGAGCTCGCGGAGCCCCATCTGCTTGACCTGCTGATTGATGAACTCGGAAATGGTGGGCTGGACGGGTCTTTTGTGCAGGGACATGCCGCACTCAGTCGGGGTCCTGTCCCCTTTCTTCTGGTTGCACTTCTTGCAGGAGGCAACCGTGTTCTGCCAGGAGAAGTTGCCTCCGCGGGATTTGGGCAGAATATGGTCCAGAGTGGGGTTGTGCCGGCACCCCGCTCCACAGTACTGGCAGATGTATTCGTCCCGGGCGAGAATATTGCGTTTGTTCAGCGGAACCTTGTTCTTGTACACCCGCCGCACAAACTTGATCAGCCTGACGACGAGCGGAATGCGGTGCAGGTTCTGGAAACTGGTGATCACGGCGCTTCCGTACTTGAGCACTTCCACCTTCCCCTTCAGCACCAGTCGCATTCCCCGCTTCCAGCTCACAGTGTGCAAATAGGTGAAATCCGCATTCAACACAATGACGCTGTTCATGGGAACCTCGTCGAGGGTGGTTTCTCCCAGCGGCCCGGAGCCCGCAAAATCCGGACATGGGCCGGGTGCCCTTATAATTGGGCTCTACTGTATACGATTTCCGTGACTGTGTCCAGAAGGATATCCCGTGTTGAAGCACCCTCGCGGGGCACGACGTTTTGACGCGCAGCAGGAAGTAGCGTTTTTTTTGTATGAAAATACGTTCAACGTGCTGAAATATTAGGATAAATTGTCGGGCGCTGCGAGACGGGGATGTGCGCTGAAGCCGTGTTTCATATACAGGCGCGCCCTTGTCGACGTCAGCGATCGGCGTATCTGGTGATGAGCACCTGGTAAGCCCGCGCTGGAGCGTGTGAGAGGAGAATATACACTCCATCAAATGAGCTGGAGCCGGTCAGTTTGTGCTCTTCACGGCATACAACGCCGGGATGAAACACTGGCTTCAGCGCAATCCCCGACTCGCAGCGCAATTTTCATACTTGGTTGTGTCCGGGTCGGCCCGGGAATGAAGGTTGTATGAAAAGGTGTTCAACTTGTTGAATTATTATGGGATTTACCGCTAGGCCTGCCCTGCACACATTCACCGAATGAGTGCAGGGTTCGACGCTTTTCTTGCTTGGTTGTGGCTGTGTCTGCGCTGGCATGCGGGGTATTGATCCATGGCCTTTCTGATTATCTTCCGGGAATCGGTGCTTCCCCTCTTCCTGATCGCCGCGATCGCGGCGCTGTATCAGCGGGCCGCCCGGCCGGACATCAAACAGATCGCGGATGCGGCCCTGATGGTCTTCGCCCCGGTCTTTGTCTTCAATACGCTGGTGGCGGAAGATATTTCCTGGGCCGCGCTGTACGGGCCCTTCGGGCTCATGGTCCTTTTGACCGGATGCCTGATGCTGCTGGCCTGGGGCGTGTCGCGGCTCCTGCGCCTTGAGGCTGAGGACGGCCTCGCCCTGATCCTGGCCTGTTCCATGATCAACGTAGGCAACTTCGGGCTGCCGCTGATCCATTTCGCCTACGGCCAGCAGGCCCTGAATGCCTCGGTGCTCGTTTTCGTGGTGTTCAATCTTCCCTTGTGCACAGTGGCAATCTGTCTGACCAGCCAAAAGACCGCCTGGGCGGAGATGGCCCGCGATGTGGGGCGGATCCCCATCTTTCACGCCATGATCGCCGCAATGGCGCTGACCACCGTGGGAATCTCCATTCCGGAGTGGCTGGGCAAGGGGCTTGATCTCCTGGGCGAAGCCGCTATCCCCCTGCTGATTTTCGTTTTGGGCCTGCAGCTGACCAAAATCGGCGTCTCGAGCCGCATCCGTGCCTTTGTCCCCGTGCTGGCGTCGGCGGTCTTCATTCGTTTGATCATCTCTCCCATTCTCGCTCTGGGGATTGCCCACTTTCTGGGTTTTTCCGGGCTGGAGCGGGATGTGGCAGTGGTGCAGACCTCGGGGCCCTCGGCTCTGTTGCCGTTGATGTACGCGATCAGCTTCGGCAGAAGGACCGAGCTGTTGGCCTCCATCATCCTGGTAACCTCCCTGTGTTCCGCGCTGACCATGCCCCTGGTGATCGCCGGGGTGAGCTGGCTCTAGCTCACGTGTGTCCTGCTGCATTCCGATTCTTGCCAATGGAAGATATACTTGTGATTTTATTTTTGTATGAAAATGCGCTCAACGAGCTGATTTATTGGGGAATTGTCCGCGAGGCAATAGCGGGTGGAACGCTTCGCTGGGGTTCATAATACACCATGGCCTTGTTGGAACCGTGCAAGGTACATCGAGTCCGCTCCAAAAGGGAAGACACATAAATTGAATCCTGTCT
>JAZKRN010000095.1:0-10255 GCA_036628655.1 Desulfohalobiaceae bacterium | reverse complement strand
GTCGGACGTCGGATGTCGGACGTCGGATGTCGGATGTCGGATGTCGGACGTCGGATGTCGGACGTCGGATGTCGGATGTCGGACGTCGGACGTGGGCTGTCGGGGTCTGAGAACCAGGCTCCGGGAGAGAGAGCATTGCGGCCGGAAAATTTCCGCTGCATGAGGAAGAGCCATCCGTCACAGACCACAGACCACTGATCACCGACTACCGACTACTGACAACTGACCACCAGTAAGCAGTCACGACTCACTCATTACGAGTCACGCTTTACGCACCCGCGCGGGGCGAAATGGGAGGACTATGGTAAAGGGCAATATACGGGACCTCGTTCTCGGGGCGGTGATTCTTCTCTGCGCTGTGGGCCTCAGCCTGGACTACATCCTGCAGTCTCTGGGTGTGGGGAGCCTGTGCGGGACAGAGGCCTGCGAGGTCGTGGGCGGTTATGTCCGGTTCGGGGAGAAGTGGCTGGTAATGCTCGGCAGCCTGTTCTTTTGGATCCTCTTCGGTCTTTTCTTTTTCGCCTGCCGCTACGAGCGCCAAGTGCTGTGGGGTGTGGCCGTTTTGGCCCTGATCGGGGCGATGGCTTTCGACGGGGCCCTGCTCGGCTATCAGTTCGTGGGACTCGGCCTGATGTGCTGGATCTGCGTGGCGGTTGCCGCGGGACTGTTCCTGGTTCTGGTTGCCACAGCCTGGCGGAGGGCCTCATGGCTCCTTCTCGTCGCGGGGATTGCGGTGTGGTGCGGGGCCTTTGCCGGCAACTCCCTCCTGCAGTTCACACCGGATATGCCTCGCCTGCAGGAAACCGCTTTCCTGGAGCAGAGCGCCGAGGCCAAGCAGGACGGGCCCCAGTACTACTTCTTTTTCAGCCTCAACTGCCACCACTGCAGCGAGGTCCTCTATAACCTGGCCCGCGTCGCTCCCACTTCCGGAACCTGGCATTTCGCCGCGGTCAATCGCGAACCCGCCTCCCGGGCCAAGCTTGCCTGGGCCGCGGAGGCTGGCTCCTCCGAGGGTGCGGAGAGGGGCAATGCCTTCGCCCGGATCCTGAAAGCCAAAGAGACACAGATCTCGGGCACTCCCCCCATACCGGAAAAGGTACGCCAAGCCACACGCAAGGCGGGGGATTATTTCCGCTCCAGGGACTTTCGCGGCGTCCCCGTTCTGGTGATTCTCAAGGAGAGCGGGGTCCGGATCAGCCTCACCGGAGTGGAGCATATATCCCGCTACCTGTGGGAACAGGGCGTGGTGAGCGAATGGGCCAGACCGGCGGGGGGTTCCTAGCAGGCCCCAAGCGGTCGCGGCTGTCGGCGGCTGGGGCGGCTCCGGGTTATTCCTCTTGCTCCGGCCGCTGGAAGAAGTCCTTCTTCTCCTGTTCCAGCTCCTCCCACTCCGGGACCTTCCACTCCGGGTCCGCTTCGCTGCCCGGATCCAGGGAGAGCTCCCGCAGGAAGCTCCCCGAGCCCGCCTTGATTCGGACCGGTCCCTTCGCCTTCTTGGCCTTGGTCGAGAACTGCAGGAGCAGCGCCGCGGCGCTCTCGATCATCTCCTCGCTCCACTCTCCGCCGTGCTGGCGTCCCACTGCGATGGGCCCGGGGATGTCCATCGGCTTGAACACGATGTCCCGGGTCTGGACCTGTTCCATCAGGGCCTGGTTGTCCTGCTTGTTGCGGCCGATGGTCAGCCAGTGGTCCTCGTTCCAGTACTGCCGGCCCAGTTGGGCCAGGACAAAGTCCTCCGGTCCGGGGTTTCCCATCCGGGATATCAGGGGCCAGAAATGGGCGCAGGAGCCGGGGTCCGTGAGCAGGCACCCCCCTGCCGGAGTGGGCACCTCGCGGATGCCGAATTCCCTGGCAAGCTCCAGCTGGCGCTTGCGTCCCCGTCCCACGATGTCCGGGAGCCTGCTGCGATCCACCAGGCCGGACTCCTCCATCGGAGTCGGCGGCAGGCTGGGCGCGGAGAGCGGCCGCAACAGAACATCGCGCACCCCGGCATCGTTCCGGATCAAACCCAGGGCGTCCTTGCGCTGGGACATGGGGCGCTGGCCCAGGACCTCGCCGCTGACGATGAATTGTGCCCCGAACATGGAGAGCATTTCCCGGGTCTTGGAGAGCATGGAGATCTTGCAGTCCACGCAGGGGTTCAGGCACTTGCCTACTCCCCATTTGGGGCCGCCGAGAAGGAGCTGCACGTACTCGCGGCTCACATCCACGGGCAGGATGTCCACGCCGTGCTCGCGCTGCCAGTGATCGATGCGGTCCGGTTTGCCGAAGAAGGGACTGATAAAGTGAAGGCCCAGGACCCGGAGGTTCTGCTGCTGCATCAGCTTGCAGCTGAGCAGGCTGTCCAGCCCTCCGGAAAAAAGGGCGAGGCAATCGTAGGTTGGGTTCATGCGCTCGATCCTAATAGACGCGGCGGTGCGGGGCAAGGGGCACGTGTTGCCCTTGATGGCCGAGTTTGATAGATTGACATGTTTTTCAGGAGGCTCATTTCGGGCTGGGAACAGAAGGGCGAGCCCAGCGGTTCCCCATGGACCGGTCGGCTTTCTGGACCCGGCGGCTCGGGTGAGGAGGCGTTCCCTGAGGACCACCCGAAATGGCGCCGCAAACAAGTCATGATTCCGGCAGCCCCCGATTGCCGAATCCGCAAACAGCTTTCGGGCAGCGGACCCTTCGGCTCGGATGCCCATTTTTTTTGAGACGCAAGCCAGCGGAGTTGACCATGGCTCGGAAAACGAAGAATGCAGCCCAGTCTCAGCAGGATCAGCGCAAGGAAGCCCTGCAGACGGCTATGACCACCATCGAGCGCAAGTACGGCCAGGGCTCGGTGATGTATTTGAACGATCAGGCCCATCAGGAGGTCCCGGCCATTCCCACGGGCTCCTTCGGTCTGGACATGGCTCTGGGAGTTGGCGGCATGCCCCGGGGCAGGGTTGTCGAGATCTACGGCCCGGAATCCTCGGGCAAAACCACCATGGCCCTGCATCTGCTGGCCGAGGCGCAGAAGAAAGGCGGCTCCGTGGCGTTCATCGACGCGGAGCACGCCCTGGACGTGAGCTACGCCAAGCGGCTCGGTGTGGACACCGAGGAGCTCGTCATCTCCCAGCCGGACTACGGGGAGCAGGCCCTGGAAATCAGCGACCTTCTGGTGCGGTCCGGAGCCCTGGACGTGATCGTGGTGGACTCCGTGGCCGCCCTGATTCCCCAGGCCGAGCTGGAGGGGAACATGGGGGAGACCCAGGTGGGCGGCCAGGCCAGGCTCATGTCCCACGCCATGCGCAAGCTGACCGGATCCATCCATCGTTCCAAGACGATGGTGGTGTTCATTAACCAGATCCGGATGAAGATCGGCACCGCCGGGTTCGGGAGCCCGGAGACCACCACCGGGGGCAACGCCCTGAAATTCTATTCCTCGGTCCGGCTGGATATCCGCAAGATCCAGACCCTCAAGGACAAGGACGAGGTCTACGGCAATCGGGTCAAGGTCAAGGTGGTCAAGAACAAGGTGGCCCCGCCCTTCCGCGAGGCCCAGTTCGATGTGCTTTACGGGCAGGGCATCTCCCGGGAGGGCGAGCTCCTGGATCTCGCGGTGGAGCAAGGCATCGTGGACAAGAGCGGCTCCTGGTATGCCTTCGGCTCGGAGCGCCTGGGGCAGGGCCGGGATAACGTCCGGGCCTATCTCCAGGAAAACCCGGAGACGCTCAATGTCGTCGAGGACAAGCTCAAGGAGCACTTCGGGCTCAAGCAGGAGGCCCGGGAAGAGACGGAGCCCGAGGCCGCCGAAGACAGCGGCGGCACGAACAATGAAAGCGAATAGGAGTCGGTTGTGATTACAGCGGCAGAGATCCGTCGGAGCTTCCTGGACTTTTTCGCACGCCAGGGACACCAGAAGGTTTCCAGCGCCCCGCTGGTGCCCAAGGAGGACCCCACCCTGCTGTTCACCAACGCCGGCATGGTGCAGTTCAAGAAGGTCTTCCAGGGGCTGGAGCGCAGGGACTACTCCCGTGCAGTGACCTCCCAGAAGTGCCTGCGCGTGGGCGGCAAGCACAACGATCTGGAGAATGTGGGCCGCACCAGGCGGCACCACACCTTCTTCGAGATGCTGGGCAACTTCTCCTTCGGGGACTATTTCAAGGAGGAGGCCGTCCGTCTGGCCTGGGAGTATCTCACCCGGGAGCTTTCGCTCACCCCGGAGAAGCTCTACGTCTCCATCTTCCGCGAGGACGATGAGGCGGAACGGATCTGGCGCGAGAATATCGGCGTGCCCAAGGAGCGGATCTACCGGCTCGACGAGGAGGAGAATTTTTGGGCCATGGGGGATACCGGACCCTGCGGCCCCTGCTCGGAGATCCTCTTCGATCAGGGCGAGCAGATGGCCTGCGGCCCGGATTGCGAGATCGGGGTCTGCGACTGCGATCGCTATCTGGAGATCTGGAATCTGGTCTTCATGCAGTACAACCGGGACGAGTCCGGGACCATGGAGCCCCTGCCCCAGCCCAGCATCGACACCGGCATGGGGCTGGAGCGCATCGCCGCGATCTGCCAGGGCGTTCCCTCCAATTTCGACACGGACCTCTTCAGCGGCATGATCCAGAGCGCGGCGTACAAGGCGGGCGTGCACAACGGCGAGAATGAGGCCACGGACACCGCCCTGCGGGTCATCGCGGATCACACCAGGGCCATCGCCTTCATGATCGCGGACGGGATCCTGCCCTCCAACGAGGGGCGCGGCTACGTCCTGCGGCGCCTGATCCGCAGGGGCTTCCGCTTTGGCCGCAGCATCGGGCTGGTGGATCCCTTCCTCTTCGAGATGTGCGGCCAGCTGGTGAACGAGATGGGCGAGGCCTTTTCCGAGCTCATCCAGGGCAGCGATTTCATGGCCAAGGTGGTGCACAAGGAGGAGGAAGGCTTCAGCCGGACCCTGGATCACGGTCTGGAGATTCTGGAGCAGGAGCTCACGGACCTGTCCAGGCGCGGCGAGAGCACGGTTCCCGGCGAGGTCGTGTTCAAGCTCTACGACACCTACGGCTTTCCGGTGGACATCGTCCGGGACGTGGCCGAGGGCCGCGGCTTCGACGTGGACGAGGCCGGATACGAACAGCAGATGCAGGCCCAGAGGGAGCGTTCCAAGGCCTCCTGGGCCGGAAGCGGGGAAAAGGATCTGACCCAGGTGTTCGGCGAGCTCCTGCAGAACGGAGTCACCAGCGAGTTCGTGGGCTACGAGACCTATGAGATCACGAGCCGGATCGTGGCCCTGCTGGATCTCTCCGGCAACTCTCTCAGGGAGCTCGCGCCCGGGGAGAGCGGATACGTCGTGACCGCCCGGACCCCCTTCTATGGCGAGTCCGGGGGCCAGGTGGGCGACAGCGGGATGATGACCACGGACACGGACAAGGCCTACGTCCTGGATACCCAGAATCCGGCTCCCGAAGTGCTGATCCACCGCGTGGATGTGGACCGCGGAAGCCTCTATCTGGACCAGGAGGTCCATCTGGCTGTGGATCGCGAGCGCATGCACACTGCCAGGAACCACACCTGCACCCATATGCTCCACGCGGCCCTGCGCCGGGTGCTCGGCAACCACGTCAAGCAGTCCGGCTCCCTGGTGGCCCCGGACCGGCTGCGCTTTGACTTCACCCATATCAGCCCCCTCTCCGAGGAGGAGATCCGCGCTGTAGAGGACGAGGTCAACGACGCCATCCTGCGGGATCTTTCAGTGGGCTGCCGCGAAGTCGACTACGAGCAGGCGGAACAGGAAGGGGCGGTGGGCCTTTTCGAGGAGAAGTACCAGGAACGGGTCCGCATTGTGGAGGTCCCCCACGTATCCAAGGAGCTGTGCGGCGGGGTCCATATGGAGCGGACCGGTCAGGCAGGCAGCTTCTACATCCTGTCCGAGACCGGGATTTCCTCCGGGGTGCGCCGCATCGAGGCGGCCACCGGCTGGAACGCTGTGCTCGAGTGCCGCAAAAAGCGGAATGCCCTGGCCGAGACGGCCGAGGCCCTGCGGGCGTCCCCCGAGGAGGTGGCAGGGAAGGCTGCCGGTCTGTTGGAACAGATCAAGCAGCTGGAGCGGGAGAAGGAGGAGCTCCAGGCCAAGCAGCTCTCCGGCGGAGGCGATCTCCTGGACCGCTGTGAGGAGATTGCCGGTGTGAGGCTGCTGGCGACCAGGATGGAGCTCCCGGAGAGCTCGGACATGAAGGGCCTGCGCTCCGCGATGGACGATCTCCGCTCCCGTCTTTCCTCAGGGGTGATCCTTCTGGCCGCGGAGAACAGGGGCAAGGCCCATCTGCTCCTGTTTGTGAGCCCCGATCTGCAGAGTCGCTTCACCGCGCCGGAGCTGGTCCAGGAAGTGGCCAGGGAAGTGAGCGGCAGCGGCGGAGGCCGCCCCGAGCTGGCCCAGGCCGGCGGAGGCAATCCCGAGGGCATCGACAGGGCCCTGCAGCGGCTCAGGGAGCTCATTGAGGAAAAAGGCGCCTGAGGAACCGGCTTTGTCCGGTCGTCTCCCGCAAGGGGAAGGAGCTTCCCTTCCGAATGGCCCCGACTGTTCGCCGCGATCGCGGCCCCGTGCCCAAGGCCCGCCGATCCGATTCTACCGGGACTTTCTCTGTGCCGGAGAGCTGCGTAGGCTTCGCCCATGGGGCGCACAGCCCTTCAGCGCCGTGCTGGGAGGGACTATTGCGGTGCGAGTGACGGGGGTCCCGACATCGGCCGTACGAACAAACGTATCCATGAGCTGCGGGGAACTGGCCGCGGCAAAGCGGGTTGAGCATGTATATAGGGGTCAAGTTCAGAGAGCAGGGACAGATCTATTACTTCGAGGCGGTTCAGGAGGACCTGACCCCCGGAGACCACGTCATCGTCACCACTGAGGAGGGACAGGGCATCGGGCGCGTGGCCCTGGTGGACACGGGCCAGCCCGAAAGCCTGACCCAGGAGGAGATCAAGGCAATCGACCGCAAGGCCGACGAGGAGGATCTGGCCCGGCAGGAGGAGAACCGGGAGCTGGCCCGCAATTCCTTTTCCTATTGCCGGGAGCAGATCAAGCAGAAGGGCCTGGAGATGAAGCTGGTCGACGTGGAGGTCCGCTTCGACCAGAGCAAGTTCGTCTTCTACTTCACCGCCCCCAACAGGGTGGATTTCCGCGAGCTGGTCAAGGATCTGGTCAACCAGTACAAGGCCAGAATCGAGCTCCGGCAGATCGGGGTCCGCCACGAGGCCCAGATCCTGGGAGGCATCGGCAACTGCGGCCGCATCTGCTGCTGTCACCAGTTCATGCGGGAATTTGTGCCCGTGACCATCAAGATGGCCAAGGAGCAGCAGCTCTTTCTCAATCCGTCCAAGATATCCGGGGTCTGCGGCAGGCTCCTGTGCTGCCTCAACTTCGAGAAGAAGGCCTATGCCGACTTCTACAGCCGCTGTCCCAAGATCGGCCGCAAGTACAGCACCAGCCTCGGCGAGGTGAAGGTGCTCCGGGCCAACTTTTTCCGGGACACCCTGGTCGTTGACGCCGGAGAAGGGGAGGAGCGGGAGATCAATCTGCTGGAGTGGGGCGAGCTCCTCTCCGGCGGGATGGAAGAGGGCGATGCCGAAGAAGGCGACGCCGAGGACTCCAGCCCGCCCGCCCCCGAAGAGCTGGCCCCCGAAGGCGGCGAGGAGGAGCCCGATCCCGACAGCTCGGACAATGGCGAAGCAAATACCGGAGAGGAGAGCGATCAGCAGGAGAAGGGCAAGCCCTCCGGAGGCTCCGGACAGCGCAAGAAGGGACGGCGTTCCCGCGGCAAGCGGCGGGGTGGCTCCCGTTCCGGCGGCAAGGGCAAGAGCGGGAGCCAGAAACAGGCCTCATCCGACGGCGGCAAAAGCGGCGCCCAGGGCAAAAAGCAGAACAAATCCGGGAGGTAGCGCGCAGTGGAGGAGACTTTCTACATCACCACCCCCATCTACTACGTGAACGCAGAGCCCCACCTGGGCCACGCCTATACCACAATTTTGGCGGACAGTTTGAGCCGCTTCCACAAGATGCTGGGCAAGCAAACCCTGTTTCTGACCGGGACGGACGAGCACGGGGACAAGATCTTGCAGTCCGCCCGGGAGCGCGGCGAGGGTCCCCAGGAATACGCCGACCGGGTCAGCGGCAAGTTCAGCGAGCTCTGGCCCGAGCTCGGTATCGCCTACGACCGTTTCATCCGGACCACGGACCCGGACCACGTGGCCTGTGTGCAGCGCTTTCTGCGGCTGGTATACGACAACGGCGACATCTATTTCGGGGAGTACGGGGGGTACTACTGCTTCGGGTGCGAGCGCTTCTTTACGGAAAAGGAGCTGGATGGCGGCAATTGCCCGGACCACCAGAAGCCCCCGGAGTATATCCAGGAGACGAACTATTTCTTCCGCATGAGCCGCTACCAGGACTGGCTCGTGCACTATATCGAGGACAATCCGGAGTTCATCCAGCCGGAGCGCTACCGCAGGGAGGTGCTGGCCATGCTGCGGGAGCCCCTGGAGGACCTGTGCATCTCCCGGCCCAAGTCCCGGCTGGAGTGGGGGATCGAGCTCCCCTTCGACACGGGGTACGTGACCTACGTCTGGTTCGACGCCCTGATCAACTATGTTTCCGCCCTGGGCTGGCCGGAGGGGGAGGACTACGCCCGGTTCTGGCCTGTGGCGCATCACCTGGTGGCCAAGGACATCATCAAGCCGCACGCCATCTTCTGGCCCACCATGCTGCGCGCCGCGGGGTTGCCTCTGTTCCGGGGTCTCCGTGTGCATGGGTACTGGAAGGTGCACGAGGAGAAGATGTCCAAGAGCCTGGGCAACGTGGTCCGGCCCCTGGAGCTTCGCTCCAAGTACGGCCTGGACGCCTTCCGCTTTTTCCTTATGCGGGAGATGCAGTTCGGCCAGGACGGCAATTTTTCCGAGGAGGGGCTGATCGGACGCTTCAACGCCGACCTGGCCAACGACCTGGGCAACCTGTTCAGCCGCTGCCTGGCCATGACCGGCAAGTATTTCGGGGCCAGCGCCCCCCCGCCTCCGGCGGATTCCGATCTGCAGCAAGAGGACGAAGAGCTTCTGCAGCTGGGCAGGGATCACCTGAAGAAATACCTGGAGAGCTTCGAGGCGGTGCACACCGCCGATGCCCTGGAATGGCTCATGGAATTCGTGCGCGGGGTGAACAAGTACATCGATACCAATGCGCCCTGGAGCCTGTACAAACAGGGGCATACGGAGCGGCTGCAGACGGTGCTCGCCCTGGCCCTGGCCTCGCTGCGCCGCATCGCCCTCGCCCTGCGGCCGGTGATGCCCGACGCCTCCCGTACCATGTGCGGCCAGCTGGGGCTGGATCTGGAGCACCTGGACGTGGATCTGCGCAGGGAGTGCTCGGAATGGGTTTTTCTGCCGGAGGCGACCCAAGTGGCCAAGAAGTCCAACCTCTTCCCCAGGCAGGAGCTCAAGCTGGAGCGGGAGGAGGCCGAAAGCCCCAAACAGGATTTTGGCAAGAAATCCAAGAAGGCGAACGCCGAAAAGGCCGGGAAGCAGCAGGGCTCGGAGGCCGAGCAGGCCCAGGAGCTCGATTTTGCCGACTTCCAGAAGCTCGATCTGCGGGTGGGCCGCGTGGAGGGGGCGACTCCCCATCCCCACGCTGACCGACTGCTCCAGCTGGAGGTGGATGCGGGCGAGGGCTCCACGCGCCAGATCGTGGCCGGCCTGGCCGAGGCCTACTCCCCGCAGGATATGGTGGGCAAATACGTGGCCGTGGTTGCCAACCTCAAGCCCCGCAAGCTGCGCGGGGTCACCTCCCAGGGCATGGTCCTGGCGGTGCACGGCGAGCAGGGGCTGGCCATGCTGACTCCAGAGGGGTCAGTCGTCCCCGGAGATAGGATCAGCTAGGGCCGGAAGTCGGAGTTTGGAGCCGGAGATCGGAGATCAGAGGTCGGACGTCGGATATAAGAGGCCAGACATCAGACGTCAGATAGCCTTTTTGCTCACAAGTCAGTGATTGCGAGTTAGCAGTCAGCGGTCTGAGATCGAAGAGAAAGAGAGCCCGCGAATCATCGCGAATAAAGAGAAAGAAAGTGCGCTCCGCTGATCGCGGAGCGCACTTTCACATCGTCGTTTATGCGGTAAGTTACATGAGACAGGGCGTTCAAAATATTTCAAGTGCAAGGCGCAAAAAAAGCTCAAGCTCGTTGCGTAGTGGGCCTACGCGAGAGCTTGAGCTTTTTGCAGCAACGCAGCAATTGGGATATTTTGAACGCCCTGT
>JAZKRN010000094.1:0-10309 GCA_036628655.1 Desulfohalobiaceae bacterium | reverse complement strand
GACCCTTTTTTTTGACGCTTTACCATCTTAGATGGATTTTTTTAATTCATGGATTTTGCTAGAGTACTGGATGTTCCCGCACAGAAAAAAATATATAGCGTTGATAAAAACTTTGCAGTTTTGTAAACAGTTCGCCATTGCATTTATATTCTGAACAAGTTGCTGAAGTTTTTGCGATATAGATGTTGACATCGACTATGAAGGCATTGAGAATGCCACCGAGATGATGTTGGATGGTCTTGTCAAAGATTTACTTTGGTTTTACCCCGGCTTCGAACCGTCAAATCTAATATATGGTAACTGGAGTCGTGAGCTCTTGGACGATCCTGATATTCCATGGATTCCAAGCTGTATCCTTAAATGGTCCAGGCACGCGCTGTATGCAACTACTAACAGAGTTGTTTTAAAAGCTCTTGGTCGTTTCTTTTTTTTAGCATGAACTGCCCTTACAGAATTAGTGAAGCTTGGATCCCTTGATGCCGCTGAGCGCCTTTCCTGTTGAGGGCCTTGTATTCATTGCGGCGTACCAAGTCAAAACCCCTGTTTATGAATCCAAGGAGGTGTTGACCGTTCTAGGCTGTAATAATGAATCATACGGCTATGTCTCTACAGTAGTCCCCTTCCAGCTCGAAATGAATACCAAACAAAAGCTTTCATCCGGGGCAGGTAACAAGGCCTACCCCGGATTTCTGTTATCGGTAGATGTGCTCAATCCAGTGTAAAGATTCTGGAGAAGAATAACCTGGCCTCCTGTACTTTGGATATGCCGGCCAAGGAGGAAGCGAGGTGCCCCCGCTTCTGCTGGAGCATATCCTCTTATGGTCCGAAACGGCGTGGCCATGGTTGTTGTGGAGCACGGGACTGAGAAAAGCGGATCTCATCGGACTGACTCGCAGTCTGTGGGTGGATCCGCAGTGGCCGCCGGATAAGACACGACAATTCCAGGAAACGCACTCCAAGCGGATTGTCCGAGAAACGACTCAAGGGCCCTTTCTGGCTGTACATTCCCGCAAAGAGACGGAATGAGCCACCCCCCATTCCGCTGCCGCATGTACGGCAATGCACTCCTTTTTCCCTGTAAGCAGCCGATGAAGGCTGTGCTCGTAAAAAACGCAGCAAAGGAGTGGACGGGCCTTCTCCCCCCCGGCCTATCCTTTGGTGATAGGCTTGATATAAAGCTCCACCCGCCTGTTCTGGGCCGGATCGGAGGATACGGGCTGTGTTTCGCCGTAGCCCACAGCCTTGATGCGCTCCTCGATCACCCCCCTCTGGACCAAGGCGTTCTGCACCGCCTCTGCCCGGCGCTCGGAAAGCTTCCGGTTGTATTCCTCCGGACCGCTCTTGTCCGTATGCCCTTCCACCAGAATGGTGGTCTTGCGGTATTTGGTGAGCACGTCCGCGACGCGATCCAGTTCCCTCAGGCCCCCCGCCTTCAGCCTGGAGGAATCAAAATCGAAGAAAAGATCCTCGTCGAACGTGGCCTGGAGGATCTCCCTCTCCCTCCGGATGCTGGCCTGCTCCTGCTGGTCCAAGGCCTGGCGCATCTCCCGCTCCTGCTGATCCATGTACCTGCCCACCTGATTCCCGGCTATAGCACCGACAATGGCCCCGGCGCCGGCTCCGATGAGCGTGCCCTTGGTGTCCCTGCCGATGGCCTGACCCAGGATGGCGCCAATCCCGGCTCCGGTCGCCGCGCCGATTCCCGTGCCTGTCTGTTGTCTATTTGCTCCGGCACAGCCCAGGAGAATCGCGCTCAAAAACGCACAGACCACAAGCAGAGCCAGAATTCGCGTTCGCATGTTCTTCCCTTCCTTTTTTCGAGTTGCGCAAAGCCTGCTCAGAACAAAATCGGCCCCTCTGCCCCGCTCCCGAACTTGAAGCCGAAACGGACGGAGCCGACCAAGCAAGGCAAAATAGCAACAGCCACCCTTTCTTGTCCATCCTCAAACGTTCCCCAGCAGACCGTTGAAAATCTTCCAATTGCGGCGTTGCCCCGCACTTATTTGAGTTGACAAACGAGCGTCTGATTGACTTGGCTTCACAAATAGGTGCGGGATTCAAGCTCTCATGGAGGCTCACTACGCCCCAGTGAAACAAAAGAAGGTTTCACCCCGGTAGCATCACAAGGCTGAGCTACGGGGCAGGCGGGGTAAACGACGACCTTGCCCGGCACTCACTTTTTTATGTTTGCTCGTGTAATATATTGAACTTCGGGAAAAAGTGAGTGCCGGGTCGCGCTTGACCCATGAAATTTTTCAACGGCCTGCCTGAAGAGAACTTTTTCAACAGGTTGGTACCCCAATCCAGTGCCTGACACAGGGCACTGCGCTTGTATTCTGTTCTCCATGGAGCGCGCTCTTATTTTGTGTTAAGATAGTGATATGTGGAGAGTGCCAATGCCTTAACGGCTCATGGCAAGAAACACGCCCAGGACGGGCAATTGAAATTTAGACGCTCCCAGAGGATATCATGTCTTTGTTGCCAGAGGTGGCCTTTTCCACCCAAAACCACAAGGTAACCAGGGTAGGTCTGGGCGGAGAGGGCGTGCTCAGGACTTTCGGCCGTGAGGCCGAGGCCCGGGAAGTCATTCTCTCCGCCCTCAATCAGGGAATAACGTATTTCGATACTGCTCCAGCCTATTCCGGAAGCCAGAACTATTTGGGCTCCGTCTGGAAGGAGAATCCTGAAGCCAGAGCAGGAATATTCCAGACCAGCAAATCGGCAGAACGCTCTTATGATCGGGCCATGCTCGATCTGGAGCAAAGCCTGCAAACCCTGGGAAGCGAGAGCCTGGATCTGTGGCAGATCCATGATCTGCGAAGCATGGAAGAAATGCATAGACTGGAAGCAGCCGATGGAGCCCTTCAGGCCTTCGTCAGGGCCAAAGAGGAGGGCCTGGTCCGGCATATCGGGGTCACGGGGCATCATGACCCCAGGGTCCTGGAGTTGTGTGTGCAGAACTGGCCTCTGGACTCGGTGCTTTTGCCCTGCAATCCGGTGGAAACCCTGCTGGGCGGATTCCTGGACACAGTGGCCGAGCGGGCCAAGGCCAAAGATATGGCGGTTATCGGCATGAAATGCCTGGGAGCTGGGTATTATATTCAGCCCCAAAGTGGAGTGACTACGGAAAAGCTTCTGAAGTATGCCCTGGATTCGAATGTGGACCTGATCATTGGAGGCTGCTCCGGCCCGCAGGAGGTAAGAACATTGGCCCAGGCACTTCGGGAACCTGCTATGACAGAGAATGAGCGCCGGCAGATGGAAAGCCTGTTCAGACCCAACATGCAAAAGCTGGGTTTTTATCGCGGCAAGCTTTGAAACTCGGGATTGAATTGCAGCCGGCGCTTAGCAGCCCGTTGATAAATCCTTATATTTTCTATCTCTGATCAGAAAGCGGAAAACATTGAACTCAAGGCATATTTTTTTTCGACGAGAATACAGTTTAAACTTGATACATGCAAATAAAGGAGCCTCTATGACCAGATATGTAATTGTAGGCAATGGTGTTGCAGGGACCACGGCAGCAGAAGAGATCCAAAAGCTGGATGAAACAGGATCTATCACTATACTCTCTAACGAAGATGTACCCTTTTATTACCGGATCAGACTTCCCGAGATAATCGCGGATGAAGTCCAGGAGCAAAAGATCGTCGCCAAGAACCAGGAATGGTTCCAAGAACATTCCATGGATCTCTACCTGCAGACCACTGTGAGTGAGATTGATGCACATACAAAGACCCTTTTGACGCAGACTGGCGAGGAAATACACTATGACAAACTGCTTCTGGCCAATGGCGGCCATTCCTTTATTCCTCCCATACCAGGATCTGAACTGCCGGGTGTCTTTGCCCTGCGTTCCATGCAGGATGCTCGGGATATCCGCAAATGGGCCGAAACAACCAGCCGGATTGTTTTGATCGGAGGCGGTGTTCTGGGGTTGGAAGCCGGGAACGGCTTGCGCAAGCTGGGCAAAGAGATAACAGTGATCGAAGTTCTCCCCCGCTTGCTGCCCATGCAACTGGATGTGGAAGCAGCATCCAGGCTCCAGGCCATGCTGGAGGAAATGGGATTTTCCTTTCGATTGGGAACCAAGACAACAGGCATTACAGGAAAGGATTTTGCAGAAGGGGTTACTCTCGACGATGGTCAAAGCCTGCCCGCTGACCTGGTCCTGGTTTCAGCTGGAGTCAGGCCCAATCTGGATCTGGCCGGGCAGATGGATTTGGAGCGGGACAAGGGCATCAAGGTCGATGAGTTTCTGCAGACCAGCAGGCAGGATGTTTATGCAGCCGGGGATGTGACTGAATATCAAGGCCGTGTTTATGGCATATGGCCGGCAGCCGAGGAACAAGGACGCATTGCCGGCAGAAATATGGCTGGAAAGCAAGAGGCCTATAAGGGTACTGTCATGTCCAACATTCTCAAGGTTGTCGGCATCAATCTGGCATCAGCCGGAGAGATCGATGTCGATGGAGAGTATGAGTCCAGGATTCACTCCACCAACGATCTCTATCGCAAAATAGTGCTCCAGGGAAACAAGATCATAGGCTGTATTATGCTTGGCAACACAAAAGGTTTTCAGACCGTGCTCAAGCTCATGCAGGAACAAAAAGATGTTTCGGATTCCATCGATTCAATCGTGTCCGATGTTTGATAAGGGGGACAAGGGAGATACACATAATTGCCATTCCTGCCAGCCATCCACAAGGAGCCCTTCGAGCTTATGCTTGTGGCTCAGGCAGGTTCCGAAGCGCTTCTTCTGCTGACCGCCGACGAGGTGGTGGCGAAATACCCCGGACCCATTCGGCGCATCGCAGGGAGATGAAAGCCGGCTCGTCCGGAATGGGGATCAACATCTTCCAGGCGGCGGAAGGAGCCGAAAAAGACCCTCCCGCCGCCGGTGAAAGAGATTGCGAGGTAAATCTAGAGCCCGAGCTTGCTCCGCTTGGACTCGATGTGGCCGAGCATATCGTCCGCGGCCTTGCCCGCATCCTTCTCCACATTGAGGAGCCCTCCGGTCACCCCGGACAGATCCTGGGTCAGGAGCTTGACCAGGTCCGGGCCTCCGGTGACGTTGGGAACGGGATTGACGTAGGTGTACAGGCCGAAGGCCAGGGCGAAGATGGCGTCGATTGTCGCCTTCTGCTCCATGTACTCCGGTGCGGCCGCCACCAGGGGCAGATCCGGCACCGGGACTCCGCCAAGAGCCCCGGAAACCGCTCCGATCAGGTCCGCGATCCGTCCCGTATCCGTACAGGTGCCGTAGCTGAGCACCGGCGGAACGCCCAGCTTCTCGCAAAGCGCCTTCAGGCCTGGGCCTGCCAGCTCCTTCGCCTCGGGGCTGCACAGCCCGCCCACTTGCAGGGCCGCATTGCCGCAGCCCATGGACAGAACCAGGATGTCCCGGCTGATGAGCTCCTTGGCCATCTGCACGCTGTGCACGTCCTGCCCTTTGTCCCGCAGGGTGGTGCAGGAGACGAATCCGGCCACCCCGCGGATGGTGCCGTCCTTGATCGCGTCCAGGAGCGGGTCCAGGGAGCCGCCCAGGGCCTCCAGGATGCTCTCCTTGGAAAAGCCCACCGTGGCCTCCCGCATGGGCAGCCCGGTGACCGGTGTCACCTTGGACTGCCTCTGCGGGAAGTTGTCGATCGCCCTCTGCAGGAGCTTGCCCGCCTGCTCTTGCGCCTTGGCGGGCTCATAGTTGAGCCGGTCCTCGATCCCCTCGAAGCTGACCAGATCGCTCACCGGCAACAGATCGAACTGATAGGCCTTGGCGTACTCCGGATCAATGGGCATGGAACAATTCATGTCGCAGGCGAAGAGGTCCACGCAGCCCGAGGCCAGCACCGCCTCCTGGCTGAGCCAGTTCCCTGTGAAGCCGTAGAAGACGTCGTCCATCTCCCAGCGCTGGATCATCTCCTGCCCGGTTTCGATGTTGGCGATCACCCGCAGTCCCTTGGCTCCGGCGGCCCTGGCCTTGTCCTGCCACTCCTGGCTGCGGGCCAGCTGCGCCATGGCGAAGCCCAGAAAGGGCTCGTGCCCGTTGACCAGGGCGTTGACGTATTCCGGCTCCAGCACGCCCAGATCTACGCGCGCGGTGTGCGGCCTGGGAATGCCGAAGAGCACGTCCTGGCAGAACTCGTTCACGATCTGGGACTGGTAGGCCATGGCCACCCCGAGGCGCATCGCCTTCAGGGCCAGGCTCACATAGTACCCGTCCACATTGGTGAGGCAGGAGGCGGTGGTCCGCTGCATCTCCCCGTGCACCCCTCCGGGGAAGATATCCAGATTCCTCCAGGTGTCCTTGCGCTCCTGCGGGGCGAGGAGCTCCACGATGCGGCTCGGCTCGTCCGCCTTGCGGTTGAAGTCGGTCTCGACGAAATCGGCGAGGTCGAGGGCCAGCTGGGCCTGGTCCTTGTCCGTGTCCAGTCCGAGGCGCCCGGCGAAATCCTTGAGCTTGTCCGGCTCCTGGATTTGATACGGGGTCTCTCCCCTGGCGGTGGACCGCAGGGTTTTGATCGTCTGATCGGTGTGGTAGTGGTAGGTAGAGACTCCCAACACGTTGCGCAGGGCCATCATGCGCATGGCCATGCCGTCCGCCTTGATCCCGCAGACTCCGCGCTTGTCCTTTTCCGCGTCCGCCCTGCAGGGTCCGTTGGAGCACAGATCGCACCGGACGCCGGCCATGCAGAAGGGACACCGTTTGTCCGGGTCTCCCCCGAATCCCTGGGCCTCGAAGCGGTCCCAGATATTGGGCATCCCGTCCTGCTGGATCCGTTCATACAACCGCTGCACGGATTCGTGCTGGGAAATGCGATCTTTTTCCATAATCCATCTCCTTTGGCTTTTGCCGTTCAAATAGGATCCCGGCTTTTCACTGCATCACCCATGGCCCACAGCCCATCGCCTCTCATCCATCTCTTGAGCAGCGGATCTCGAATCTGAAACTTCAAGCATTCCACAAAATTGTAGCCTATGAGGAACCATGCGTGAAGCCAATAGGAACAGATCATGGACGAGCACCCTGGCCCGACATTTCCGACGCTCACCCTGCTCCGGAAATACTCTCGCTCCTCCGGGAGGTTACGACCGGAACCCGCTTTCGGTGGGCGGCGATAGCGCCACCCTTGCCAACAAAGCGTGCCTGAGGTAATTTTCGCCCTTTGCATTCAATCCGGAGCGAACAGCCCGACCCCATGCCGGGAGCAGATAGGCAGCGCTACGAATCACCCCTGCGCCATAAGACCCCCGGAACCACAAATTTATCCGGTCTGCCGCCAAAATCTATCATGAAGAGAGTATAGGTCGTTTATGGAGGAAAGCGTTTCACTGAAACGAATACAATCCGAAATCGCCAAAAGACGGACTTTCGGCATCATCAGCCACCCGGACGCGGGTAAGACAACCCTCACGGAAAAGTTTCTCCTTTTCGGCGGGGTCCTGCAGCAGGCCGGAGCCATACGGGCCAAGAAGGCGGACCGCCACGCCAAGTCGGACTGGCTGGGCGTGGAGCAGGAGCGCGGAATCTCCGTGACCTCCTCGGTCATGCAGTTCCACTATCGGGGATACGACGTCAATCTCCTGGACACCCCCGGCCACAAGGACTTCTCCGAGGACACCTACCGGGTTCTGACTGCTGTGGACTCAGCGCTGATGGTCCTGGACGGGGCCAAGGGAGTGGAGAGCCAGACGGAAAAGCTCATGCAGGTCTGCCGCATGCGCTCCATTCCCATCATGACCTTCATCAACAAGCTGGACCGGGAATGCCGTGAGCCCCTGGAGCTTTTGGACGAGATCGAGAACGTGCTGGGCATCCAGGCCGTGCCCATGACCTGGCCCATCGGGATGGGCAAGGATTTCCAGGGCGTGTACGACCTGCACAACGGCGAGGTCCGCTTCTTTCAGCTCTCGGAGAAAGGAGGCAAGCCCAAGCCCACCCAGGTGGTCCAGGACCTCTCGGACCCCCTCCTGGACGAGCTCGTGGGCTCCGCGAACGCGGACGAGCTCAGGCAGAACGTGGAGCTCCTCGACGGGGCGGGCTACCCCTTCGATCCCCAGGCCTATCTCCAGGGGAAGCAGACTCCGGTCTTCTTCGGCAGCGCGGTGAACAACTTCGGGGTCCAAGAGCTGCTGGACACCTTTGTCCGCCTCGCACCCTCCCCGCAGCCCCGCGAAGCGGAAACGCGGAAGATCGCACCGGA
Source organism: Desulfohalobiaceae bacterium (assembly GCA_036628655.1). Taxonomy (GTDB): domain Bacteria; phylum Desulfobacterota; class Desulfovibrionia; order Desulfovibrionales; family Desulfothermaceae; genus JAIPDU01. Next base: position 2,108 of record JAZKRN010000094.1, on the reverse strand, counting down.
CGAAGAGGAATTCTCCGGAGTGGTCTTCAAGATCCAGGCCAACATGGACCCGGCCCACAGGGACCGCATCGCCTTCATGCGCGTCTGCTCCGGCAGGATGCACAAGGGGATGCGGGTGCGGCACCACCGCATCGGCAAGAACATGAACCTGGCCAACGCCATCATCTTCATGGCGCGGGACCGGGCGGGGGCCGAGAAGGCCTGGCCCGGGGACATCATCGGCGTACCCAACCACGGCACCCTCAGGATCGGGGACACCCTAACCCACAAGGAACCGCTCAAAATCCGGGGCGTGCCCAGCTTCGCACCGGAGCTCTTCCGCCGCGTGATCCTCAAGGACCCCTTCCGGGCCAAGCAACTGGAGAAGGGGCTGTACCAGCTCACCGAGGAGGGCGCGATCCAGCTCTTTCGGCCCGTCATGGGCAACGAATACATCCTCGGCGCGGCCGGGGCGCTGCAGTTCGACGTCACCGCGGACAGGCTGCGCACGGAGTACGGGGTGGAGGCCACGTACGAACCGGTGAACATCTTCGCCCTGCGCTGGATCCACTGCGAGGACAGCAAGCTCATGCAGCAGTTCCGGGAACGTCACCAGCGCCAGCTTTTGGAGGATGCCCAGGGCTGCCCCGCAGTGTACTTCTCCTCCAACTGGTGGCTGGAAAAAACGCTCGAGGACTGGCCCAGCATCACCTTCAGCAAGACTCGGGAAAACTAAAGCCGCGGCTCGGGCCAGGGGCATGGATAGCCGCACGCGCTTTCAAATACGCAGGTTTCCGGGCGCAACCCAGGGAGGGAAAACGGATATGAACGCACAACCCGACAACCCAGCCCTCGAAACCATACGCCAGCGGCACAGCGTCCGCCAGTTCAGCGACGAGCCCATAAGCGACGACGTGCTTTACCGGGTTCTCGACGCGGCCAACAGGGCCCCTTCGGCCCACAATCAGCAGTCCTGGCGCTTTATTGTCATTCGCGGGGACAAAAAGTCCGAGCTGACCTCCCTGGTGAGCCGCAGATCCGGGGATTTCCACAAGCCGGTGTCCACAATCCTGCGCATGGCCGCGCGCACCATGGCCAGCGCACCGGTGGTGGTCGCGGTCATGAGCACCGGCCAGATCATCGAAAACGGGGACGAGCTCTTCCGCGTGGACAGCAGCGAAGCCCTGGACTTCTTCCGCACCCTGGAGATCCAGAGCTCCGCAGCGGCTGTGGAAAACCTGCTCCTCGCGGCCACATCACTGGGCCTGGGCAGCGTCTGGCTGGGAATCCTGCTCGTGCTCAAGGAGGAGATCCTGGACTTTCTGCAGGAATCCCACGGGGAGTTCATGGCGGTCGTGCCCCTGGGCTATCCCAGGAAGCCCATGGAGGGGCCCCGCAAGAAGACCCTGGAGAATGTGGTCAAGGAGCTCTAACCATTGAGCGGCACCTTGCGGTGCGCAAGGGACAAGGAGGAATCATGCGGGGCATCGACGTCAACTGCGACATGGGCGAGAGCTTCGGCCCCTATGCCATGGGGCGCGACAGCGAGGTCATGCCGCACATCACCTCCGCCAACGTGGCCTGCGGTTGGCACGCGGGCGATCCGTCGGTCATGGACCGCACCGTGGCCCTGGCGGCGCAGCACGGCGTGGCCGTCGGCGCCCATCCGGGCTATCCCGACCTTTTGGGCTTCGGCAGGCGCAAACTGGAGTGTTCCCCAGAGGAGCTCACCAACTATATCGTCTACCAAGTGGGGGCCCTGCAGGCCTTCTGCCACAAGCACGGAACCACCATGCAGCACGTTAAGCCCCACGGCGCCCTGTATCACGCCGTCCTGCAGGACGAGGAGCTCAGCCGCGCAGTAGCCCGGGCCGTGCTCCAGGTGGAGCCCGGCCTCGTCCTGGTCACCCTGGCCGGCCCCAAGGGCGAGAGCACGAGCTCCATATACCGCGAAATGGGGCTCACCGTGGCCAGAGAGGCCTTTCCGGACCGGGCCTACAATGCGGACGGCACCCTTGTGCCCCGCGGCAGCCCCGGCGCAGTTGTGGAGAACCCCGACGAGGTGGCCGGCAGGACCCATTCCCTGGCCAGCGAGGGCGCGGTCCGCGCTGCCACAGGCGAAACCGTCC
>JAZKRN010000093.1:0-10543 GCA_036628655.1 Desulfohalobiaceae bacterium | reverse complement strand
CCAGTTACATGCAGCAAAGCTGCCCCGCAGCAGGCAGGATTTAACCTGGCAGGCGCAGGTGGGCTTTTGATGGCGAAATTGGCAAAGTATATTCCACGAAGCGTCTCGGGTGATGATTTGAATTGATTTTGGACTTTCTTGTCAGCCATCGCGTTCTGGATTATCGTGCAAGACATGGCAAGCAAAAATCACGCACCCCATGAGGGGGCTATTCCTCAAGGTGTTCAAGGATAAGGAGAACACCAGGCATTTCCTTCGGGGACACCTGCCTCAGGGGGTGCTCGAGCACGCAGACCTGGATACCCTTTATCTGGAGAACGTCTCCTATCTGAAGGATACTCTGCTGAAGCCCCGGTAGTAGGTCACTACCGGGGAAAACTTCCCCGATCTGGTGTTCAGCGTTAGGAGAGGCGAAGAGGAATTCTCTGCTGCCAAGGTCTATTTGCTCTTTGAGCATTCACCCGGTTTAACAGACCGAAGGTCTACGGCGTAGCCGTGTTAAACCGGGCAAGAGAGCTCTCCGGAGCCCCTGGTGGGGATGCAGGTCCTCAGGTATATGGCCCTGCAGTGGAAAGAAATGTACGCTCAGGGACAGACCGTTGGAGGCAAGCTCCCTCCGATCATTCCAATCGTCATCTACCAGGGCAGGGGCTCCTGGCAGGCCAGAGCTTCCTTTCAGGACTTGGTGGAGATGCCCTCGAAGGAATTCAAGGAGTTTGTGCCGGATTTTTCCTTTGCCTTCTTCAATATCGGCAAAGTTGACGAGGAAAAAGTCCGGGAGAACGTGGTCCTCAAGTTCTATGTGGCCATCATCAAGGCCCTGGACTCGCCGGAACTGAGAGATCTCCGGCTCCTTGACGAAGCATGTGGATTTTCTGTGATCGTGAAAGCGTTGAAAGACAAAAGAGAATTAGAAAGGATCAACAGGATTGACAAGATGTTATTTTGGCGTGCCGGAAGCCCGCTATGAAGGAACCAATCCCCTGTCGGTGATGGAAGAGAAGCGTTTGCAACACGCTCTGCGCATGATTGGTTATGTGCCCGCAGGCATCCGGCATGCGGGCACAAATGATCCTGAAAATCCTGTTAATCGTGCTTGCCCCATGAAATTTCTTCCCATTTCATCGGGGTCTAAAAAGTTTTCCTTGATTTCTGGCATATTCCACACCAAGTGTCGAAGAACCCAACCAATTTGCAGGATATCAAGGCGAAGGTCGCCCAAGGGGAGCCCTTGATGACCGGTGAAACGAGCTTTTTCGCATGGTTCGAACGAGTTATAGACACAACCTCAGAGAAGGCAATTGGATATGAGTCAGACACTCGCCGGCAAGCTTATCGGCTCCCACCTTGTCGACGGCGTCATGGAGCCTGGGCGGGAGATCGGCATCTCCGTGGACCACACATTGGTCCAGGACGCCACCGGAACCATGGTCTATCTGGCCTTTGAAACCCTGGATATCCCCAGGGTCAAGGCCGAGCTCTCGGTCAGCTACGTGGACCACAATATCATCCAAACCGACAACAAGAACGCGGACGATCACAGGTTCCTCTACTCCGCAGCCAAAAAGTACGGGAGCGTGCTCTCCCCCCCGGGCAACGGCGTCTCCCACCATGTCCATCGCCAGCGTTTCGGTGTTCCCGGCGGGAGCCTGCTGGGATCCGACAGTCATACCACCACCGGAGGCTGTCTGGGCATGCTGGCCATCGGTGCGGGAGGTGTCGACGTGGCCCTGGCCATGGCCGGGCGTCCCTTCCACTTCACCATGCCCCGCATTTGGGGCATTTACTGTACCGGGGCCCTGCAGCCCTGGGTTTCCGGAAAGGACGTCATTCTGGAGCTGCTGCGCCGCTTTTCCGTCAAGGGAGGAGTGGGGCGGATCATGGAATTCTTTGGCCCCGGCGTGGCCAACCTGGACATGAGCGCCCGGGCGACCATCGCCAACATGGGCGTGGACATCGGAGCGACCGGGCTCATCTTCCCCTCCGACGAAATCACCCGCCAGTATCTGCGCCTGCAGGACCGGGAGGAGCAGTGGCAGGAATTCGCCGCCGACCCGGACGCACGCTTTGATGAGGTCACCGAGCTGGAGCTGGACCGAATCGAGCCCCTTGTCGCCTGCCCCTACAGCCCGGACAACGTCCGGCCCGTTTCCGAGCTCGGGGAGGTGGAGCTCTCGCAAGTGGTGGTGGGCTCCTCCACCAACGGCTCCTATCGGGATATCATGATGGCCTCCCAGATCCTGAAGGGGCGAAGGGCCCACGAGACGATCAGCCTGGACATCAATCCGGGGAGCAGACAGGTCATGGAGAACGCGAACCGCATGGGGGGCATCCAGGATCTCATCCACGCGGGGGCCCGTTTGCATCAGGCCGGATGCCTTGGCTGTATCGGGATGGGCCAGGTCCCCGCCACCGGGACCAACTCCCTGCGCACCTTCCCCCGGAATTTCAAGGGGCGCAGCGGCCTCACGGACGACCACGTCTATCTCTGTTCCCCGGAGGTCGCTGCCGCCTCCGCGCTGAACGGTCGCATCACGGATCCCCGGAGCCTCGGGAGTTATCCGGAGGTGCCCTACCCCGACAAACACACCTACAGCCCGGACTGGTTCATCCAGCCGGCCCCTTCTGCGGAGGAGGTCGCAATCGTCAGGGGGCCCAACATCCAGCCCATGCCACGCTTCCCGGAGCTCGACAACGATCTGGAGGGCCGGGTGCTCCTCAAGTTGGGGGACAACATCAGCACGGATCATATCCTCCCCGCGGGCAATCGCATCCTGCCCCTGCGCAGCAACATCCCGGAAATCAGCAAATACGTCTTCGAGGCGATCGACGAGGAATTCCCCCGGAAAGCGGCGCAGGAAGGCGGGGGAATCGTCGTGGGCGGCGAAAACTACGGCCAGGGATCCTCCCGGGAGCATGCCGCCCTGGCTCCCCGATACCTGGGGATCCTGGCCAAGCTGGCCAAGAGCTTCGCCCGGATCCACAAGGCGAACCTGATCAATTTCGGCATCGTGCCCCTGGAGTTCGAAGACCCCGGCGGCTACAACCGCGTCGAATCCGGCGGACACATCCGCATTCCGGGGATCCGGGAGGCCATCACCAAAGGCGATGAACGGATAGCGGCCCGGACCGAGCAGGGAGAAATACGCCTTGCGATCCGGCTCACCTATCGCGAGAGGGCGACGATCGCAGCCGGGAGCGCTCTGAACCGGGTCCGCAAGGAACTGAGCTCCGAATAGGTCCGTGCCGGGCAAACATTGCCTTGTGGGGGAAAAACAAAACGATGACCGGTGTGATCGGTGACTCCGCCTCAATAGAATTCGCGGGCCCGCTCCCTCATTGTTACCTTTGCTCCATGGGAACGAACTCGCATTCCTCAGGACCGCAGTAATCCCCCACGTATTCCGAGGAAGGCCGGTACAGCACCGGCTTGGAGGAGGCCTCCGCGTGCTGCTCCTCGATGATGTGGGCGGCCCAGCCGGCGACCCGGGATATGGCGAAGACCGGGGTGAAGAGATCAACGGGAAAGCCCATGGAATAATAGACCGAGGCGCTGAAGAAATCGACGTTGGGGTAGATGTCCTGGCCCTTGCGCTCGTAAAACGCTTCTTGGGTTTTGTGTTCCAGCTCCTTGGTCATTTGGTACCAGGTCGTATCCCCTATTCGTTCCCCCAACTGCCTGGAAACGGGACCCAGGATTTCCGCCCGGGGATCCATGGTCTGGTACACCGCGTGGCCCATGCCCATGATCTTGCCTCCGCTGTCCAGAGTCCGTTGCACGTAATCCCCGACGGCATCCACGGATCCGACTTCCATCAGCGTCTGCATCACGCGGGCGTTGGCTCCGCCGTGCAGTTCCCCGGACAGGGAGCCGACGGCGGCGGCAACCGCGGCGTACATGTGGGCGCGTGTGGAGCAGACCTCTCGGGCGGCGAAGGTGGAGGCGTTGAAGGAGTGCTCGGCGTGCAGGACGAGGCAGAGGTCCAAGACGCGGGCGATCTCCTCGTCTGGGGCCTCTCCGGTCAGCATGTACAGGGCGTTCGCCGCGTGCCCCAGCTCCGGATCCGGGGGGATCGGCTGCAGCCCGTTACGGATGCGGTCCCAGGCGGCGACGACAGCGGGAAACCTGGCCACCAGGCGGAGGCCGATCCTTCGGGAGGCTTCCCTGGAGGTATCGTCGATATCCGGATCGTCGGCGGCCAGCATGGGAACGGCGGCCTGCAGCACATCCATGGGCCGGCCCCCTGTGGGACGGGTTTTCAGGGCGGCCATAACATCGTCCGGCAGACTTCGAGCCCGCGAGAGAAACTCCCGCAGTCGTTCCAGCTCGCCCTGTTCCGGAAGCCGGTCCCACAGCAGCAGGTGGACCACCTCTTCATACGTCGCGTATTTCGCCAGATCCTGGATCCGGTAGCCGCGGTAGAGAAGCTTCCCTGCCTCCCCGTCGATAAAGCCGATCCGGGTGGAAGCCACCGGCACTCCCCTCAGACCGGTGTTGACGATTTTGCTGGTCTCTTCCATGCGCCCTCCTCCTTCATGTGTTGGACTCGTTCCCGGAGTCGCCGTACAGGATGCGCTGCAGCTCATCCTCGGGCATCACGTCCTCCTCCCTGGCGACCTCCTCGATGGTTCGGCCCTGTTTGTGGGCCTTCGCCGCGATTGCCGCTCCGCGATCATAGCCGATATAGGGCACGAGATTGGTGACCAGGGCCAGACTCCGGCCAATATTGCCCTTACACCGCTCCCTGTTGCCGGTGATGCCGCGAATGCACCCGCTGGCGAACAGATCCGCGCCGTTGGCCAGGATCTCCACGGACTGCAGGAGGTTGTACGCCAAAAGCGGGAACATGGTGCACAGCTCCAGGTTCGCCTTCTGACCGCATACGCCGATGACGGTATCGTTGCCCATGACCTGCGCTCCCACCTGGATCACCGACTCGGGAAGAACCGGATTGATCTTGCCCGGCATGATCGAGGATCCGGGCTGGAGCTCGGGCAGGTTGATCTCGCCCAGGCCGCAACTGGGACCCGAGGCCAGCCAGCGGATGTCGTCCGCGACCTTCATCAGGCAGATTCCCACCGTCTTCAGCACGCCCCCTGTCTCCACCATGGTGTCACAGGCCCCCTGGGCCTGGAAGTGGTTGTCGGTCTTCGCGAACGGCAGCCCCGTCTCCTCGGCGAGCAAGGCGATCACCTCATCGGCGAAGCCGGAGGGGGCGTTCAGCCCGTTGCCCACCGCTGTTCCGCCCAGGGTCAGCTCGGCCAGCCGGGACTGCGTGCCCTGTAGCCTCTCTGCAGCGCGTGCCGTCTGCGCGGCGTATCCGGAAAACTCCTGGCCCAGGGTCATGACCACCGCATCCTGGAGGTGGGTGCGGCCGATCTTGCGGATATCCGCGAATTCACGGGCCTTGCCCTCCAGCTCCCCCTGCAGGAGCTCCAAAGCGGGCAGCAGCATGTTCCGGATCAGGTCCAGCGCCGTCATGTGGATGGCGGAGGGAATCACGTCGTTGGTGGACTGGGAGCGGTTGACGTGGTCGTTGGGGTGGACCGGGTGCGTGGTTCGCTTTTCCCCGGTCAGGATTTCGTTGGCGCGAGTGGCGAGGACCTCGTTCATGTTCATGTTGGTCGAGGTCCCGGACCCGGTCTGGAACACGTCCACCGGAAACTGGTCGGCGTGCCCGCCGTCCATGACCTCCCGAGCCGCCCGGACGACGGTCTCTGCCGTATCCTTGTCCATCAGTCCCAGAGAGGCGTTGACCCTGGCGGCACACTTCTTGATCAGGGCCAGGGAGGTCAGAAACCGGGGATGGAAGGAGAGGTCGCTGACGGGGAAGTTTTCCTCCGCTCTCCGGGTCTGGGCGCCGTAGTAGGCATCCGAGGGAACGGACACGGTTCCCAGGCTGTCGCGCTCTTCGCGATAATCCATGCATCCTCCCTGTGTCGACTCCCGTTTCCCCGAGCCGTGGCAGAAGCTGACAAGGTCGCTCCTTCCCGAACCCTGGAGCGCTCGTGACGGCATTATCCCTGTTCCGGGCCCCGCATCACCATCAAGCGGATTTCTGTCATCTCCTGCATGGCGAATTTGACACCCTCCCGTCCGAGCCCGCTGGCCTTCACTCCACCATAGGGCATCATATCCGAGCGCCAGGCCGGGACCTCGTTGATCAGCACTCCGCCGACCTCGAGCTCGTTCCAGGCTCGATGGGCCCGGGGCAGATCCCGGGTGAACACCCCGGCCTGCAGGCCGTAGTCGCTGTCGTTGACCTCTTTCAGGGCGGCGTCGAAATCGGTGTAGGAGGAGACGACGGCCACCGGCCCGAAGACCTCCTGGCAGCTCACCTTCTGGGTCCGGTCCACGTCGGCCACAAGCGTGGCCTGCATCATCACTCCGTCCAGGCCCCCGCCGCAAAGCAGCCGAGCTCCGCTCTCCAGGGCCTCGTCCACCCAGCCCTTGATCCGTCGGGCCTCCTTTTCGGAGATAATGGGACCGATAAAGGTCTCCTCCTCCCTGGGATCGCCCATGCGCAGTTGCTCCGCGGATGCGACGAGCTTGTCCACGAAGGCGTCGTACACGCTCTCCTGCACCAGAATCCGCTGCACGCTCACGCAGCTCTGGCCCGACTGGTAGAAGGCCCCGAAGCTGACGCGGGCGGCCGCGTCCTCCAGGTCCGCAGTCTCGTCCACGATGCAGGCCGCGTTGCCCCCCAGCTCGAGCTGGACCTTCTTCCTCCCCGCGCGGGCCTTGAGATCCCAGCCCACGTCCGGGGAGCCGGTGAAGCTGAGCAGGGAGAGGCGCTCGTCCTCGGTGAACAGGCGCGAGGCCTCCCGGCTGCAGGGCAGGATGGAGAACGCGCCGCCGGGCAGGTCCGTTTCGGCCAGGGTTTCCCCGATGATCAAGGCTCCGATCGGGGTCGCGCTGGCGGGCTTCAGGACGAAGGGGCATCCGGCGGCGATGGCCGGAGCGACCTTGTGGGCGGCCAGATTCAGGGGGAAGTTGAACGGGGTCACGAAGGAGCAAGCCCCGACCGGGACCCGCTTCCAGATCCCAGCGTGGCCCGTTCCGCGCTGACTGCGGTCCATGGGGAGGAACTCCCCTCCCAGGCGCACGCTCTCCTCCTCCGCGATCTTGAAGGTCTCGATCAGCCGGGTCACCTCGCCCCGGCTGTGCTGCAGCGGCTTGCCAGCCTCAACGCACAGGGCCATGGCCAGGTCCTCGAAGCGCTCGGTAAAGCGGTCCACGCAATGACGGAGGACGGCCTGACGCCGGTACGCGGGCAGCCCGCGCATGGCCTTGACCGCTCCGGCAGCCCGTCCGATGGCCCGGTCCACCGTCGCCTCGTCCGCCACGGCCACCCTGGTGGCGGTTTCCCAGCTGTACTTGTCCCGCACTTCGAGGTCGGTGTTGGGCTGCTCGGCCTCGTTGCCGACGTAGAAGGGATAGGTCTCCTTGAGCATGGCTCACTCCCTTACAGTCTGCAGGTCTTTTGCCGAAGCTCCTCGAAAAAGACCCTGACGTTCTCCGAGTAATCGATGGGGGTCTCGATGACCTGCACTCCGGACCGGTGCAGGCAGTCCCGCAGCAGGTCCGACAGCTGCCCGGGTCCCTCGATCCTGTGGCCTGTCGCGCCGAAGGATCGGACAAATCCGACCAGGTCGGGGTTTTTAAAATCCAGGCCGAAGGCGGGCAGCTCCATCCCCGTCTGCTTCCACTTGATCATGCCGTAGGCGTCGTCCCGGATGACCAGAACGATCAGATCGAGGCCGAGCCGAACCGCTGTTTCCAGCTCCTGGCAGTTCATCAGGAATCCGCCGTCGCCGCAGAGGGCCAGAACGTGCCGGTCCGGATGGATGAGCTTGGCGGCGATGGCCGAGGGGAGCCCGGCCCCCATGGAGGCCAGCGCGTTGTCCAGCAGCACGGTCCGCTCATCGTAGGCCTTGAGGTTCCTTGCCACCCATATCTTGTACATCCCGTTGTCCAGGGCGATGATCGCGTTATCCGGCAGGGTCTGTCGAATGTCGGCCACGTTCTTCTGAGGGGTGTGGGGGAAGGTTGTTTCGTCGTACCCAGTGTACACGTTGGCTTCGATCTCATCCTTGAGGAGCTTGAAGTAGCTGGAGTCCGCCTTTTCGAATGGCTCGACCGCATCGGTCAGCTCCCGGATGCTCTGGGTGATGTCCCCGATGACCTCGTGCTGGGGAAAGTAGACGTCGTCGATCTGAGCGGGGGAGTAGTTGATGTGGATCACCGAGGTCTTGCCCCGGCGGTGCATGAGAAAGGGGGGCTTTTCCGCCAGATCGTGGCCCACGTTGATGATCAGGTCCGCCTTGTCGATGGCGCAGTGGATGTAGTCCTCCGAGGACAGGGCTGCGGTCCCCAGATGCTGCTCGTGCCGCTCGTCGACCACCCCTTTCCCCATCTGGGTGCTGAAAAAATACATGCCCGACTTGTCCACAAGCCTCCGCAACGCGGCCGACGTCTCCTTCCGATTAGCCCCCGCTGCGATGAGCAGAAGGGGATGCTCGGCCCTGTGGATTATCTGCGCCGCGGTGTGCACGGCCTCCCTACTGGGGGCTGGATTATAGACCGGGGTCACGACATAGGGACGAGCCTCAGTCTCGTCCCCGGCGATATCCTCGGGGAGCTCCAGATGAACAGGGCCGGGTTTCTCCTCCAGGGCGATCCGGAACACGTCGCGGATCAGCGAGGGGATGCTCCCCGCGTTGACGATCTGTTTGGAGTACTTGGTCACTGGCTCCATCATCCGAACCACATCCAGGATCTGGAAACTGCCCTGTTTGCTAGTCCGGATGGGCTTCTGTCCGGTGAGGAACAAAACGGGCATGCCACCGAGCAGGGCGAAGGAGGTGCTCGTGACCAGGTTGGTCGCGCCCGGCCCCAGCGTGGACAGGCAGACACCGGGCTTGTCCGTCAAACGTCCGTACGTGGCGGCCATGAATCCTGCCGCCTGCTCATGGCGGGTAACGATGAACTCGATCCCGGCCTGTCGGATGCCCTCCAGCAGATCCAGATTCTCCTCGCCGGGAATGCCGAAAACAATGTCCACGCCCTCGTTTTTCAGACACTCCGCCAGCAGTGCGGCGCCGTTCATACCAATCCTTTTTCTTGAAGCGCGAATGCCTCCGAGCAATAGGCGATCCGGCAAGTTGGGCCTTTGGGGAAGCTATCCCGCCTGAGATCGACTCATCCCGCGTGGATGAAGCAATGACACCGCCTTTTTCCCAAGCCAGTGGATCACTCCGGGCCTTTGCCGAGAAAGGCGTTGTCATTCGAAACATCGGCCGGAAAGCGTGGAGGCCGCTTCCGAGCGGATAGACCGTTTCCTCGGAGGCATCCCAGATTCGATGCCATTGAAAATTTTTCCTAATTATAATGTTCGAAAAAAATGATCTCCGCGTCAATGCGGTCGGCAAAAAATTGTGGAATATTCCGGCACATCGGTTTCCCGGAAGAAAACAGGTCGCTCCAGGATGGCTCGCGAGAAGCGGGACTTATTTGATGTGGATCAAGGAAGCGCACGCATCTTGGGGGTATGAATGGAGAGTGATTCCATGACTCGCCCAACCGACCACCAATAAGGACGCTTCTATGCACAAGATTGAAATTCAAACCTATGGCTCCCTGCAGCAGGAACTGAAAGACGCGTTGAGCGTGTTGCGGGAGCTCCCTGCAAAGGATGAGCTGTCCCTATCCGACCTCCTGAATGAGCTCAATATCCCCCAAGACCGGGTACAGCTGGTTATGCTCAACAACCGGCCGGTTAGAATGGATGCACGCGTGCGCACAGGGGACAGAGTCGCCCTGTTTCCCCGGGAATATCCGGTTTTCGCGGATTGGAAGGACTACCGCTCGGCATAAAGGCACAATTGATCGGGGAGCTTGCGGGAATCCCCGGACAACAGCGGCCATGCCCGATCATCCCCTGGGAGCGCTCACAAGGGCCTCGCCATCGAGGACGGTCTTGCCCTCCTGATTGGTGCAGGTGGTCCTGAGCCGGACCCTTTGCTTCTCCTGAAGGAGCTCGACGACTTCCGCCCGTGCGGTGATGGTGTCCCCTATGTACACAGGGGCCAAAAACTGCATGTCCTGCTGCATATAAACCGATCCCGGGCCGGGCAGCATGGTGCCGATCACGGTGGAAATGAACGATGCCGTCAGCATGCCGTGGGCTATCCTGGACCCAAACGGTGTGCTCCGGGCGTATTTCTCATTGACATGGGCGGGATTGAAGTCTCCGCAGATGCCGGCAAAACCATAGATGTCCGCCTCGGAAACAGTCTTGCCGAATTCCGCAGCTTCCCCTACCCGGAGCTGAGAGAACGGTTTGCCTTCCATGTTCCTTCTCCTTGTTCCGGTTTATTCTACTCGTCATTTCGGGCCTTCAGGCACAACGAAGCACGAAAATATTGTGTGGCCTCGCTCTTCAATATTCTTCAAAATTCAGCGGGTTTAAGGCACACCTAGCAGGACGTTGAAAATCTTCCAATTGCTGCGTTGTCCGGCACCTATTTGAGGTGACAAAAG
>JAZKRN010000092.1:0-10609 GCA_036628655.1 Desulfohalobiaceae bacterium | reverse complement strand
GGCCGGAGGATACGGTCCACACATCTGGCGGGTATATACCCAGTTCCTGGAGTGGGCTTTCAGGGAGGAAAGATCCTGATCCCCGCCAGAGTGGCGATAAGAGGCTGTCCCCCTCTGAGCCCTTATTCCATGGATACAACCGAGAAGCCCCGATCAGAGACGGTGGGACTCCTCGGTCTCGCTCTCCCATTCGTCCCAGAGAAAGGCGAGCTCCTTGTCCTTTGCAATGACTCGGAATGCGTAGCGGATCAGGCCCTCGTAGAATCGACAGTAGGGAGCGGGGCTGTTCAGCTCTCCATGGAGGCCGTAGACCTCAGCCGGACAGGGGGCGCCGCAAAAGGGAGAGTATCAATAACAACCTGTCCCCATGTGTGTCCCCATGTGTACACTCGCTCGCGAGGAAAAGATGGGCCACCACGTTGGTATCCGTCACGATCATGGCCGACCTTCCGCCTTTGCCCGAAACAGTTCCTCATCATCGACAGGATGACGGGAGGTCAGCTCGCGAAGCCGACGGGCATTCGCGATCACCTCCTCCGGATCTATGCGACGGGTGTAAACAGCATCCTCAATGCACTTGAGAACCTCGCTGTTCACGGAGCGCCGATTGCTTTCCGCGACGGACTTGAGCCGTTGGTAGAGCTCATCAGGTATATTCTTGACCGTTATGGTTACCATATAAAATACCTCCGGGATGGTATCGCAATGAAACCATTATGGAACCGGTGACAGCGGTTGTCAAAAGGGAAGGCGCAATCGCTGGACAAGCATACTCAGGGAGGAACGGAAGGGAGGGACCCCATCATAACGATCTCGCGCGGCGGCGCGGAGGCGCGGTGAAGAGTTTTGAACCGCCCGCTCCCTTCGGTCGCTCGACGTGCGGGACATCCCCGCGACGGCCTGTTGCCGCGGGGATAGGCCCAGACAAGCTAGGCTTGTCAATCACGTCCCTCTGGGCCCCCATGTCGAGTGAGCGGGAGCGAACTGGCGGTTACTCCATTAAAAGTGAGATCAAGGGACCTGGCACTTTGTGCAGGGTTTAGAATGTATCCCAGTGGGTGAACTCGTTTATTTCCTTGCGGTTCGGGGCGGAGGGGATCTTGGCCGGAACCCCTACAGGGATAAGAGTGACCAGCTCATAGCCTTGGGGTATCTTGAGCACTTGAGCGGCCTGGTCATGGTCGAAGAGGCCGAGCATGACCGACCCCAAGCCCATGCTGTGGGCGGCCAGACTCAGATTCTGGCTGGCGATCCCCAGGTCGAACATGAACCAGTCGCCGAATTTGGTGGGTGCCTGGTCTTTATAGAAGCCTGAGGTCTGCAGTTTGGCGCAAATAGCAAAGACAACCGGGGCCTGGACAACGGACTTCGCACCCGGATTTCCTTTGGCCATGGTTTCCTGAAGATGGGTTTTGATCTCCTCGTTGCGGACAACGACGACTTCCCAGCATTGGGTGTTGGCCCAGGATTCGGCCCAACGTATGGACTCCAAAAGGGTGTTCACCTGCTCTTTGGTGACTTGCTGTTCTTCAAACTTGCGTACCGTGCGTCTGTCTTTTATGGCCTGAATACAGTCTGTCATAGGACCTCCTTGGTCTGTGGGTGTGTTGCACAGCCCGTTTCTCTTGAATTGAAGTTTTGTGCGCTTTCTCGTATGAACGATTCACGCCCAACCGAAGCCAGCTCTGGCTGGGAATCAATCCCCGTGGCCTGGGCTATCCGGTGCAAAAGGATTGAAACGTATTGGATGTCATTTTGCGTGCCCCCTCCATTGTTTACATAATTTTTTGCAAACAAAATAATAACAAAAGGCAACCCTTCATTGGGGACCAAACACGCTCCGAACATAAAAATGCAAAAGCATGTGTTCTTTCGGATGACATGGTATATACCAGCCCTACAGCCCAGTGAAAGTTAATACTCTTCATTCTTCTAAAAATAACCAGACAAAACGGCCAGCCTGAGCTGGCCGTTGCCTCTTTGAGAGCCATCTGCCTTGTAAGGCTACCAGTTATACAATGTATCCAATTCCTCGTTAGGCACATCAAAGGTCACTTGATGAGGTGACAAGGCCTCCCTCCGAAAGTAGCGCGGCAGACGGTCATGGACTTCAGTGAACCCGGCCCTGCGATTGAAGTCCCGCTCGTTTTGCAAAATGGATTTCCCCAACTCAGTCATGTCCTCTGCCGTCCATTGGAGGCCATGAAAAGAATTGATCATATCAATAAATGCCTGGGCTGTTTCTGGCTGATCTAACGTTGCAAAGGCTATAAACTGACACATGCCAGTGGCGTCTAATGCCGCAGTAGCAATCTGCAAATCCCGGGATAAGTCGACTTGGCCTTCAGCCTGGAACGGACTAACATCTCCGCCCACCTTGAGGATGTTGGCAGTTACTGCATATCCGGCCGTATGGTCGGCTCCCATGGTCGACGTGGCATATGTCACACCAATTCCTTGGATCGCTCTGGGATCGTAGGCCGGAAGGGCCTGGTTCTTGACCACCGGGGCCCGTTCAAGGCCGAATGCCTTGGCTGTAGCTGCTGTTCCACTGCCTAAGATCCGACCCAAGGGTGTTCCTTTGCCCACTTCGTTGACCAGTTTGATGGCTCCCTTGGCATCCCCGAATTCCAGGAGCCCGGCTTCCATGGCCACTCCGATGGTTGCCCCCATCTCAATGGTATCCAGCCCGAAGTCGTCGTCCATAAAATCCAGCCTGGCGATGTCGTCCAGATCACATATCCCACAATTACCGCCATGGGCCCACACTGTCTCGTATTCCGTTTGCTTGCTCACATAATTGCCGTCCTTGTCCACAAAGACACCGGAACAGCGAATAACACACCCCCGATGACAGCCGTGGGTGGGATTGCCACCCCGTTGTGTTTCCAACTCCGCCTGGGCCTCACCACTGATCTTGTCTGCATCCTGATATCGGCCCAATTTGAAATTATAGGTGGGGTAGGCCCCGGCCTCATTGATCACATTGGTCAACACATTTGTGCCGTAAGCCGGCAGCCCCTGCCCTGTAGTTGGATTTTTTTGCAGACCCTCAGTAAACAATTTATTGGCTTCCTTGAACTTCTCCTGATCTTTGGGCTGCAGCATCTTAGCCCCGGTACCATCCATCACAATGGCCTTGATACCCTTGGAGCCCATGACCGCACCTACTCCGCCCCTACCGGCGTGCCGGGTGGGCCGGCCTTCCGGATCGGTTACCGCCATAGTAGAATTAGACATGCGCATCTCGCCGGCCGTACCAATACTGATCATGGATCCGTTCTTGATGTACTCGTCCTTGAATTTATGAGCCAATTGATAATTGGTCAGCATGCGTAAGCTGTCGTCCTTCGCAATCTTTACCCCGTCTTGGCTGATGCGGACCACGTAGAGATCGTCATTGCTGCGTTCACCTTCCAGAATGATGGCCGCATAACCCAGTTTAGCCAAGATCTGAGACGCCTGACCACCGGAATTTGCCTCTTTGATACCGCAAGTCAGAGGGCTCTTGCATCCCACAGAGAGACGGCCCGAATTTACTGCAGCCGAGCCGCTGAGCATGCCCGGAGCGATGACCAATTTGTTCTCTGGACCCAATGGATGACAATCGGCTGGAACCTCAGCATTGACCACCGCCGAAGTCATGGCTCGTCCTCCAAGACCACCATACTTGCCAACTTCCTCTTCTTTATATACAGGAGAGCCGCCGCTCACATCAATGCGCAAAATTTTATTCATATGTTTCTCCTTTTATGATATTCGGTATTCTGCTTGTTCACTGTGGAAGCTTTATTACTTAAACAAGAGTGAGAGTCCCAAATACTGTGTCTTGAACAAAAGACTCATGATCAGAGTTGAAACCGTTATACCAGCTGCTGGAGGGTCAAGATGATTGCTGCCATGATTGTAAAACATACGTGCACAGAACTCTTGTATAAATGCAGCCAATAGCCCAGAAAGACCTGCTACCAGTAATGAATGGGTGTACAGATATCCCAGCGCACCTATAATAGCCATGCAATGAGTAACCGGCGTCTTTTGACGACTCCCCTCCCCCAGTTGGAGCATGGTCAGCATGAACGCAGACAACCCCCAACCAAAAATTAATGGGGTAATAAAAGCAGTTGTCTCAGCAACCTGACCAGCTTCGAGCATGGGTCGGAGATGCTGCTCAAAGCCCATGGCGATCCCACCGGATAAAAGACCTACGCCTGCACCGATGAGTGCAAGTCTTGAAGGAACAGCCATCCAGGGCACCCAGGATAATGCTCTGTTATTTGTACCTATCCAGCCATTTTCTTTTATTGAACTTTTCTTGCCACATGGCATCTCGCCTTGGAAAATGAGTCGGGCTCACCAAGTATTAATTATTATCGACAGAGCTAACAGGTCACTTTGATTGACTATAGGAATTTGGGCCAGTATCGGAATCATTATAAGGCCAAGTACGGCTGCGAAACCCCCGACTAGGGGGACATCCCAAGACGTATCGACCAGTCCTGACAAGATATCTTTTGCATCCCCCGTCGGATGATTTTTTCTCAAGCAAGCGGCATAAGTAGCAGCCACTATTCCAGCAACGAAACCGCCAGTATGCGGCCCAAAGATTGGTCCAAGGCCAACTTGCAGTAAAGAAAATCGGATCCACCGGAAACAACTACTAAACATCCGGCTATTGTCAGAAAACCGCACAGACAAAAGGACCACAAGGCCCCGAGCGAGGCACCAATTATTCCCCCGCCGAATGCAAGTAAAATAGCATTCATGCTCCATTGTTCCATGCCTTCATAACCTCGTATGAAGCTAGAGGTTAGCGGTCAGCTTATACGTTACTGGCTTTTCCTTCCGGGATCGCCAGTCACGCGCAGACGCGTGACTGGCTTCCTTGACGCGAAAGTGCTCGAGAAGTCCAACAATCAAACAGCTACATAGCATTTTTAAAGAGCTGCACAATATCCTTGACTGTACCTACTCGCGGATTGGTCCCTGCATTCCCGTCCTGCATGGCCTGCTCAGCCATTGGCTCAATATCGGATTCTTTGACTCCTAGTTCTGCAAGGCCTTGGGGGATACCAACATCCTTTGACAAGCGAACGATGGCATCAATGGCCTTTTCAGCGGCATCCATTTTACCCAGTCCGCTGATGTCTTCTCCAAGGGCTACGGCGATTTCAGCGAATTTCTCCGGATTGACCATCAAATTATATCGTTCCACGTGGGGCAAGAGAACCGCATTGGCAATACCGTGCGGCATATCCAGCAGCCCGCCCAGCTGATGGGCCATGGCATGAACATAGCCCAAGCCGGCATTATTAAAGGCCATTCCTGCTTGCAAAGAAGCATAGGCCATGCCTTCACGGGCTTGCATGTCCTGGCCGTTGGCCACGGCCCGGCGCAGATATTTGCCGATCAGTTTTATGGAATGGATGGCCAGGGAATCCGCATTTTCATTGGGATCCTTGGTCACATAACACTCAAGTGCATGGGTCAAGGCGTCCATACCAGTAGCGGCAGTCAAAGCCGGGGGTATCTCCACCATGAGTTCAGGATCGTTGATGGACACCTTGGGCAGATTGCGCCAGCTGACGATCACGAACTTGACTTTTTTGGCGGTGTTGGTAATCACACAGTGACGGGTGACTTCACTGCCAGTCCCAGCTGTCGTATTCACCGAAACAATGGGAGGCAGTTCGTTGGTCAGGGTTTCAATGCCCGCGAAATCTTCGAAGAGATCCCCGTCATGGGTGGCGGCGATACCAATCCCTTTTCCACAATCATGAGTACTGCCGCCACCAACTGTAACGATCATGTCACATCCATCAGACTGATACACTTTCAGCCCATCTGTGATATTAGTGTCCTTGGGGTTGGGCTCAAACCCATCAAAAAGGGAAAACTTAACACCGGACTTTTGAAGTGATTCCTTTACTGTATCCACAGGTCCGTTAGGGATCTTGGCCAGATCAGGGTCACAGACAATAAGTGCGTTGGTGCCAAACATTTTGGCCCTTGGACCCGCCTCGCTCACTGTTCCTTTACCGATAAAATTTACTGCGGGGCACAAAAAATCAGCCATGTTTTCCTCCAATGTGTTTGTGATAGTTTACAAAAGGAGGATCTCCCTCTTCAAACAACTTCTTCTCTGTCAATACCTTTCCGTCTGATCTTTTCAACTCCCCTCCTTTTTGCCCAGGTTGCCTATTTACGGGGAAAAGCTTCAGGATAAGGTGCTCAGCTTTTGCCTCCGTTCTCCCCTTTTTTTGGCCAGCCTTTGAAATGTGCCGGCCACGTCTGAGACTGGCTTAAGTCTTATGGCTGCTTCTTGATAGAAGCGTTCAGCTCGATCTTCGAGTTGCTTGAGCTTATCCACAATCTCTTGCTTCTGCATGCGGGAAGGATCTCCCTTTGCTACCTGGTAGTTCTCAACTTCAAGACCTTGGATGGGCTCCAGGATCATTTCAGTCACGTTTTCTTGCCTGGCTCGGGTCAGGGTCTTAACGTTTTTTACGTTCTCTTTTACCAGACGATCTATATCCTCCTGATATGCAGCCATTTCCGGATTTTTCTTCGCCAGCTCTAAAGTTGCAGCGTCTTCATTCTCCAACTGAATGGAAAAATCAAGGACACCTCCAAAGTTTTTTAAGGACATTGCTTACCCCCGTCCTTGATCATATAGAGAGTTTGTAAACAAATACACTGATCACCATTAAAACCATCGATTTATGACCACCTTCGCATCGGTGAAGAAGTGGAAGGCATCCTGCCCCTGGCCTTTATGGGTCCCAAACATGGATTCGCCAGACCCGCCAAAGGGGAAGAAGCTCATGGGCGCGGCGATGCCGATATTCACCCCCACCATGCTCGGCTTGACCTTGTACTTGAATTCCCTGGCCGCCGCTCCGCTGGAAGTGTAGATGCAGGCGGCGTTGGCCATTCCCCTGGAATTGGCGAAATCGATGGTTTCCTGGAGCGATTCCGCCCGCAGGACCGAGACCACCGGCCCGAAGATCTCCTCTTTGGCGATGGTCATGTCCTGATGCACGTTGTCGAAGACAGTGGGACCCACGAAGAACCCGTTCGGGTTGTCCACGCTCGGATTGCGCCCGTCCAGGACCAGATCCGCCCCTTCTTCGACTCCTTTGTCTATGTAGCCGTGCACCCGTTCCTTGTGCTCCGCGGAGACCACGGGGCCCATCTGGGTTGAGGGATCGAGCCCGTCGCCCAGCTTCAAGCTACTGGCCTGGTCCACGAATTTTTCCAGGAGCTCGTCAGCGACGTCCCCCACCGGGGCCAGCACGGCTCCGGAAAGGCAGCGCTGCCCGGCGCAGCCGTAAAAGGAAGTGATCAGCGAGGGCAAGGCCTTGTCGATATCCGTATCCGGCATGACTGTAACGATGTTCTTGGCCCCGCCCAGGGACTGCACCCTTTTCCCTGTCTCCCCGCAGCGCTTGTAGATGTATTTGGCAGTCGGGGTGGAGCCGACAAAGGACATGCCCTGGATCTCCGGATGGTCCAGCATGGCGTTCACCGCTTCCTGGGAGCCGTGAACCATGTTCACCACCCCCTCGGGCAGATCGATCTCCTCCATGAGCTCGAAGATCAGGCTCTGGGTCATGGGCACCTGCTCGGAGGGCTTCAGCACATAGGTGTTGCCCGTCACCAGGGCATAGGGCATGAACCACCAGGGCACCATGGCTGGAAAGTTGAAGGGCGGAATACAGCCGAACACGCCCATGGGCTGGGGCTCGCTGCTGCAGTCGATCCCCTTGGCGATATCCTCCAGGGTGGAACCCTTCATCAGGCTGGTTACGCCAGTGCTGTGCTCCACGTTCTCGATCATCCGCCGTACTTCGCCTCTGGACTCGTCCATGGTCTTGCCCATCTCCCGCACCAGGGTCTTGGAGATATCCTCGAAATTCTCCTCGAAGACCTCCTTGAGGGCGAACATGTACCTGGCCCTGGTCAGTGGAGGGACTCTGCGCCACTCCTCGAAGGCCTCACTGGCAGCGGAGACGGCCTGGTCCACCTCCGCGGCGGTGCTGTAGGGCACCTCGGCTATCTGATCCCCGGTTGCCGGGCACCTGACTTTGCCGATCTCGGTTGACGCGGAGAGCTCCCATTCGCCGTTGATGTAGTTTTTCATAATCGGTAAAGCCATCGATTCATCCTCCAATTTAAAGGTTGTTATTATCCAAAATGATTGTTCGATTTTCTCATTCAGGCCCTACCTGCCAGTGTTGTATTACAGGGCCTGGAAATAGAGGTCGACAATTTCTTCCTTGGTCGCTTTTCTGGGGTTGTTCCCAGGGCTTCCGCTGGCAATGGCGTCATCGGTCATATTGTGGACAACGGGCTCCAGTTTTTCCCTGCTCACGCCCAATTCGGACAGAGAGGGAATATTCAATTGTTCAATGAGTTCCTTGGTCCGATCGGCGCACAGTTTGGCCGCCTGGAGTACGGACAGGCCCGCTGTGGGCAGATCCATGGCCTCGGCCAGCCGGGCGTAACGCTCCGGGGCACCGATCAAAGAGAAATCGGTCACAATACCCAGGAGGGCGGCATTGGACACGCCGTGTGGCACATGGAAATTGGCTCCTATGGGCCTGGACATGCCGTGTACCAGCGCGACCGAGGAGTTGGAAAAAGCCATTCCCGCCTGCAGGGCACCCAGATGGGTCTTGGATCTGGCCTCAACATCATCCGGATTGGCCCACGCCCTGGGAAGGTACCTGTTGAGCAGCTCCACTGCGGACAGGGCCAGCACATCGCTCATGGGTTGGGCTTTAACCGAGACATAGGCCTCGATGGCGTGAGTGAGAGCATCCAGTCCGGTGCTGGCCGTGAGGTGGCGCGGGCACTTCAGCGTGAGCAAGGGGTCCACCACGGAAGCATCCGGCATAAGGTGAGGGCTCATGATCATCATCTTCACATCGGTTTCCGTGTCCGTGATGATGGTGACCATGGTGGCCTCGCTCCCGGTGCCTGCCGTAGTGGGTACCGCCAGGACCGGCAGGCCGGGCCGGGGTATCTTGTCGATGCCCATGAAGTCTGCAATCGCGCCCTCATTTCCCGCTTTGACCGCGATCGCCTTGGCCGCGTCAATGGGGCTCCCGCCACCACAGCCCACAAGGAGCTCGCAGCCGTTTTGACGCAACAGATTCAGGCCCTGCTCCACATGTTCCAGGGTCGGCTCGTCGTCGACTCCGTCGAAGACCACTGTCTCCAGACCCGCTTCCTTCAGGGACTGGAGGACCGGATCGATCACCCCGGTGCTCCTGAGAACGCTGTCCGTTACCAGGAGCACGCTGCCCGCGCCGCGGCGCTTGACCTCACTGCCGATTCTTGCGGCAGCGCCCTGTCCGAAATGGATCGTGGACGGCGATCGAAAGGTAGTAACATTCATAAACAACCTCCAAGCAACTGGGTTCCGCTCTCTCCTTACCCCCTTCACTCCGAAGGGATCCGGGGAAAGCTTCGGCTCAGGGCTGCGAGGCCCTGAGCTTGTGCATCTCCTCCTCCACCTCGGCCACATGGTCGTACATGGCTTGTGCGGCCGCTTCACCGTCCCTGGACTTGAGCGCGTCGATGATCCGCTGATGCGCTTGAACCACGCGGCGCGAAAATTCCGGGCCCGGCTTGACGGAAAGCTTGCTCTCGGCGAGCAGCTTGTTCACGAAATCCATGATCATTATCAGCACCGAGTTCCCCGTAGCCCTGGCCAGATGGATGTGGAAGTCGATCTCCTGTTCTCCGCCTATGATTTCCTCCCCGCGGTCCAGGGTGCGGGAACAGGCCTCGTTCAAGGACTCTAAATACTCGATATCCTCGTCACTCAATTTGTCCGCCATTTGCGAGGCCAGATAGGGCTCGACCAGCTTCCGGACCTCCGAAAGGTCCCCGATTGAAACGTCCTGGAAATGGAGAAAATGGGATATGGCTTCCCGGGCCACATTCATGGTGACCTGCTTGACCACCGGCCCACCCCCGGCCCCCTTTCGAACCTCGATAAAGCCCATCGTCTCCAGCGAAAGCAAGGCCTCCCTCAAGGTAAACCGGCTCACTCCGAACTGGTTCATGAGATTATGTTCCGACGGAAGGCGATCACCCGGCTTAAGACGGCCCTTGAGGATACTTTCCCGGATCTCATTGATTATGAAAACGGATCGCTTTCCGTGGCTCACATTCTGGAACATAAGGCGTTCCTTCTATCCTTTTCCATCATTTAACGGTTTGGGCTCACTGAACATGCTCTCGCCGGAATCGTTCGCGCAAACAACTCACCCGGAAGCGATGCAGGACCCGATACTACCTGAATCAGATCGGATGTCAATAAATATTATAATATTTATATATTTTTCCGTGTACGCCAGGCAAGGCGCACACAGAAAAATACCCCTGACGGAGGACCGCCAGGGGCTTGAAAATAGCCTTTTCGGAGAAGGCAATGTTACCTGCGGGAAAGATGCAAGGAATTAAGCGCTTGCGCTATGTTTTCGAGCAGTTTTTTTGAGCACAGATTTTGAAAATCTTCCTGACACCGCCGGCGAAGGAATGGAGGCAAAAATCGAGCTTCTTTCAGCGCAACCGGTCAGTTGGCTCCGAAAACGAA
>JAZKRN010000091.1:0-10669 GCA_036628655.1 Desulfohalobiaceae bacterium | reverse complement strand
CCAGGGGAACTGAGCCTGTTCGGCTCATATTCGCCGGGAAGGCAGGGTTTGACGAGCATGAGGGTGACGAGGCCAATAAGCGCCGTGACAAAAAGAGAGGTTCTTGGACGCATCAGTGAGCTCACCGGAGTTGAATCAGCCAAGTATTTGCGCTACGAAAAAGCCGAAGCAGTTCCCTCAAGTTTTCCATTGCAAATCAAGAGCCTTATTTACTCATCACTGACCACATATGCTCACACTTCCCAGTCATCCAGGAAGCGAGTGAGAAGTGGATCGGTATATTCCGCAAGAGGATTCACCACGCTAACCCCGCGCCAGACAAAGCCATGCTGGAGATCCTCACTAAGCAGCAAACGGCAATGACTTTCCGCTGCCACGGAAAGGATCAGCGCGTCCCAAATCTGCAGTTGATGGTCTGTAGCCAGATCGATGGCTGACTGGAAGGCACTCCAGGTGGAGTCCGCCACGTCAAAGCTGTCGGACCAGCCAAGGATCGCCTCGCGAGCATTCGAGGCAGCAAAGTCAGCCCTTCCCGTGAGCACGCGATACAGCTCTCCCATGGCCTGGGCGGTGAGCACCACTCGTTCTACAGGCAGGTCGGCGACCAATTCCCGGGCTCTTCCGCAACGCTCCCTGTCGCCCACGCCTTCGGCGTAGGCCATGATGTTGGTGTCCAGCGCGGCTCGCATTCTATTCCCTGTACAGGTCGTCCCGAGTCCAATCCCTGTCGCCGGTTACGGATTGATGATTGAGCCGGTCCAAAAGGGCTTTTTTGGCCTGCCTGCGTCGGGAGGCTTCTTCACCGGCGGGAGCAATGGATGCCACCGGCTTCCCGCGGGAAACGACGGTATACGTCTCTCCCTGGGCAACTTCCCGCAAGAGCCGGGAAAAATGCCGATTGGCCTCTGACGCGTTAATGGTTTTCATGATTCTCTCCATAATAAAGTAGTGTTGAGCACTACCTTAATGCTTTTCTGTCCAATGGTCAATGTCACACACCCTGGAGTCAATCCGTCTGCAGCCGCCTCAGGGAATACACTCCTCTCAAGGGCTAATTATTAATTATGAGCCTGTCACCATATGCTCAGTATCACTATTCGCTCTATCGAAAATCCCGATTTATTGCATGGAATACTCTTTTTTTGATATGAAGAAAGAAGATTGGAATAGTTCCAGCTCTTGCAAGAGAACGACCTCTTATCTCCTCTTCGAGATGGACGCTTCGAGCTGACCTCACTCCTCCTCTTTCCCCTGCTCACCGGCACCCAGAGCCTCTTCAGCCGAACGCCGGCAATACTTCCAGGGCTGGCCAATCTTGGTCCAGGGTGTTTATGAACCGTGTACACCATCAACCAAGGAGGCGACTTTATGTACAAGGCATCCATCACCTGTCTGATTCTGCTGCTTGGTCTTTGTCTGGCCATGCCCGCATTTGCTGCGGACAGAGACGCCATTCAAGCCAACGTGGACAAGGTCGTGACCGGGATTAATGGGGGGAAGAATGCTAAGAAGTTCCAAGCCAATGAGTACGATCCGTATGTGTACATCATGCAGAAGGACGGCATGCTGGTGGTCCATCCCGAGCTGGAGGGAAAAAGTCTGAAGAAGGTGGCTAAACCGGTGTACGACGCCGTCATGAAGGCGACTACCGGTGGGACATGGGTGGATTATGAATGGAAGGGCGCAATGAAGCATTCCTATGTCAGAGAAACCGACAGCGGTCTGATCGTGGGGAGCGGCTATTCCGAGTAAGACCGTTTAAACCTAAGCTGACGAAAGCGCCCCGTCAGGTTCAACACCCGGCGGGGCGTTTCCATGCTGGACGGCAGCTCCGGAGGCCGGTCCGATATGGAACAAAGCTCAGATAGGAAGGATCATTATGAGGCTGACCCCATGTGCTCAATTTCTTAATTGGCTGGAGTGGAGATGGAATCCAAGATATTATAATTTGTATGGAATAAAAGGTTCCGTCTTTGCTTGTGTCATTGTAATCGAGGTAGCGTAGGTCAGAACAAATAGTGAAAGGAGAAAATTGCCATGGAAAAAAGGGAAGAATACATTGAACAACTCAAGAAAAAGCTAGATGATTGGAACGCTAAAATCGAAGAATTGGAGGTTCAAGCCAAGTTGGCTGAAATGGAAAATAGGCAGAAATATAAAGAAGAAATCTCCAAGATCAAAAGCAAGCGTGATGAGCTCAAGGATAAATTGAATCAAATGCAGCAATCAGGCTCGGAAGCTTTTGAAGAACTCCGGAAGGGGATTGAAGAGGCGTGGAATGCTTTCAGTGAAGGATATAACAAAGCGAAGAACCAGTTCAAACAATAAGACATGGTAACCTTGAGCAAATGTCTCATTGACAAGAGCATAGCGCAGGGCAAGCTTCGTGTTGCCGATTGTTTCGAGCCACTGAGATTCATTTTTCTTAAAGCAGGACTGGTACATGGATGAAAGGAACAAGTTATGTACCTGTTCCTATATACTCTATTTTCCAAGTTCCCGGTCCTCTTCTTCCTTGTGGTCCTCGTAGTATTCGGAGCGTTCGTCATAACGTATCATACATATATTCCTCACACACCGGTTTATTTAGAAGGGAGGCTCTTCTTCGTTATCCTCGGTCTCTGACAGTTCCATAGCATCTGCACCTTCAAGTACATTGATGAACCTGATAGAGCTGATGACATGCTTAAATATTAGCAGGCTCTCGTTATAGTTAAGAATCGGATTATCATGGGCGTAGCTCTGTTCATTCCGCACTGTATTGAAGGCCTCCATAACTGAGATAGAGCTCTTCAGTATTCGCTCTGTCATCTCCGATTCGATTTCACCAGCCTGCTTTAATGCCTTGATATATTCGCCTACCAAGCTATGCAGCGGCTTCACCCTACCCACACTCACACCGCGATTCCGGCAGAGTGTCCGGAAGTATTTGATCAGAAATGTATGCAATCTATCGAGACCTTCTTCTGGCCTATTCTGCTCAATAGACTTGCGCACTGACTCGGACAAGTTCTCAAAAGTCTCTTCAGCAGAGTATGGTGTAAGTGCATCTAAATCCGGAACAGGAGCGCTTTCCTTAAGGCGTTGGACTATCTTGAGGCACTCGTCTGGAGGTTGCTCTGGACTATCAAAGTCCTTGAATTCCTCCCAGTTATCAAAAATTATTCCCAGCACCTTTCCCACTGTGTAATTGCTTTCCACATCCCAGAATGCTCGCATCCTGTTAGCCTTTGATCCTGTCCCTCTATTATACTTATCGTCATAGATTTCAATACCTACTGTATCGAGAAAGAATTCTGCCAGGGTTCTATTGGAGAAATTTAAGACATATCCGCTTCCCATACCGAGTTGACGTTCCAGTTTACGTTTTTCTATGGCTGTGAGATCAGACATATATTCTCCCGTTTACTACCTCTTAGGAGTAAAGAATACAAATCTTTATATAGGAGCTGCTATCTCTACGGTCAGGTGGTATCAAGGGTGGCTTTCCGAACTATCGACGGATGCAGGACTATCTTCCGCAGGGCTGGACCAGGTATATGGTGTAGTACGCGTATTCTCCCCTGGAGCCGGAGCCTGTCAGTTCCAGGTTCCATATCAGGGGGTACCAGTTGTAAACAATGTCCCCATGTGCTCCCATATGGATTCCCGACAGATAGTCCCGACAGGAATTTAAGGGAGCTGGGTGGGGTCTAGTCTAAAAACTCCCGACAAATGTGAAGAGAGTAAAAACCAGGGAGGACTGTAGCATTTCCGACAATCTCCCGGCAATTCTCCCGACAGTAGCGGTTATAGTCATAAAAAAAAGGAGCCGAGGTTTCCCTCAGCTCCTGTCATTAGAGTGCCCGGGGCCGGACTTGAACCGGCACGGGGCAGTGCCCCAAGAGATTTTAAGTCTCTTACGTCTACCAGATTCCGCCACCCGGGCATGACACTCGTAACTTAGCCCGAACCCGCCTTTCGGGTCAATACTGTTCCCGTGGACTGGGGCCGTTCGATGGTAAGCATTCAAGGTTTTTTTCCTGCACCTCTGCGACAGGAAGAGGGCCCCACCGAAAAAGCGCCTCTGCGGTCGGAAAAAGCTTTCCGCGACTCTGCGATTTACCATGCCTGCCCTTGATGGTCACCGTGTTTGAACCACCTTGGACTCGGCGGGAACATCCTCGGTGATCCACACATTGCCTCCGATGACGGAATCGCGGCCGATGCGCACCCTGCCCAGAATAGAGGCCCCGGCATAAATGACCACATTGTCCTCCACAATGGGATGACGCGGAATATCCCTGATCGCCTCACCGGACTCATCCAGGGGAATTTGCTTGCCCCCAAGTGTCACCCCCTGATACAGACGGACATTGTCTCCGATGATACAGGTTTCGCCGATCACGGTGCCGGTGCCGTGATCGATAAAGAAATGGTCGCCAATTTGCGCCCCAGGATGAATATCGATTCCGGTTCTGGAGTGGGACATCTCCGTGATGATCCGGGGTATGAGATCCACTTCAAGATGGTAGAGCTCATGGGCGATCCGGTAATGGGTCAGGGCCGTGATGCTGGGATAGCAGAAAATGATCTCTCCCAGTGTCCTGGCAGCCGGATCCCCCCTGTACGCCGCCTTGACATCCGTGGCCAGACGGGAACGCAGCCTGGGCAAGGAGGATATGAAGTTACCCGCCAACTCCCAGGATACGTCCTCGCAGTCTTCGCATTCCTGCGGATCGTCCGCGTCGCATAGGAAACAATACCCCCTTCGGATCTGCTCCCCCAGAATGCGGTACGCCTTGTCCACATTGGCCCCGAGATAGTAGGGCATGGAGGCCTGTGAAATCTCGGATTCCCCGAAATAGCCCGGAAAAAGCACGGACTGGAGCAGCTCCATCATTTCCGCCAGCACTGGAACGGAAGGCATGGGCTGGCCGTGCTTGGGGCTGTAATACACTTCCCGGTAGGAATCCGGATGACTCAGCTCGCTGATCACTCGGTCCAGGATCTTCTGCCGACTCTCTTCCCGGCTGCCGGAGCTCGTTTCCGTTGTGCGCCGTGTCATGCAAACCTCTATGTAACTATTCACCATCTGCGTAAATCTGCGGTTCCCTTTTATTCGGCGCTGGCGACTTCGTCGCACATCCCAGTGAAACCAGCTACGCTGAGACTACGTCTGTTTCACGGGACAGGCGGGCGGCCTTCGGCCGCACGCGGTGAAGAGTTTTGAACCGCCCGCTCCCTTCGGTCGCTCGACGTGCGGGACATCCCCGCGGCGGACCGTTGCCGCGGGGATAGGCCCAGGCAAGCTTCGCTTGCCAATCACGTCCCTCTGGGTCCCCCATGTCGAGTGAGCGGGAGCGAACGGGCGGTTTATCCTCTGAATACTTACGTTCGAAGCAACCCCGTGAACGCTTACCCCTAACGGGCCTTGCACGCCCTGTGAACCAACCATTCCACGATCCTAAATTCACTCCTCATCCTGGAACAGGGCGGTGCTCAAGTAGCGCTCCCCTGTGTCGCAAACGATGAATGCCACAAGCTTGTCTTTGTTTTCCTCCCTGGAGGCCACGTCCAGGGCCGCCTTGGCGATCGCTCCGGAGGAGATGCCGCACAGGATGCCCTCCTCCTGGATCAGGCGCCTGGCCATATCCAGGGCTTCCTGGTCGGTAACCCGGACGATCTCGTCCAGAAACCGCCTCTCCAGCACCTGGGGCACGAAACCCGCTCCAATGCCCTGGATGGCATGCGGCCCCTTGCCGCCCCCGGTGAGAACCGGAGACCCGGACGGCTCCACCGCCACCACCTGAACATCCGGCTTGTTCTCCTTGAAGACCTGGCCCACACCGGTTGCCGTTCCCCCGGTGCCCACTCCGCAGACAAAGATGTCCACCCGGCCGTCGGTATCCTCCCAGATCTCCCGGGCCGTGGTGTCGTGGTGCACCGCCGGGTTGGCCGGATTGCTGAACTGCTGGGGCATAAAACCACCCGGAGTGGATTCCAGCAGCTCCCGCGCTTTTTCCACCGCCCCGCTCATGCCCTCTTTGGCAGGAGTGAGAACCATCTCTGCCCCGAAACCCTTGAACAGGGCCCTGCGCTCCCGGCTCATGTTCTCGGGCATGACCAGGACAAGCTTGTACCCCTTTACGGCACATACAAAGGCCAGGGCTATGCCTGTATTGCCGCTGGTGGGCTCGATGATCACGCTCTCCTGGTCAAGCAAGCCCTGGTCCTCCGCGGCCTGGATCATGGCGAGCCCTATGCGATCCTTGATCGAGGAGCAGGGATTGTAGAACTCCAGCTTGGCAGCCACACTGGCATGACAACCCCGGCTCAACCGGTTCAGATAGACCATCGGGGTTCTGCCCACCAGCTCGTTCATGTCTTGATAAATGCGCATCCCGGCCTCTCACGGTTTGGCCTTCCAGCCTTCAGACTCTTCCGCTACGCAACTCCTTCCAGTATAATCCATTTATACCACAGGGTCCGGTCTCAGGCTAGAGACGGTGAAGAGTTTGTGAACCGCCAGCTCCCTCCGGTCGCTTCATTGCTTGGCGCTGGGTTCTGGGCGCTCGGCGCTCGGTGCTGACTGCTGGGTTCCCAGAGCCCTGAGCCGAGTACCCAGAGCCAAGTGCCCAGGGCGGACCGTTGCCGCGGGGAAGGCGCAGGCAAGCTTCGCTTGCCAATCACGTCCCTCTGGGTCCCCATTGTCGAGTGAGCGTGAGCGAACGGGCGGTTAACCCTCTGAATACTCGCTTGGAGTAACCCTGTGAACGTTTACGCTGCGTGCTCTCCTAGCCAATAGCGCGCTTTCCTGCTACATTGCGCCAATGATTTCGCACAAACGCCCCCGCATGATCGTCCTCGGGCTGGACGGCCTGCCCCACAGCCTGGCCAAGGACCTGACCGCCCGGCACGATCTGCCAGGCATCAAAGCCCTCTTGCAGATGCAGGCCAGCCACCCCATCCGCTCCGATCTGCCCGAGCTCTCCCCGGTGAACTGGACCTCCTTCTACACCGCCTCCGGCCCGGAAACCCACGGAATATTCGGCTTCACCGAGCTGGACCCCAAGCGCTACACCCTGTACTTCACCGACTCCACCCAGGTGCGCTGCGAGAGCGTCTTTGACGAGCTTGGGCGCGAAGGCCGCTTCTGCAAGATCATCAATCTGCCCGGCACCTACCCGGCCTGGCCGGTGCACGGCATTCTGGTCTCCGGCTTCCCCGCCCCGGAGCTGTCCGGAGCGGTCCATCCCAAGATAATGGGCACCATGCTCGCCTCGGAAGGATACAAGCTCGAGGCGGACACCAGGCAGGGCCGCCTGGAGGCGGAGCACCTCTTTTCCGAGCTCCACGCCACGCTCCGGTCCCGGCAGAGGGCCCTGGAGCTCTTCTGGCCCGATCTGGCCTTCGACCTCTTCGTGCTCGTGCTCACGGAAATGGACCGCATGGGCCACTTCTTCTTCCCCTCCCTGCGCGACGAGAACGATCCCTGGCACGGGCACTGCCTGGAGGTGGTGCACCGCATGGACCGCCTGCTGCAGGAGGTCCTGGAACGGTATGAGGCCCTGCCCGAGCCCAAGCGCCTGCTGGCCCTGGCGGACCACGGCTTCGCGGAGCTCGCCACCGAGGTGGACGTCAACGCCTGGCTCAACGAGGCGGGCCTCTTGCATCTGCAGGGCGAGCCGGAGAGCGAGACCGACGCCTCGGTCATCGGTCCCGGGAGCAAGGCCTTGGCCCTGGATCCGGGGCGGATCGTGATGCACCGGGCCGACCGCTTCGCCAAGGGGAGCCTCTCCCCGGCCGAAGCGAGCAGCCTCCGCGAGGAGATCGCGGACGCCCTCTCCGGCCTGACCCGCGGCGAAGAGCCCGTTTTCGAGGACGTGCTCAGAGGCGAGGACATTTACCCGGACTGCCCCTTCCCGCACATGCCGGACCTGGTCTGTCTCCCCTCGCGCGGCTACGATCTCAAGGCCAAGTTCAACCGCGGGGACGTCTTCGGCCACTTCGGCCGCACCGGCGCGCACACCGCGGACGACGCCTTCTTCGCGGACAGCTCCGGCGCGGACGTCTCCACCGTGCGCCAGACGGGACAGGAGATGCTCAATTTCTTCCGACAACCCCAAAACCTGATCATCACCTGAGACCATATGCAACTCGACCTGGAAAACGACCTCAACCCCTCCCAGCTGGAGGCGGTCACTACCCTGCAGGGCCCGGTCCTGGTCATCGCCGGGGCCGGAAGCGGCAAGACCCGCACCGTGGTCTACCGCCTGGCCCATCTCGCGGAGCTCGGGGTGGACCCGGAGTCCATTCTGCTGCTCACCTTCACCCGCAAGGCGGCGCGGGAGATGCTCACCCGGGCCAGCCATCTGCTGGGCCAGGGCCTGCACGGCGTGACCGGCGGAACCTTCCACTCCTTCGCCAATCTCATTCTGCGCCGCTACGCCGGCGCTGTGGGCCTGAAGAACCGCTTCACCATCCTGGACCGGCCGGACTCGGAGGAGATCGTGAAGCAGGTCAAGGAGTCCAACGAAATCGGCCGCAAGGACCGCAGCTTTCCCAAGAAGGGGACCATCTACTCCCTGATCAGCAAGAGCCGGAACAAGGAGCTCTCCCTGGAGGAGGTCCTGGCCCGGGACTCCAGCCATCTGCTGGTCTACTACGACGAGATCCAGCGCATCGCGGACCTGTACCAGGAGTACAAGACGAGCCATTCCCTGGTGGACTACGACGACCTGCTCTTCCTCCTGGAGCGGCTCCTGCTGGAGAACGAGGAGATCCGCGATTTCCTGCGCTATCGCCACGAGTACATCATGGTGGACGAGTTCCAGGACACCAACCTGGTCCAGGGCAGGCTGGTCCGCCTGCTCACCGGGGACGAGGGCAACGTCATGGCCGTGGGCGACGACGCCCAGTCCATCTACTCCTTCCGCGGCGCTACGGTGGGCAACATCCTCGGCTTCACCCTGGACTATCCGCAGTGCCGGGTGATCAAGCTGGAGCAGAACTACCGCTCCACCCAGCCCATCCTGGGCCTGTGCAACGAGATCCTGGCCGGGGCCAGGGAGAAGTACGACAAGCGCCTCTTTTCCCAGAACCTGGACGGGCCCAAGCCCCAGCTCCTGTCCCCCTTGAACGACATGACCCAGGCCAGGGTCGCGCTGGACAAGATCCTCGATCTCAAGCGCGACTTCGACCTGCAGGATATCGCCGTCCTTGCGCGTGCCGGATTCCACACCTACCACCTGGAGGTGCAGCTGAATAAAGCGGGGCTCGCGTACCAGAAGTTCGGGGGAATGAAGTTCACCGAGGCGGCCCACATCAAGGACATTCTGGCCTATCTGCGCCTGATCCAGAACCCCGGGGATCTGCCGGCCTGGCAGCGGGTGATGTCCCTCATCCCCAACGTGGGGCCCAAGACGAGCGAAAAGCTCTATCGCGCCGTCCAGGAGGGGGACAAAAAGTACGTGGAGAAACAGTGCGGCAAGGCCGAGGAGCTTCGGGATACGCTCAATATCCTCCAGGAATTCCGCAACAAGCAGGACACTCCCTACTACATCCTGGAGAGCCTGCTGGAGCAGTACCAGCCCCAGCTGAAGCGGGTTTATCCGGACGACTACCCCAAGCGCCAGAGCGACCTGGACCAGCTGCACCAGGTGGCCTCATCCTACAGCGGGCTGGACGTCTTCCTCACGGACATGAGCCTGGAGCCGCCGGAACAGATGGGAGAGGCGGACCCGCTGCAGGACAAGCTGACCCTGTCCACGATCCACTCCGCCAAGGGGCTGGAATGGTCCGCTGTGATCGTCCTGGATCTCGTGGAGGAGCGCTTCCCCTCCAAGCACGCCCTCATGGACAGCGAGGCCATGGAGGAGGAGCGCAGGCTCTTCTACGTGGCCAGCACCCGGGCCAGGCGCTACCTGGCCCTGTCCGCTCCCCACTCCCTGCACAACCGCAACCAGGGGATAAGCACCCCGGCCACGCCGAGCCCCTTCCTCCAGGAGCTGGACAAGGAGAGCCTGGAGCAGATGACCGAGAGCTTCACCGCGGGGCTCTCTTCCGGTGGCCCCTCCATCGCCGCGGGCGGCTCGGAGAAAACGGAGCAGGCCGCATCGCGGAAGGAGGCTGCGAGCAGCAGCGCGAACGGGTACTGCAAGCACCGAATCTTCGGCAGGGGCAAGGTGGTGCAGTTCATCCCGCCGAACAAGTACAAGGTGAGCTTTCCCGGCTTCGGCCTCAAGGTAGTCATTGGCGACTATCTCCAGTTCGAAGAGTAAAAACCGCCAAGACGCCAAGAACGCCAAGGAAAGATCTTTTGCTTTGCGGGGCTCCCGCAAAGCAAAAACTGAGCCTTCGCTTTTCTTTTGACTCTCCCCGTTTTAGTCCATTGGTCATTTCAGGGAGATATCAATAAAGAGCCATCCCAAAGCGGGATGGCGAAGCCTTTTGCCCTGCTGTTAAACTCAGCAGGGCAAAATCTTCTCTTCTTGGCGACCTTCGCGCCTTGGCGGTTTCCATTCTTTAGAACCATGTAAGCTTGTACCGGAAGAGCCAAAATTTCACCGGTAGCGTCTAGGCGGCTCAAAAACAGAGAATTACGCGTGAACCGATGAGCCCAACTTCCTTTACCTGGCGATACCCAGCCAAACAGCGAGAAGGCGTTCAACTTCCTTTAAATATTTAT
>JAZKRN010000090.1:0-10745 GCA_036628655.1 Desulfohalobiaceae bacterium | reverse complement strand
CGCGAGATCCGCTTCTTGACGCTGAGCACGCTGTCCGGGTTCAGAGAAATGGAGTCGATTCCCTCCTGGACCAGGAACTCGGCAAACTCGGGATAGTCGCTCGGCGCCTGGCCGCAGATGCCCACCTTGCACTCCGGCACCGTCTCCCTGATCCGCCGCAGGAGCTCGCTGATGAACCGTTTCACCGCCTCGTTGCGCTCCTCAAAGAGATGCCGCAGCTTGTCCGAGTCCCGGTCCACGCCGAGCACGAGCTGGGCCAGATCGTTGGACCCGATGGAGAACCCGTCGAAGCGGCTGGCGAACTCCTCCGCGAGGATCACATTGGAGGGAATCTCGCACATGACGTAGACCTCCAGGCCGTTCTCCCCCTGTCTGAGCCCGTTCTCCGCCATGACTTCCAGCACCCGGTCCGCCTCGTCCAGAGTTCGGCAAAAGGGGATCATGAGCACCACGTTGGTGAGCCCTATCTCGTCCCGAACCCGCTTGACCGCCTGACACTCCAGATCGAACCCTTCGCGATAGCTGGGGCTGTAATAGCGCGACGCCCCGCGGAATCCGAGCATGGGATTGTTTTCCGGATCCTCGAAGGCGCTGCCGCCTATGAGGTTGGCGTATTCGTTGCTCTTGAAATCGCTCATGCGCACGATGACCGGATGGGGATGCTGGGACGCGGCGATCTTGGCAATGCCGCGCGAGAGGTGCTCCAGGAAGTACTCCGGCTTGTTCTCGAAGCGGTGGGTGAGCATGTCGATCCAGTTCTTCGCCTCCCGGTCCCGGATCAGATGGGGATAGAGCAGGGCCATGGGATGGATCTTGATGATGTTGTTGATGATAAATTCCATCCGGGCCAGGCCGATCCCCTGGCAGGGAAGCCGCCACCAGCGGTAGGCAGCTGTGGGGCTGCCGATGTTCATCATGATCCGTGTCTGTGTCTCGGGGATATCCTGGAGGGAAACCTCGCTCACCTCGAAGTCCAGGACCCCGTCGTAGACCAGCCCCTCCTCGCCCTCGGCGCAGGTCATGGTGATCTGTCTGCCGTCGCTCAGAACCTGGGTCCCGCTGCTGGTCCCCACGATCGCGGGAACGCCGAGCTCGCGGCTGACAATGGCCGCATGACAGGTGCGGCCCCCGTGGTCGGTAATAATCCCTGCTGCCTTCTTCATCACCGGGACCCAGTCCGGATCGGTCATTTCCGTGACCAGGATCGAGCCCTCCCGGAACTGATCAATCTCCGAGGCGCTTCGAATGCGGCACACCGGCCCGGCGGCTATGGCGTCGCCGATGCTCAGTCCGGAAAGGAGCTGATCTCCGCTCTGCTTCAGGGTGTAGTGCTTCAGGGACGCGGCCTCTTTCTGGGACTGCACCGTTTCCGGCCGGGCTTGGACCAGATAGATCAGCCCGGACCGTCCGTCCTTGGCCCATTCCATGTCCAGGGCCTGCCCGTAGTGCTCCTCCGCGATGATGGCCCACCGCGCCAGCTGCAGGATTTCATCCTCATCGAGCACATAGGCGCCCTTTTCCTCCGCCGTGGTGACCACGTTCTTGGTTCGCTTGGTTCCGCCCTCGGCATAGACCATCTTGCGCTCCTTGAATCCCATGGTCTTTTCCACGATGGGCCGGTAGCGCCCGTCGTGGAGCAGGGGTTTGAAGACCCTGTACTCGTCCGGAGTCACGGTCCCCTGTACCACGTTCTCCCCCAGGCCCCAGGCGGCATTGATGATGACAGTATGGGGAAAGCCGGTTTCCGTATCGATAGAGAACATCACTCCCGAGCCCGCCAGATCGGAGCGGACCATTTTCTGAACCCCGGCGGAAAGAGCCACCTTGAGGTGATCAAAGCCCCGCTCCTGCCGGTAGCTGATCGCCCGATCCGTGAACAGGG
The DNA here is from genome assembly GCA_036628655.1 of Desulfohalobiaceae bacterium. Lineage (GTDB taxonomy): Bacteria > Desulfobacterota > Desulfovibrionia > Desulfovibrionales > Desulfothermaceae > JAIPDU01. The sequence continues at coordinate 8,863 of JAZKRN010000090.1, read as the reverse complement.
AGGCGTAACAGTTGCGGATGGCCTCCAGGAGCTGATTCTCCCCCACGATATTGAGGAAGCTCTCCTGCTGTCCGGCAAAGCTCGACTCGGGCAGGTCCTCCGCAGTGGCGCTGCTTCGGACCGCCACGTCCACTGCTTCGATGTGGTTCCGCTCGGACATCCGGCGATAGGCCTGCCGGATCTCGGCTTCCACATCCTGGGGCCAGACAAGATCCTGCACCCGGGTCCGGATGCTCCGCCCCACCTCCGGAAGCTGCTTTCTGCCCTGCTCCAGGTCATTCACCAGATCCCGAATGACCTCGTCCAGACCGTTCTCTTGGATGACCCGCCAATAGGTCCGCGCAGTGGTCGCGAACCCGTCCGGAACCCTGATTCCCTGCTGCTTGAGCTCGCGGATCATGGCTCCCAGAGAGGCGTTCTTTCCTCCCACCTCCCCGACATCCTGCATGCCGGTCTCCTCCAGCCAAAGGATCGCACCGGATCGTGTCATATATGGTCCTCCTGTTGAGTAGGCAATAAAACAAGCCCCATAATACTTTCTACCATACTCATCCTCTCACCGCCATGGCCTGCCTTGCTTCCGGAGACACAACACAATAGGATGGGCGCAAAAGAGCAAGGCGGAAACACTATGCGCATACTGGGTATATCCGGGAGCCCTCGCAGGGAAGACATCTCCGGCACAAGGACTCTTGTCGGCGCGGTTCTGGAGCACACCGGCCTGGAGCACGATCTCGTCTCCCTGCGGGGACGCAGCATCTCGGGATGCACGGGGTGTCTTCGCTGTGCCGCGGACAATGTGTGCAAGACGGAGGACGACATGCCCCCCCTGCGCGAGGCTGTGGCCCAGGCAAATGCCTATGTGGTGGGGGCCCCCAATCATTTTTCCGGGTGCAACGCCCTGACCCGGGCCTTTCTGGAGCGCTGGTTCCAGTTCCGGCACCGGGAAGGGGATCTCCTCTGGGGCAAGCCCGGAGTGGCCATCGGAGTGGGCGGCATGGACGGCGGCCCCCCGGCAAGGGACATTGAGAGATTCTTCCTGTTCAACCTCATCGAGCCCGTGGCCACTGTGACCGCCACCGGAGCCGCCCCCTGCTATTTCTGCGGCTTTGGCGAGACCTGCGGCATCGGCGTGCCCCGCATGCGCCACGGCGAGGACGTCGAGATAGGACCGGAGATTACTCCCAAAGTCGAGGAGCAGCCGGAAGCCATGCACGCCGCTGCGGGGGCCGGGGAACACCTGGGACGGATATTGCAGGACGGCTGGCATCGAAGGCGGGCTGCCCTTCGGGCCCAGGAACGGCTCATGGACTGGATGGCGGAGAAGTGATCATGTGCCCAATGCCCTCCCGCCGCACCGTCCATTTCCCGGCAGACACCGTGCCCGGGCTCCCTTCACATTCGATGTACACCTTGCCCTCTTGACGGCCTCCACTTATTTGGTTATTATACCAAATAAGCAACGGAGGCGACTATGCACCGACAAATCCGCGATCGCTACGAAACACGGGCCCGAATCATGAAGGCCCTGGGCCATCCCACCCGGCTCTTCATGGTGGAGGAGCTGAGCCGCGGGGAAAGGTGCGTGTGCGAGCTCACGGAGATGGTGGGCGCGGATACCTCCACGGTGTCCAAGCACCTGTCCCTGTTACGGGATGCGGGAATCGTGGACTACGAGAAGCGGGGCACCCAGATGTACTATCAACTGGCTGCTCCCTGCGTGCTCGACTTCTTCTCCTGTCTGGAAAACATGGTTCAGTCCAACATCCAGCGGCAGATGGCCGGTTTATCGGATTTCCGGGAGAGCGTGCAGGGATAGGCCGAAGCCGGCTTTCCGGGAGCGTTCCGGGGCTATTCACCGGGGCCCTTTTCGGGACGCTGATGCGTCGAGTGTCCCCAACAGTTGATTGAGCTCAAGGCGTGACCATGGCCAAGAACGTGCTTTTTCTATGCACCGGGAACTCCTGCCGCAGCCAGATGGCCGAGGGCTGGGCGCGGCAGTTGCTGAAGGGCGTGGTGCATCCCCATTCCGCTGGGGTGGCCCCGCAGGGACTGGACCCGAAAGCCGTGCAGGTCATGCAAGAGGCGGGAGTGGATATATCCGGGCAAGCGTCAAAGACCCTAGAGGATCTGCCCGCCCTGGAATTCGATGCGGTAATCACCCTTTGCGACCAGGCCAAGGAAAGCTGCCCCTTCTTTCCGGGTGGAGCGACGCGGCTGCACCGGAGTTTTGAGGATCCGGCCACCCTGGCCCGGGACGCAGCCGACGAGGCGAGCGCCCTGCAACCCTATCGACGGGTCCGGGACGAGATCAGGGAATTTGTCCGGCAGTTGCCGGAAACGCTTGCATAAACCCGGTGCGTGACCGGGTTGGCCCATTGCGCATTAATTCACATAGATCCATTTTTGGTTATTTTGCCAATTAAGAATAATTCAAGCGTGATTGAGGAGGTAGCATGAATATCAAGGAACGCTACAAACTGCTCCTGCTCGTTCTCTTCTTCCTGGTGGCCTACTATGTGCCCTGGAATCACGAGATCATCCGCCAGGCGGGCCTGGAGGCTTTCATGATGCTTCGGGAGTACGCCCGGCAGCACGTCATCACCTGCCTCATCCCCGCCTTCTTCATCGCCGGGGCCATCGCTGTCTTCGTCTCCCAGGCCTCGGTGCTCAAGTACTTCGGGGCCCAGGCCAACAAGCTGCTGTCCTATTCCGTGGCCTCGGTGTCCGGCACGATCCTGGCCGTGTGCTCCTGCACGGTCCTTCCCCTGTTCGCGGGCATCTATTCCCGCGGGGCCGGAATCGGTCCGGCCACGGCCTTTCTCTATTCCGGACCGGCGATCAACGTGCTGGCCATCGTCTTCACCGCCAGGGTGCTGGGCTGGGAGCTGGGTTTGGCCCGGGCCATCGGCGCGGTGGCCTTCGCCGCCATCATCGGCCTGCTCATGCACTTCATCTTTCGCCGCGAGGACGAGCAGCGGAAGACGAGCGAAATGCACCTCCCCGATGAGGAGGGCGGACGCAGTCTTGCCCAGCAGGGCCTGTACATGCTGGTCCTGGTGCTCATCCTCATATTCGCCGCCTTCGCCAATCCGGGGCAGGATGCCGCCTTCATCTGGCGAGCCATCTTCGAGGCCAAGTGGTACGTCACCGGGATCCTGCTGGTGATCTTGGGCCTCATGCTCAAGTCCTGGTTCCAGCGCCAGGAGCTCCGGGAATGGGTGGACTCCACCTGGGGCTTCATGAAGCAGATCTTCCCCCTGCTCTTCGCGGGCGTGCTCTTCGCCGGGTTCTTCCTGGGCCGTCCGGACCACGCCGCCCTGATCCCGGAACGCTTCGTGGCCGATCTGGTGGGGGGCAACTCCGTCTTCGCCAATATCTTCGCCGCCCTGGCCTCGGCGCTCATGTATTTCGCCACCCTCACGGAGGTGCCCATTATCCAGGGCCTTCTGGGCTCGGGCATGGGTCAGGGCCCGGCCCTGACCATGCTCCTGGCCGGACCGGCCCTGTCCCTGCCCAACCTCATCGTCATCGGCAGTGTCATGGGCTGGAAAAAGACGGGCACATTCGCCACAATCGTGGTGATCCTGTCCACCGTGTTGGGCATGTTCTACGGCGCGTTTATCGCGTAAAAAACACGAAAACCCGATACAAGGAGGTCGAGTCATGGACATCAAGGTGCTCGGACCCGGATGCCCCAAGTGCAACCAGACGGAGCAGGCGGTCATGAACGCCCTGCAGGAGGCGGGCGTGGCCGCGGACGTACAGAAGGTGACCGACAGCATGGAGATCGCCAAGTACGGGGTCTTCGGCACCCCGGCAGTGGTGGTCGACGGCGAGGTCAAGACCGTGGGCAAGGTCCCCAGCCAGGAGGAGATCAAGGGCTGGGTGCAGCAGGGCTAAGCCGGGATCTGCTCCGGGGGGCAGCGCCTCCCGGAGCAGGCTCTTTGATCCTTTCCGCCTCGGGGTCGAGAAGCTCCCGGGGAATGCAGTTCAAAAACAGCTGTACCTATTCGCCATCCGCGTAAATCTGCGGTTTTCTTTTATTCGGTGCTGGCGACTTCGTCGCACACGGGCGGCCTTCGGCCGCTTACAAAAAGGAGAGGAAATATGACGGACCAGTGCTGCACGACAGACAGTCAGGTCATGATCCTTGCCTGTTCTGGCGGCTCGAATGTGGGACAGCTCGCCAATCGAGCCGCTGTGGAGCTGACCCGGGAAAACAGAGGCAAAATGTTCTGCCTGGCCGGAATCGGCGGCGGCTTGTCCGGATTTATCCAGTCCGCGAAAGACGTCCAGAGCATGGTGCTCATCGACGGATGCGAGGTGGCCTGCGGCAAAAAGACCCTGGAACGGGAAGGGGTGCCGGTACAAGACTATCTGGTGATCACCGATCTGGGCATTGCCAAGAACAAGGACTTCGCCCTGAGGGCCGAGGATATCTCTCTGGTGAAGCAGGAAGTCTGCCGAATCTGCGGGATGGAGCAAGCCGAGCTTTCCGTGGAAGGATCGTAGAACTGAACGAGCTGTTGCGGCTGATGTCTCTGCTGCAGCTAAGGGAACAGATCCCGTTCGAAAACAAGAACGCAAGGGAGGAATATGAAAAGAAAAGGCTTTGTTCGAGGACTTTTCCTGACAATGGCAAGCTTAGCTCTTATGGCGTTCAGTGTTTCCACCTGTCCCGCCAGTCAATCCAGCGCAAACACCTCCACTTCGGAAAAAGATCAGAAGACCCACTATATCGCATACTACTTCTATACCAGCAAGCGCTGCGCTTCCTGCTACAGGATCGAGAATTGGTCTGAAGCCGCGATCAAGGAGCACTTCGGGCAGGCCCTGCGAGAGGGGAATCTTCGCTGGAAAACAGTCAAAGTGGACCACCCCGAGAATAAGCATTTTGTCAAGGATTACAATCTGTATACCAAGTCCGTGGTCATCGTGGAAAAGAACGGCGATGAAACCGTGCGCTGGAAAAATCTGGAGAAGGTGTGGCGTCTTCTGCAGGACAAGAAAGCCTATTTCGACTATGTGACCGGTGAAATCAAGGCCTTTATGGAGAAGAGCTGATGGACTTGACCGCGCTTCCCATGATTTCCGCCCTCTGGTTCGGGATTTTGACCTCCATCTCACCCTGTCCCCTGGCCACGAACGTTGCCGCGACCACCTTCATCGGCAAGCAGATCGAGACCAGGTACGGCACACTCGTGGCGGGCATGGCCTACACCGGGGGCCGGGCCCTGGCCTATATCGCCATCTGCTTCCTTATTGTGTTCGGTCTTTCCTCGGTCCCCGCAGTCTCCATGTTCCTGCAGCAGTACATGAACAAGCTCCTCGGACCCATCCTGATCCTCGCGGGGCTCTTGATATGGGGGGTTATCCCTCTGCGGCTGCCTTCGATGAACGGGATGAACTCCCGATTCGTCCATCGTCTGAGCCAGGAGGGGGCTCTCGGGGGAATCTTCCTCGGATTCCTCTTTGCCCTTTCCTTCTGCCCCATATCCGCAGCCCTGTTCTTCGGCAGCGTCGTTCCCCTGGCCCTCAAGATGGGGTCCGGCATATGGCTGCCCCTGTGGTACGGCATCGGCACCGCCCTGCCAGTGCTCGGATTCGCCATGCTGCTGGGCTACGGCTCCAGGATGGCCTCCGGCTTCCTCAACGGCCTGAGCTTCATGGAATACTATCTCCGGAGGCTGACCGCGGCCGTCTTTATCGGCATCGGCATCTATTTCATCATCACCTATCTGCTCGGAATGGACATTTTCGGCGTGAACAGCGGCGGGTTGTAACGGGCCCATCAGACAATCACCCAGTCGGCCTGTCAGCGTTTTCGCCGCCGCTTCCCCTCACCTGCTCGGATTGACAGAGAAACCCACTTTCACTAATTTATTTCGTCGTTTAGCTAATTATACAACCTTCATTCCCGGGCCGACCCGGGCCCAACGAAACATGAAAATGCGAGCGAGGCGAAGACGGGTGGACGCTGAAGCGCGGGTTTCATCCCGGGTTTCAGCTGATGCGACCAGCAGGCCTTGAGGGGCAACACCATAACCACTCCAGTCTCACCTTGCGTGCCGGTACCTTGTTTTATGCTTGGCTCAAGCAAGTTGTCGCTTATTGCGGTAAAAACAAGGTCAAGGTCTCTATGAAACCCAGCGAAGCGCTCCACCCGTCGAGCCTCGCTTGTCAATTTCACCTTGAAATTCAGCTAATTGGACACATTTTCTTATACAATAGATGGCAAAGTATGCACACACCCCTCTCCGTTCTCAAGGCTCTGGCGGACGGCAACAGGCTCCGGGCGGTAGCGGCCCTTATGGAGCACGGGGAGCTCTGTGTGTGCCAGATCACCGAGCTGCTCCAGCTGGCCACGGCGACGGTTTCCCGGCACATGAGCGTGCTCCAGAAGGCGGATCTGGTGCAAAGCCGCAAGAAGGGCCGCTGGGTCTACTATCGCCTGACCGATGCATTCCCTGACCTGCTCCACCAATGGCTGACCCGTGAGTTGGCGGAGTCGGCCCAAATCGCACAAGACCGGAAGGACATGGCGACCATCCTCTCCTATGATCCGGAAGAGCTGTGCCGGATGCAGAAACAGCGCTCGCAGTGCGAGACACAGCAATAGACCCCATTGAAGCCAGGAGGTGCAAGCAAATGTCCCAGGCCCAAAAGATGCCCTTTATCGAACGCTTCCTCACCCTGTGGATCTTTCTGGCCATGGCCATCGGGGTGTCCATCGGCTATATCTACCCCGCCATCACTGAGGCCATGGAACACGTGACCGTGGGCACCACCAACATGCCCATCGCCATCGGCCTGATCCTGATGATGTATCCTCCGCTGGCCAAGGTGCGCTACGAGAAGCTGGGCGAGGTGTTCAAGGATGTAAAGATCCTCACCCTGACCCTGGTCCAGAACTGGGTCGTGGGGCCCGTGCTCATGTTCCTGGTGGCCATCACCTTTCTCTCCGGTCATCACGAATACATGATCGGCCTGATCATGATCGGCCTGGCCCGGTGCATCGCCATGGTCCTGGTCTGGAACGATCTGGCCAGGGGGGACGCGGAATACTGCGCCGGACTGGTGGCATTCAACTCCGTCTTCCAGGTCCTTTTCTTCTCCGTGTACGCTTGGTTCTTCATCACCATCCTCCCCGGGTGGTTCGGCCTGGAGGGCGCAGTGGTGGACGTGACCATCGGCCAGATCGCGAAAAGCGTGCTCATCTACCTGGGCATCCCGTTTGTCGCCGGGATCATCTCCCGCGTTATCGGCCTGAAGACCAAAGGGGACGAGTGGTACATGCAGAAGTTCATTCCCAAGGTGAGCCCTATCACCCTGATCGCCCTGCTCTTCACCATCGTGGTCATGTTCTCCCTCAAAGGCGAATACATCGTGCGCCTGCCCCTGGATGTGGTGCGCATAGCCATCCCCTTGTGCGTCTACTTCGTGGTCATGTTCCTGATCACCTTCTCCATGTCCATGAAGTTCAACGCCACGTACGAGCAGTCCACCACCCTGTCCTTCACCGCCGCCTCGAACAACTTCGAGCTGGCCATCGCCGTATCCATCGCCGTATTCGGGATCAACTCCGGAGTGGCCTTTGCCGCGGTAATCGGTCCCCTGATCGAGGTGCCGGTGCTCATATCCCTGGTCAACGTGGCCCTGTGGTTCAAGGGAAAATACTTTCCCTACGCGGTGGAGACGCCCACCGGGGTCTGCCACATGACCTGTCGACCTGAGTAAGGAGGTTGAGCATGAGTGAAGACCACAGCCTGATCCGAATAGGCGGGGCCAAGATCGGCATCACAGGCCTCAAGCAGGCCCTGAGCGAGGCGTACGAGCGCCACGGCACCGACTTTTCCGAAGAGGAGCTGGGCCCGGAGCTGGTGAGCGAGCTGAAAGGGAAGAACTACATTCCTCCCGAAGCGGAGGAGGAGCACGCCCGGGCTTTTGTCCGGGAGTACAAAAAGCTCGCCGGGCTGCCCGTCCAGGAGGAGCGGACGGGTCTGGAAATCACGGTCTACGGCCCGGGATGCACCCGCTGCGATCAGCTGGAGGAGCAGATCTACGAGGTGCTGGCGGAGCTGGGCCTTGCAGCCGAAGTGGAGCACGTCCGCGAGGCCAAGGAGATCGCCAGGGCTGGCATCATGGGCACTCCCGGGCTGATGGTCAACGGAGAGGTCCTTGCCGTGGGAAAGGTCCCCGGCAAGGAACAGCTGAAGAGATTGCTGCAGGAGAGGACCTAGGGCCAGCTGCTCCCCGAGTTGGGCCAAGGACCACTCAGCTCGGGGAGCCGGTATCCTGCTTCCCTTTCTCCTTGGACTCCTCCTGCGGGATGTCTTGGATATCAATGCCATAGCAGGAGTCCTTTCCCAGGCCGGTGAACAGGCCCTTGAGCTTTCCCGTCACTCCGGTCCTGCCATTTCGCTTGCCCTGCTCCCCGCCGGATTCCTCCTCTTCCTCAATTCCCGCGACACGAACCGAGGCGAAGTGTCTGCCCATGCCCGATTTCTCCCCACGATCCCCTGAAGCATCGCCGGAAAGAAGGCGAGCACAACGCAGGCCAAAATCACTCCCAGCCGAAGGCCAGCACGAAGAGCCCCAGAATCATGGGATTGACCAGGGGCGAGACAAGCAGTAAGGATATGGATGACCGAACTTAACCTATGCAGAAATGGTCGATGCTTCCGGCGAAAACTTTTTCCGGTCAGCTTTCCCAGAGATCCTGCGCCGGAACCACCTTCTGGCTCTCTATTCAGCTCCTGGTGTCCTCCATCAGGCGGAGACGGCCATCCCAAAGGCCTCGCGCCCTCTTTCCTTCAAGAGATTTTATCACTTCCTTCATCAAAATATTTCTTGTTTTTGT
>JAZKRN010000089.1:0-10872 GCA_036628655.1 Desulfohalobiaceae bacterium | reverse complement strand
CAGCAGGCCATCCAGGTTTTCCATATTGGAAAGCTGCATGAGATCTCTGGTGAAGAACGTGTTCTTGTATCGGTTCAATAGCTCCTTTTTTTGCGTCACGGTTTCGCAGGTAAGGATTTCGGGAAACAAGCCATACGTCATAGCCTGCCCAAGCAAGCGATTTCCCTGTCTCATCTGAAGCGGAGAAGCTTTCTCGGTAAGAATGGAGTGCGTGGGCGGCCCATGATCTTCTCCCCAGCACGCCGGAGGCAGTGCCTGAATCGCAATCCTTCCGGCAAGTGTGTCAGCTGCGGCATCCAAAAGACCGAGCGAGCTGGAGCCGGTCATCAAGAAAAAGGCATCGGAGCTGTCAATGGCGTGTTTCACGGCAACCGTAAGCTGGGGGCACCTCTGGATCTCGTCAATGATCCCGGATGCCGCCAGATCCTGGATGAATCCCTTGGGATCCTTCTTGGCCCAGTCCAGATAGTCCAGGTCATCCAGAGTCGTATACCGAAGCTCCGGGTATCGATGCCGAAGAAAGGTTGTCTTGCCCGAACGCCGCGGGCCGAGCAGCAAGCAGCTGGTATCCGGGGAAAGAGTAAGCCATCTTTGAAACATAAGCTTCAAAATAGCATGGTTATTTTGAAAGTCAAGTTTCAAATTGTACTAGCTTGATTGCAATCATAGGAACTCTTCATCCCCTTGATGAACCCAAAAAGAGAAGGACAGGATTGACGGGAGCAACAGGATTGATGAAGGCCCAGCGGGGAAAGAGCTGCAGCTCTTTTCCCGCAATATCCCGTTTATCCAGTAAATCCTGTCGGCATTCTTCTCTCTTTCGAGAGTGAGCATAAAATGAGAGGCTTAATGTGCACTATGCAGACCCCTGAGGATATCGCACCAGAATTTCCGAGCTGGCCGGAGAGCTGGAAATACCAGGACGAGGATGTTCCTTACGGGGAGGCGCTGCTGGAGCTTATGCGCCCCTTTGTGCAGAGCATGATCGAGCAGGGGCTGGCGCGGAAGACGATCCGTCGACATATGGGCTATCTTTGGCTCCTGGGCGGGGAAATCATCCGCGATATGCACATCCATGAGCAGTACCACGACTTTGAGGCGGAGGACGCATTACGCGATGTTGTAGGGTCCGACGGCGGCCCTCTTTGCAGACATATTCACGGGGATGAGGATCAGCGGGCCTTCGATACGACCTGCCGAAAGCTGCACAGGTTTCTGCAAAAAAGTTGAGCAGCGCTTCGGGTTAATCATGCGAAGTGTCCGAAACCCGCGGGGTTTCCCGATCGAACCGAGACCATAAAGGGACTGGCTTATTTTGCACTCTACTCCCCCAGGGCCTGTCTCGCCGCCTCCGCAAAACCGCGAACATCCTCCTCCGTGGTGTCGTAGTTGGTGACCAGCCGCACTTCATATCGCTTTTCATCAAAGACGAAGAAGAGGTAGCGCTGCCGGATGTGCTTCACCGCCTTCGGCGGGATGGCGGCATAGACCATGTTGGTCTGGACTTCGCGGGTCAGCTCCAGGCCGGGTATCTCCCGCAGCTCGTCCGCCAGCATTTTGGCCATGGCGTTGGCGTGACTGGCCAGTCTCAGCCACAGGTCGTTCTGGAAGAGCGCCTCCATCTGGACCGCCAGGAAGCGCATCTTGCTCGCCAGCTGCATCCCCTGCTTGCGAATATAGGAAAAATCCGCCGCGAGCTCCGGCCGGAAAAAGAGGACCGCCTCCGCTCCGAGCAAACCGAGCTTGGTTCCCCCCAGACTGAGGACATCCAGGCCGGCATCCCGAGTCATTTCCGCGGGGCTCACTCCCAGGGCCGCACAGGCCGTGTAGAGCCTGGCTCCGTCCATGTGCACGTACATGCCCTTTTCGTGGGCAAAATCGCAGATTTGCCTGATCTCATTCACTGTATAGCACAGGCCGAAGTCCGTGGCCTGGGTCAGGGACACGACCTTGGGCTGGACGTGGTGCTGATCCCCCTCGTGGCCCAACAGGGACTCGATGTCCTCCACACCGATCTTGCCCGTCCTGGTGGGGACAGTGAGGAGCTTCACCCCGGCGAACTTCTCCGTCGCCCCACACTCAGCCCCATTCAAGTGGGCGCTCTCCGCGCAGATCACCGCGTGATAGGAGCGCGTGAGCGCGGCCATGCTGAGCACGTTGGCTCCGGTGCCGATGGAGAGGAAGAACGGCTCGCAGGAGGAACCGAATACCTCCCGCAGCTTGGCATTTGCCCGCTCGGTGAAGTAGTCGTCCCCGTAAGCCAGGGCGTGGCCCTGATTGGCCGAGAGGACGGCCTGGATGATCTCCGGATGGGCGGGGGAGTTGTTGTCGCTGGCGAAGTGGTTCCTGGGCACTCCGTCGTGGACGATGTTGTCGATCTTCATGGCGCACCCTCCGATGCTGGTCTGGATTCCGCAGCCATGGGCCCTTGGGGCTCCATACGGGAGCATAACGTCACAGGCTAGCGGTGATTGTTTTCGATCAATCTGCGTAAATCTGCGGTTCTCTTTTATTTGGCGCTGGCGACTTCGTCCCACATCCCAGTGAAACCAGCTACGCTGAGACTACGTCTGTTTCACGGGACAGGCGGGCGGCCTTCGGCCGCACGCGGTGAAGAGTTTTGAACCGCCCCCATGCACCCACTTTAACACTATTTATGACTAGCTCTATCTATCTAGATAAATTGAAATTATTTAGAAATTGCACCGGTGCAATAAAGTGAGTGCAGGGCAAGCTGCTCCCTTCGGTCGCTTCATTGCTCGGCGCTTGGTTCTGGGCGCTCGGCGCTCGGTGCTGACTGCTGGGTTCCCAGAGCCCAGAGCCGAGCACCCAGAGCCAAGTGCCCAGGGCGGACCGTTGCCGCGGGGATAGGCCCAGGCAAGCTTCGCTTGCCAATCACGTCCCTCTGGGTCCCCCATGTCGAGTGAGCGGGAGCGAACGGGCGGTTAACCCTGCAACGACACTTGCCAAGAGAACCGGAGCTGTGGCGACAACGGAGTTTTCGATTTTCCAGTAGGATATTCGATAAGTGTCGTTGCAGGGTTAATCTTCTGAATACTCACTCGCTGGGAAGATGTTGCAGCCGCAGACTTCGCCTGTCGACTATACCTGTCCGCATTTGGCCTCCAAGCGTTGACGCTTGACGCCACTTGTCTTACTTTAAGTAGACAATTGGCGTATATATTTGGAGGAGATATGGGACACGAAGCAGAACAGGGCCTCTCCACAGAGGAGTCGATTCAAGGCCATCTTCAGGCAGTCGAGCGGGGGCTTCCCTTCGGGGTTTTCACCCGGCTGCAGAATGAGCTCGGTCTGAGCAAGTCCGAGCTCGCCGAGCTGGCCCAGATTTCAACCAGGACACTCAATCGCCGAAAGGAGCGAGGATTTTTCTCGCCCACCGAGTCCGAACGGCTGCATCGCTTTGAGGAGCTTTTGAAGGCTGCCGAGCGGGTCCTCGCAACCAGGGACGATGCCAGGGAGTGGCTCAAAACACCTCTCAGGGCCCTGGGAGGGTACACGCCCTTGATGTTCGCCAAGCACGAGACCGGGGCCAGGGAGGTCTTCGATCTGCTGGGCAGACTCGAATACGGGGTGTTCAGTTAATCATGCCCGAGCTGCAGGGGTGGAGGCTCATTCTCGAGAAACATCGGGATCAGGCTTTCGAGGGTATCGGAGCGTCCCAATTCGGCGGACGCTGGAATCACAAGGGCTATCCGGCGGTCTATGCCGGTCGGAATGCCTCGCTCACCGTCCTCGAGGTCTTTGTAAACGCCGCATTGGACAGGCTGGCCACGAACCGATACCTCATCATGGGCTTCACTCTGGATATTCCCCACTACACGCAGCCTCACCCCCGCGACCTGCCAAAGGGCTGGCGGCAATCCCCGCCGCCCGAATCGACGAAGGACATGGGCACGGAATGGCTCCGAAAAGGGGAAACTCCGGCCCTGATCGTCCCCAGCACCATCGTCCCGCAGGATGGGACCCTCATCATCAACCCTCGCCACCCGGACCTGAACATCAAGGACGTCTCGAAAGAAAACTTTGTGTTCGATTCCCGGATGCTTCGCTAGCCCCGCTCCTCCTCGCTCAGGAAATCATCCGGAACCCTGATCCTGTCCCTCAGCTCCAGAAAGGTGTCCCAAGTCGTGGGCCTGGGCGAGAGGATCACTTCGTTGGTGTGCGGATCCCTGCGGACGAAGACCTCGCTCGTGTCGAAGCGGAACTCTGCCGGAAGCCGCACTGCCTAACTCCGCCCGTTCCAGAAAACCTTGGCCTTTTCCATCCCGTCACCTCCTCTGGTATATATTTAAATATATATCAGCTCACGCCGTGACGTTAACTCTGCACCCTAAAGGTGCAGGCCGCTATGCTTCTCAAGAACGGAAAGCGCCAGATCCTTTTGAATCGGATGAGCCCAAAATGGAAATGTCCCAGCAGAGAGGTTTTCAGCAACCGCCATCGTCCAGCACGATCTCCCCTTCCAGGAAAAGGACGGCGCTGCCAGATAGATCCACGCGGTCCCCGTTGAGCCGGCAGCGCATCCAGCCGCCGCGGGGGGAAACCTGACGGGCCTCCAGGATCGACTTGCCCTGCCTGCTCGACCAATACGGAGTCAGCTCGCAATGGGCGGAGCCGGTCACCGGATCCTCAAAAACGCCCAGCTTGGGGGCGAAGAAGCGGCTCACAAAGTCGCAGTCCTCTCCGGGGGCTGTTGCCACCACGCCGCGCAGATCGAGCTCGGAGAGGACAGCTGGATTGGGGAAAAGAGAGCGGACAGTGGATTCGCTGTCGTACACCGCCACATAGTCCTGGCCCGCAAGCACCTCCGAAGGGGGCTGCCCCAAACCCCGGATCAGAGCTTCGGGCTGATCGCACGGCCGAGGCGGGTCCGCGGGAAAATCCATGGCCAGAAGCCCCTCAATCTGCCGGACGCTCAGCTCCCCGCTCCTGGTGAAAAAAGTGATCCTCTCCCCGGAATATCCCCTGAGCCAAAAGAGCACATAAGCGGCAGCGATGGTGGCGTGGCCGCAGAGATCCACCTCCGCGACCGGAGTGAACCACCTGAGTGCATACCCTCCTTCCGCGGGGACCAGGAAGGCGGTTTCGGAGAGGTTGTTTTCCGCGGCTATGGCTTGCAGGAACCGGTCCTGCGGCCACTTCTCGAAAAAGCAGACCGCTGCGGGGTTGCCCCGGAAGGGACTGTCCGCGAAGGCGTCCACCTGGTACTGCTTGATCCGCATAGTCATTCTCCCGCAACTGGTGGGTCGGTGCAAAGGTATGAGCCGTAAGCTGCAGCCGGTAAGGAGGACACGATATGATCCGGGGTGACGGCTCAAGGAAAGCTGCGTCCCATAGGGCTGCCCCTCATGCTCACTCGGTTCAGGCGAACCTGGCGCGCAGAAAGGCAAGCAGTCTTTCGTGCCAGGCATCCGGCCGGTCCAGATAGCAGGGATGCCTGGCCCCTTCCAGCATGAGCAGCTCGGCATCCGGGATCTCCCGTTCCAGGAAATTGGCGTTATCCGGCGGCGATACGGTGTCCTCGCTTCCCCAGACCAGGAGACAGGGAACCGCGATCTCCTGGAATCGCTCGCGGTAGGCGCCTACTCCGACCGTTCCCACCAGGATCAGCCCGCGAATCCCCTGCGGCGAGCTGAAATACAGATCCAGGCAGTAGCGCCCGCCCATGGAGGGCCCCACGAGGACGGCACCCTCAGGGGCCAGATGCTGCAGCGCCTCGCGCAGCACCTGGTCCGCCGGGGCCGATGACGACGGCGAGCTCCCGTAACCCGGCATATCCAGGGCGTGGGCCCGATAACCGGCTTCCGCCAGGGTATCCAGGGTGCCCAGCTCCCGCCAGGTCGCGGAGCTGAACTTCGCCCCGTGCAGGAGGAGCACGTCCCCCTTCGAGCCGCTTTTCTCGCTCAGGCAATGGATCTCGTTGTCCCGGACCGAAATGCGATGCTCCACGATGTCCGTCATGTTTTCCTCCCTGCGGGTTGCGGTCACACGTTGCCCGTAACGCCCACCAGCTTCTTGTGTCCAACGCTTTGCAAAACATGAGCCTGTTCTGGGGCCAGCTTATCACGCAAGCTTTCCGGGAGACAGCAAGAGCGGTTTTCGCGGAAATCCGCCTTGCGCGCCAAGTGAAAGCTCCCTCTCTCGGAAAAGCATGTCAGGCCTCGTGTGCCTCGGAAACATAGCAGATGGATGTCCGGCTCAAAAACTGCGCCCGCAGAGACAGCGTCATTTTTTTGGCCGTGTCCATTGGCACAGAGGGCGGATGCACACCTATCAGGGCGTTGAAAATCTTGTCCAGCAGCTCAGCTATTCGGCTTTCGCCCTCCCCCAGATCCGGACGTGCGGTCCGGCTTTCCCGCATCCGGCTCCTGCCGAGGGTTACCCCAAGTCCGCACTATCAGTGCGCAACTGGGGCGCGTGATCCTGGGTCGTGGGAGTGAAAACACGTTTCGAGGAAGGAGTAGAATTGTTGCCAACTCCTCCGATTTCGCTCACTTCGGCGTCTGAGCCATTTGATCCAGGCCTTGAGAAGCTGACAGCGAAAGACTTGCAAACTGCGGATGTTGCCCTGAAGCCCATAGTGGTTATAATGCCCCTTAATACCGAACGCAGCCATCGCCACTGCTCAATCAATGGCCAATGCCTTCTGCCCTTGAGCTGAGACAGAAGGGCCTTCGGCTTGTTATGAAGCCTCTTCCGTTGTGTATTCCGCTTGACCACTGGGCGTCCCTTCCTGGACATACCGCAATAATGGGTTGGCTCAATCACACACTCCGCATGACCGCTGTCTACGCTTCGGACGCCGCGTTCCCGAGACGCCCGCCACCACCTCGAAAAGATATTCCAGGAACATCCCGTGACCGTGCGGGACATTCGAATCATGAGTGGAGCTCACGAGAAAGAGGAAGAGACATGCCGCAATGACCACTACGGAAATAAATATCAAGGAGACGCATTTGTTCAAAATATGTATTGGAATGCTCTTTTGTACATATTCCTTCTGATCTTGCCCCTCACCCTGCTCCAGGTAAAAACAGCGACCGCCAATGTCGTGGTCTTGATACCTTTTGCACAGGAACCAGGGGATTCGCCCACAAACATCAAAAACATCATAAAGGAGAGCGTGGTCGTGCTCAAAGCAAAGATATCCATTGTGTTGGCCCCTGCACTGCGGCATGTAACGGACTGAAACAGCGTTATCAGCACGTTTTGCTGGAGATTGTTGCCTTGAATTGCCAAATGGCTCTCCCCGATCCAGAACACGAGCATGCCGCTAGCTATCAATACTGCAGTGGTTATCCAGACAACCCTACTTTCTTTGCCTCAACGATCCGGGAAAAGGATTAAGTACGAGTAAGGCGTATCAAGGATTGGCTTCCCTCTCTCCAGATAGTATGCCGCAGTCCGGCATACCTTTATCCCTTTAGCGGAGACGCGGCAGGCTCCTGGGAAAAATTTTTGTATGAACCTGTGTTTAACTTATTGAATTATTTAAAGAAAGATCCAAGCGTGGCTCGACAGGGCGTGCGCTGGCGCCGTGTTTCATAAACGTGCGAGCCTTTGTTATCCGCGATATGGGGATCTTGCCGATAGCGACGATGAGGTTCGCGATGCCGCGGGTTCGTGGAGAACAATCGGTGTCTCGTGCGCATGATCCGTTCAGCGTAAGCCCTTCAGGGCACTGGACGCCGAGATGAAACACAGGCATCAGCGCAATCCCCGACTTGCCCTGTTGAATGCAGCGTAGCTGCCCTGCCGAAGGCAGGATTCAACAGGGCTCCCCGCGCACTATTTTCATGCTTGGTTGTGCCCGGGTCGGCCCGGGAATGTTGGTTATAAAAAAATCAGGAGGTGAAGGAGGTTTGATATGACTCTGGCCAAACGGATCATGACCCTGAGTCTTATGAGCCTTTTTTTTCTTGCGGTTACTGCCTTTGCCAGCGCCCAGGCCGCGCAGGAAAAGGGGCTGCTTAATTTCAGCGATCTCGCGGAGAAGGTCGGCCCAGCAGTGGTCAACATCAGCACGGTCAAGAATGTGGAATCCTCGAAAAAGCTCCGCGAATTCTTCGACAGATATTTCGAAGGCCAGCCCAGAAGGAAAAAGAAGAACGCTCTGGGCTCGGGATTTATCATCTCCCAGGACGGCTACGTGGTGACCAATCACCATGTTGTAGCCCAGGCGGACACCATCGAGGTCTCCCTGCGGGAAGAGGAAAAGACGTACAAAGCGGATATCGTGGGCACGGACGAAGAAACGGACCTAGCCCTGCTCAAGATCGAAGCGGACCGCGAGCTTCCCAGCCTGGAATTCGGCGATTCAGCTGAGCTCAATCCGGGGCAATGGGTCCTGGCCATCGGCAATCCCTTCGGTCTGAGCCATACGGTCACCAAAGGGATCGTGAGCGCTAAGGGTCGGGTTATCGGGGCTGGTCCCTACGACAATTTCATTCAGACCGATGCCTCCATCAATCCGGGGAACAGCGGTGGCCCGCTGCTCAATCTCCAGGGCAAGGTTGTGGGCATCAACACGGCCATCGTGGCTCAGGGTCAGGGGATCGGCTTCGCCATTCCCAGCGACATGGCCAAGGACATTATCACCCAGCTCAAGGAATACCACACGGTCAAGCGGGGCTGGCTGGGCGTGAGCATCCAGGATGTGAACCAGGACAAGGCGCAGGCCTTGGGGCTTTCCGAGCCCGAAGGGGCCCTCGTGGCCTCTGTCAAGGAAGGCGATCCCGCCGATCAGGCCGAAATCAGGGCGGGTGACGTTATCCTCGAGGTAAACAGTCAGGCCATCGAGAGCGCCCGAGACCTGACCCGCATTATCGGGCAGATGGCCCCTGGGGAAACAGCGCGGATCGTCCTCTGGCGCGAGGGCCAGAAAGAGGAGGTGAGCGTCGAGGTTGGCAGGCGGGATAAAGAGCTGGCCAGGAAACAGGAACAAGAGCCCTCCGAGGCCGGAGTTCAGGGCATGCGCCTCAGGCCCCTGACCCCGGAGGAGGCGCAGTCACTGGGGCTGGAATCCCCGAAGGGGCTGGTGCTTACGGAGATAGAGCAGGGCTCGCCGGCTCAGCAGGCAGGACTCCGCGCAGGTGATGTGATCCTGCAGGCCAACGGTCGGATCGTGAACGAGGTATCGAAGCTCAAGGCCGTCATCGAACAGGCCCGGGAAAAGGGCATTGTCCTCTTGCTGATCAACCGGAAGGGCCAAAACCTCTTCCAAGCGCTCCGACTGAAGTAGCCTACAGGGGATGTCTCCCTCGAGACGGGGCCCCCAACCCACCACCTTTCTCCTGATCCTCGGACTGCGCAGCATGTACCTCTTCAAGCTGCGCAGTCCAACCCCGTCTTGAAATCGATCGTTCACAAGGGATAGCGCCTCACAAAAGCGCATGAGGCTTCTCCGCTCAATCACTTCTGTCGGCCCTCGCCCTGCCAATAGCTGCGCACCGCCTCCCGCAGCGTCTGGGCCGCCAGATGGGCACAGTGCTCCTTCTCCGGAGGCAGCCCTCCCAGCAGGTACAGGATGTCGCTGCCCTCGATCGCCGCCGCATCCTCCAGGTCCCTGCCCCAGGCCAGCTCACAGGCCCCGGAGCCGCTGACGACGCTGGGACCGCATCCGGTTGTGGAAAAGCTGCAGGCCGCGACCCTGTGCTCCTCCACGCGGAGATAGATCTCCATGACATCCCCGCAGCTGCCGGTCAGGACCCCAAAGGCGTCCGGGCTGTCCATCCGGCCGAAATGCTCTGGGGCCTTCCAGCGACGGTATACGGCCTCACCGAACTCCTCTCTGACCTCCTGATCGATTGAGCCCTGCACCTGCTGCACCAGATCGTCCAATGGGTCTGTCATGAACAACTCCTCGGATGAGATTACTGCGGCGATCAGGATCCGGGTTCTTCCCGACGAGCCGAAGGGCCAATTCATTCAGGCCGCAATCGCCAGATTCGCGCAACCGCCCAGTTGCGAAGTCAATCCATTCTCCCACTCAGCAGACACCCCAGGAGCCTGAAACAATTGCGGCGATAATGCAATGGGCTGCAGAATGGGAATTGACAGCAAAGAACCCTTGTGAGCCAAGTCAGCAAATGCTTCCGGCTCCCGGCAAGGGGTGAGGCCACCCAGCTCACTCATCCAACACGCGGGCCAGACCGCGTCCTGCTGCCTCGCACCGGGCCAGGACCTCCTCGGACTCCGCTACAGTCCCCCTGGCAAAAAATCCGTACGCATCCACTTCACTCAGGACGTCATATCCCAGGGCCAGCAGAGGCAATCGCATGGCCTCCCGGGTAAAGCCCATGTCCTGCTCACTCACCTGCTCGCAGACAGCGGCGGTGACCGCCCTGCGCCCTTCGCCTGCCAGTCGGCTTGTATATTTGCGGGGATGATCATGGGTGAAGTCGAAAAAACAGTAAAGCCTGTCCAGGAAAGCCTTCGTCAGGGCGCTCACGTTGTAGAAATGAACAGGCGTGGCCAGAACCAATGCGCCGGATTGCCGAACCTCGGGATAGATAAGCTGCAATTCGTCCTTGAGCCCGGTGCAGGTCCCGTCTTTTCGACAGGCCTCGCACCCGATGCAGGAGGAAAAGGTGTAATCGCGCAGGTAGACCGCCTTGACCTCCGCGCCTGCCTCTTCCGCCCCATGCAGGACCCGCTCGAGGAGCATGTCGCTGTTGCCGCCGGAACGCGGACTTCCGCCCACACCGAGTATTTTTCCCTTCATGCACGTTTCTCCTTGTACACTCATTTCCCCCGGCAAAATCCCCATATCTCGAACAACAAAGACTCGCCCGTTCATGAAACTCGGCTTCAGCGCACATCCCCGCCTTCCCGCGCCCAACACTTTCACGA
>JAZKRN010000088.1:0-10889 GCA_036628655.1 Desulfohalobiaceae bacterium | reverse complement strand
TAACCACATAATCACTTTCAACTTCAAACTTTTAACTTCGTGCTATGCCCATTCCCCAATCAACTTACAGATTACAGCTCCATCCCGGCTTTCCCTTTCAGGCAGCTGAGGAGATCGCGGACTATCTCCGGGATCTCGGGATCACGCACATCTACGCCTCCCCGATCACCGCGGCCCGACCCGGAAGCGAGCACGGATACGACCAGATCGATCCCTGCCGGATCAATCCGGAGCTGGGCGGCGCGGAGGGCTTCGATCGTCTGCAGCGCCGCTGCGGGGAAACGGGCCTGGGCTGGATCCAGGACATCGTGCCCAATCACATGGCCTATTCCGCGGATAATTCCCGCCTGGCAGATGTCCTGGAAAAGGGGCCGCTGTCGCGCTACGCCGGACATTTCGAGATTCGGTGGCATCATCCCCATCCCGCCCTGTCCGGACGACTGAGCGCCCCGTTCCTGGGCGCGCCCTACAGCGAATGCCTTGAAAACGGGGATCTGGGGCTCGACTTCCGGGAAGGCAGCTTGCTCCTGCGCTATTTCGACGTCCGGCTGCCGCTTTGTCCGGAATCCTATCCCCTCGTGCTGGAACGTGCCCTGGAAAGGCTGCTCCAGGACTCTCCCGAGGCAGCCGCCGGTTTGGAACAGGCCCTGCTCGTTTGCCGCGGTCAACACTCCGGCGGAGCTGAACGCGCCGCCTCGCTGCTTCGCGATCTTTACGGGGACAACACCGCATTTCGGCAGTGGCTGGACCACTTTCTGGAGCGGGCGAACGCCGCTCCCCGATCACTGGAGTGGATCCGCTTTCTGGACCGGATTAATCGGAGTCAGCACTTCGCCCCGGTCCACTGGGAGATGGCCGGCAAGGCGATCAATTATCGGCGCTTCTTCAGCATCAACGACCTCATTTGCCTCCGGCAGGATCGGCGAGAGGTCCTCGAGGACACGCACAGCCTTGTTCTTCGGCTGGCAAAGAAAGGTCGCCTGCAGGGTCTTCGCATCGACCACCTGGACGGCATGACTGACCCGCAGGCCTATCTGCGGCAGCTGAGACGCCATCTGCCGGAGACCTACCTTGTTGCGGAAAAAATCCTCGCCCCGGAGGAGGTCCCGCCCGCTACCTGGCCCATCCAGGGCACGACGGGGTACGACTTCCTGCTGCATCTCACGGGTGTCCTCTGCGATCCTTCCGGCAAGAACGGCTTCGACGCGCTGTATGCGGAGCTCGATCCGGAGGAATCCCGCGCTGGAGCCGAAAAAATCCCGGAACAGAAGGGACATATCCTGGAAGGGGAATTGGGCGGGGACCTGGAAAACCTGACCCGCGAGCTCGCGAAGGGGATCTGCGCCACCCCGTTGGGCAGCGACCTTTCCCTGGGGGATCTGCGAAAGGCAGTCGCCGCCCTGGCGAGCGCTTTTCCGGTATATCGCACCTATGTCCGGCAGGGGCCTCCCTCAGGCGCGGACGGCGCCTATCTCTGCCACGCCCTGCAGCGGGCCAGGCGACGCAATCCTTCCGTCAGTGAAACGCTTGCCCGTCTGGAAAGATTTGTCTTCGCCTCCTCCGGAGAGCTCGGATCGGAGGCGGCCAATGCCAGGGACGGCTTCCTGCGCCAGCTGCAACAGACCACAGGTCCCCTCGCGGCCAAGGGGGTCGAGGACACCCATCTCTACACGTACAACCGCCTCGCCTCGCTGAACGAGGTGGGCGGGGATCCGCACCGCTTCGGCCTGTCCCCGGAGGCGTTCCACGCCTTCATGCGGCACAGGGCCCGCTGCTGGACCCACAGCATGAACGCCAGCGCCACCCACGACACCAAGCGGGGCGAGGACGTGCGAGCCAGACTGAACAGCCTCTCGGAGATGCCCGAGATATGGGCGAGCCACGTTCGGGAATGGCGCGAGCTGAACCGGGGATTCAAAACCGACCTCGGCGGAAGGACCGCCCCGGACGGCAACGAGGAATATCTCCTGTATCAGACCCTGGTGGGGACCTTTCCCTTCACAGGGAACGACTTCGGCGGATACAAGCAGCGAATCCGGGACTATATGGTCAAGGCCCTGCGCGAAGCCAAGCGGAACACGAGCTGGCATCGAGTGAACCCGGATTGGGAGAAGGCCTGTCTGGACTTTCTGGATGCGATCCTGCCGGACGACGGCAGCGGCCCCTCTTCGGAGCGCTTTATCCCCTTTCAGCAAAAGATCGCCCATTTGGGGATGATCAATTCCCTGGCTCAAGTTCTGGTCAAGATGGCCGTTCCCGGGGTTCCGGACGTGTATCAGGGCACGGAGCTCTGGGACCTGAACCTGGTGGACCCGGACAACCGGAGGGAGGTGGACTTTTCAGCCAGACGGCGGTATCTGGAACGTATCCATTCCGGCCTGGAGGAGGACCCCGAGGCCCTGTTCCGTGAGATGTACGAGCGCCCCGAAACCGGAATGCTCAAGATGCACGTCCTGCACCGTGGGCTGTTGACCCGGAGGGAACATGCTGCCCTTTTCCGTGACGGAGAATATTTCCCCGTATCCGTGGAAGGTCCGCTCCGGGAGCACATTCTGGCCTTTTGCCGACGCAGGGGAAAGTCCCTCTGCCTTGCAGTCGCGCCCAGGCTTCCGGCGGGCCTGGTGAGCCCTCCGGATTGGCCCCTCGGGCGAGAGGTGTGGGGCGAGACCCGAATCCGTCTCCCGGAGGGCGCGAGCCGGCTGCGGGATCAGCTCACCCTGGCTGAGCATCCGGCTGATAAAACCCTCAATGTCGGCGATCTGTTACAGTATTTGCCTGTATGTTTATTAGTTGCAGTAACGAAGTGAATGAGACCAACGAAACCATATAACCACTTTCACCTTTTGACTTTTAACTTTCAACTGGATGCTTATGCTTCCTATTCGCTCCAGCGGCGTTCTGCTGCACATCACCAGCCTGCCCTCGACCTACGGGATCGGCGATCTCGGGCCGGAGGCGTATCGATTCACGGACTTTTTGGAGCGGGCTGGGCAGCGCTACTGGCAGATCCTGCCCCTCTCACCCACCAGCCCGGGATCAGGGGAATCGCCCTATAGCAGCGACTCGGCATTCGCGGGCAATACCCTGCTTATCTCTCCCGATCTCCTGGAACGGGATGGCTACCTCCATCCCGGCGAGGCTCAGGCCTATAAAGCTGAGCCGACAGATACTGCAGACTTCGAGCTGGCCCGCAGATGCCGGGAGGATCTTCTGGAGCGGGCCTTCCGGCGTTTCCTCCGACAGGAGTGCTCTCCGCACGGGTACGCCGAGTTCTGCTCGACCCAGGCCCACTGGCTGGAGGACTATGCCCTTTTTCGGGCCCTCAAGGCGGCCCACGGCTGGAACGTGCCCTGGACCGAGTGGCCCGGGGAGCTCAAACACCGCGATTCCGGCTGCCTTTCCGGATGCCTGCGGGACATGGCCACCGCAGTGGAACGGGAGAAATTCCGGCAGTTCCTTTTCTTCAGCCAGTGGCAGCGACTCAGGGGATTCTGCCGCCAAAAGGGGGTCCATATTTTCGGGGACCTGCCCATCTACGTCAGCCTGGACAGCGCGGATGTATGGTCCCGTCCGGATCTGTTCAAGCTGGACCAGGAGCGAAAGCCCCATGTCGTCGCCGGCGTTCCACCGGATTATTTCAGCGAGACCGGGCAGCTCTGGGGCAATCCGTTGTACGACTGGCAGCGGCTCCGGGAAACGGGATTCGCCTGGTGGCTGGCCCGTATGGAGCGCAATCTGGAGCTCTTCGACATGGTCCGGATCGATCATTTCCGGGGCATGGTGGGCTACTGGGAGGTCCCGTCGGATGCGGAGACCGCCCGGGACGGATGGTGGCGGGAGGCTCCGGCGACGGAGTTCCTGCGCGCGGTGTACAGGCGTTTCCCCGAAGCCCGGATCGTGGCCGAGGACCTGGGCGAAATCACCGCGGATGTTCGGGAAACCATGGCCTATTTCGACCTGCCCGGCATGAAGCCCATCATTTTCGGCTTCACCTCCGAGGATCCGGGCTCAACCCTGCTGCCTCACAATATCAAGCCCCTGTCCGTGGCCTACACCGGAACCCACGACACCAACACAGTCCGAGGATGGTTCGAGGAGGAGGCGGATGCGGAAAACAGGCACTGGCTTGCGGACTATCTGGGCCGGGAGGTCGAGGAGGAAGGCGTGGCCGCGGAGATGATCCGGCTGGGCATGATGAGCCCGGCCCGGCTGATGATCACCCCGCTGCAGGACGTGCTGGGCCTGGCCTCCAACGCCCGAATGAACACACCGGCGACATCGCGGGGAAACTGGTCCTGGCGCGTCCTTCCCCATCAGCTGAGCGCGGATGCGGCGGACTGGCTGCGTTCCCTGACTCGGATCTACGGACGGATTTGAGGAGCGGACTCGCCTCACCCGGAGCTGTCCGCCAAAGCAGGCACACTTGCGACCACTTGCAGAATGGGGGATAGGTTATGGCGATGCATGCATCTATCCTTCGCTTACTTGAGGCATTTTGGAAGGAATTTCATATTGAGCCAATCGATATTTTGTCAGCTCGTAGGCTGATTGCGCATTCATCCAAAATTCTGCATTCATACCCAAAGCCCCTTCCAAAAGTTGGGCCATTTTGGGTGATATGTTACGTTTGCCCCGGCAAATTTCATTGATGACTCTCGGATTGACGCCAATATGTCTTGCGAGAGCCGACTGAGAAATCTCAAGCGGTTGAAGAAAATCTTCCAAAAGAAACTTTCCCGGGTGAGTGCTGATTCGATTTGACGGAAGCATATTCATTTTCCTCATCCATGATAGTCGGTTAACTGTACATTGTATGCCTCACCATCGAGCCACTGAAAGATAATCCTGTACTGCTTATTGACTCGAATTGAATAATAGCCAAGATATTTACCAGAAAGCTTTTCCAGTTGGTTTCCCGGCGGAATCTTAAGTTGTGCGATGGAGGTCACTAGATTAATCATATCAAGTTTTCTGGCAGCTTGTTTGACCATAAGGGAAGAGAGTTTCGTCTGCCGGCCATTAAAGACATTCTCCGTAACCTTGTCGGCGAAGCTTTGAATCATTGAGCTAACTCTGACAGATATCGCATTGAAGCATGACCCGCTATGCCCTAAGAACGGCTGTTTCAAGCATTTCACCCTTTAAAGTGCTTCGCTGCTTGAGAAAAACTTTAATGATATTACCCATATTGCGGTATACCGTCAAGTGGTAAACCTTGATCCTGAAGGCCGGCGAGCTGTCTGTTGAATACCGATCACCGGAAATAAATGGCCAATCACAAACCATGAACCAGGATATCAACCAACTGGAAAGCGCCCTCGCCTTCACCGAAGAGGAGGAGGCTACCGGCCTGAGCCGGGTGCTTCATCTTGCCCGGGAGGAGGCCGTTGTGACCTACTCGGCTGTCGCCGCGGAGGTGCCCGAGCCCGAAGAGAGCCTTCTCGCGGCCTGGCACTGGCGAATGCTCATTCCCGCTGACTCCGGCGCCAGGAATCTGGCCTGGGAAAACGCCGTGCTGAGCTTCGCTCCGCATACCCGCTTAAAAATGCCCCTGGCAGTGCAGCTTACCGTAGAACAGGCCACCCTCACCGGCTACTGGGAACCCCACAGGGTACTCGGCGATGCCTGTCCCATTCTGGAGGGGCGCCCCGCCAAGACCGCCGCCGAGCTCTTGCGCCAGATGCGCTTCACTGCGCAGGATGGAGTTATAAACGGCCGCACATTGGGCGGGATCATGAAACAGCTGCGGCTCCGGGGCAGTCTGGACCAGCTCGTCATTGAGCTCAAGGCCGCCGGAGTGATCAGCCCCTATCTTACTTCCGGGTTGGGCACCTTCGGCGGGACCTCGCCCAGATACGAGATCAATCCCAGCCTGCTGCAAGGGCTTGTGTGAACCATTGAGGGAAATCGGATGAAGGACGCGGATACCGCGCTGACCAAGTACATGAGTGGGGAACGCTTCCGGCGGGAGATGGATATCGCCCGCCTCTGGAAGCACTGGCCCGAGCTTGTGGGGGACGAATTCGCGGGCATGGTCAAACCCCTGGGACGTCAGGGCAACGCCCTTGTCCTGGGGGTGGAGGACAATCTGCTCATGCAGGAGATGGTCTTCCATACCGACGCCCTCCTGGACGCCATATCGAACTTTCTGGGCTGGCAGCCGTTTGACAACATCAAGTACAAATTGCTACAAAATCGGACTGCGCTCGACGAAATCGATCTGGAAAAAAAGGCAACAGGCAGCCGCCTGGGACAACTCCCCGATTCCAGCCAGGTCGGCGCGCTACTCGACGTCCTTCCCGAGGACACTCCCTTCGGCCGCTGCTACAGGGCCTACATCGCTCTGCATCGCCAAAAGCGGGGACACGGGGAAGGGACTTCATGATCCGGATGCCCATTCATGGCTTGCGAGTCGCGGATCGGGAATTGCGATTGCATCAGTTTTAAGTCACTCATCTCGAATAACCACCTCCAAGGAGGAAGTCGGCCATGGCGGAAATGTCCCTTGAAGATCTGAACCTGAAGAAGCCTCTGGACAAGATGACGGCCAAGGAGCTGCGAGAGCTGGCCATTGAAAAGATCCCCCAGATCAAGGGTGCTTCCGGAATGGAAAAGCACGAGCTGATCAAGGAGATCAAGGAGCTCTGCGGTATCCTGGAGGATGCGGAGAATCCCTACAAGGAGCAGATCTGGAGCATCAAGCGCGAGATCAAGGAGCTCAAGGCCCAGAAGGCCCAGCTGCCCAGCTCCCGCCGCAAGCAACGGGATAGGCTCCGTCGCCAGATCAAGCGGCTCAAGAACAGGACCCGCAGGCTGGCTGAGGCGGTCTAATTAGGGTTGACAAGCAAGCTCTCTTTGGTTATAAATAATTTTTGGGTTTTGGGGCATCGTCTAGTGGCAGGACGCCAGGTTCTGGCCCTGGTAGCCGAGGTTCGAATCCTCGTGCCCCAGCCATTTCTCGCGTCCCCATCGTCTAGCTAGGTCCAGGACACCGGCCTTTCACGCCGGCGACAGGGGTTCAAATCCCCTTGGGGACGCCATCTTAACCCTCGACGGGCTAACCGCCGAGGGTTTTTTATGTACAGCATTCCGACCTATGGTCTTGAACATCCCCTTCCGTTTAAGCAGGACCCTTGTCTATGCATCTGTTAACCTACCTTTCCCATACGGAGAATGGCTCTGTTCATGCCAATAACCCTTGATTATCCGAAAGCTAAGTGGCAATATACCCATAATCGATACGGATTTGTCCTCCCACCCTATCGATACAATGAAACCGCAATCTCTTTCATATATACGCAACAGAAGTGGACAAAACTGTGTGTCTGCTCCATAGCGAAGTTTATCCCGAGCTAGTATTTATTCAACACGATAAATCACGTCAGGGAGCCTATCCACAAATGATGAACTGGCTACTTGCCATGGCGGGGGAATGATGCAGGGGAATCAATCCGAGGAAAAGGCCCTTCAGGCATTGCGCGAGGCTGTGGCTGAAGCTTTGGAAAAAAAGCGCCGCTTGGGCCAGTATGCCGTTTTCTGGGAAGATGGCCGCATTGTTCTACGCGGAGAGGATGCTCCCAAACAGGAACAGGATACAAAGCCCCAAGAAGAGTAATAAGGCTACATTCAGTATTTTTTCCAATTTGTCTCCTCAACTGCAACCATTCAGGGGGCAAATACACAGAGGCACCCCGGTAGGCTACTCTCCCTGCCGCAAAGGATCAGAGTAAAGACCCTGTTAAAACGTGCGCCAGTTCCGGCGGCAGGAAATCCTCCTGATTCTCGGGGCCCGGGGAAGGATAGGTAACTAAAGATTGGTTGCTGACGATCTGTCGAGCCAATTTCTTGCTCCCCACCGAAAAAGATCATAGAATCAAAGAAGTATTGTAACTATTCAGCACCTTGCCGGACCGTAAGCCGACACGGGGTATTTTGCCTCATGCAGCTCCGACTCTGGATTTTCTAACGTCCGGCACTCACTTTCCCAGGGGCATGGAGTATTTGGGCAAGCATCCAGAAAAGTGAGTGCCGGACGAAGAAAATCTGGCAGAGTCTCCGCAGAAATGAGTCAAAATACCCCGTGTCGGCTTCCAATGATCAGTAGGGCACTGAATAGTTACGAAGTATTGACCATTCCCAAGGAGCAAGCCAGCTATGATTCAAATATCTTTTGAATTGCCCGATGAAAGCCTTATGTCTTTCAATGGGTCTGAAGACCGGGCAGGAAGCGAAATACGCATGGCTGCCGCAGCCAAGTACTACGAACTGGGGCAACTCTCTTCCGGCGCAGCAGCCGGTTTGGCCGGTATTCCCAGAGCACTTTTTCTGACTCGCCTCGTTGATTACGGTGTCGACACATTCGACACAGACGAGGTCGAGATGAAAAAGGAAACACGCCTTGCCTCATCTTATTTGCGACACCTCACCCCTGCAGTACTTGCACCAGATAGATCTGCTCTACTTGATTCGTGAGCTCGGTCAAAGCATTAGCGTTCCGCCGGCAGTTGAAAGCGAACTTGATATTGGGCGCCGTTACGGTATAGACCTGCCTCAACTCAAACAGACAGAATGGATTCATGTGGTTACTCCCCAGGGAGAAATGACGAGCAGATTATTGAGCGATATGGGCCCTGGGGAAGCGGAAGTTTTGATGCTTGCTTTAGAGAGAGAAGGTTTTTGGCAGTTATTGATGACTACGTAGCTCGCAAGCGCGCTTCTCTATCGGGTTATGTCAGCTGGGGCAAGAGCTCTGTCAATTTTGGCGAGTCCAGAGCCTTGATGATGGCCACATAAAACTTAAGAACCACGTTCTCCTGGACTTTTTGCTCGTCTACTCTTTGCTGCCCAACAACTATACCACTGGTAACCGCTTGAATCCGGCAGTATCAAAGTGCCGATCAAAGGAGAATACATGTTGGATCTGTCCCCGCTTCATGAGCGCGAAAGATATGCAGTCTGTAAAGCTGACATCTTGATCAGAGAATTTGGCGAACCAATCAATGGCTCGGAGTTCATCCTCCCGGTCAGGTCGCCAAATCTGTAGTACATTCGAGGCATAAACAGCTCTCAACCGATTGGACGCAAACACATGGCCCGCCCGCCTGCCCAACAGAGTCGCGGTCTCATCCAAGACAAAGTTGCTGGTAACAAGTCCTTCATTTCTGGTTTTGAGTTCGTCCCAAAAAGCCGCGGCCAGATCGTGGTATTGATCCTTGGCCAGGTAGCGGGCCAGATAGGCACCGGTATCAATATATATCATATATTCCATGTGATCCTAGTAGAGATACGCATCGTGGTTGAAACTGATATCCATCGGCACCTCACCCTGGTACACCTCCTGATCGGCAAATAAAGCATCTTGTCCCTGCCTATCGATTTTTGCCTCTTCGAGCTCGCGTTCTAGGGCCTCTCGAAGCAGCCTGCCCAGAGATATCCCTTTTTGCTTACAGTGCTTAGCCGCCTGGATTTTCAAGTCTTCTGAAAGCATGATTGTTGTTCGTTTCATAAACAAACCTCCATAATATGCATACATAATATGGAACATACAGGCTCTTGTCAACTAGCAAAAATTGACAATTGTGTGTTTGCCCCCTAGTGCTCTTCTTCTTTACGCACTTAGCCTCTTCATGGAGTACACACCCTCCACACCTCTTACGGGGATGAATCGGTGCTCGTTTTCGCCCCATCACTCGAGATAATACCTGCCGTTATTGATCTCCACCTTCCCCTGGGCTAGCAGTTTGCGGACTGATGGCCGCATCTCCCGTTTCGGGGCATCGAGCTGGACCTGCAGCAGTTTTTTTGTACGTCCTTACCACCCACCAGGCCCGACGCTGTTTTTCTTCTGGCATCGCGGATAGCTCATCCAGCACGATGTGTGTTCCGTGCTTGGAGTAATATACCTTTAGACCCAAGGTCCGCTCCAGGAACAGGAGAGGGTCGAAGGGCTTACGGTTGCGCATGAGGCCAGGATACCCAGCCCACGGCGACTGATTGACTGCTTGCGTCCATGATCATTATATGGTTTTATTTTATTTCAAAAAGGCAGCAAGTTAACTACTGAGAGGGATCAATTTAACCCCACTTGTATAATCTTGCCTACATTTCTTTGAACCTAAGACGATAAGGAAATATGAAGACATCAAGCATCACTATTCCCAACAAGCATATAGGGTTTTCAATGATAGAAATACTCATAGTAGTAGTAATCATCGGTATTTTGTCAGCAATTGCTATACCGCAGTATGCTAAATATCAAACATCTGCTATGAATTCAGCAGCAAAAAATGAATTGCTGAGTACACAAAAATCCCTAGAAGGAGACAAATATACTTCTGGGGATACTACTTATCCGATTACAAACGTTGGCTCTAAATTGAATTTCTCCTCTTCTGACTCAATAAAAATTGCCTATAACGCCCAGACTAACCACAGCTATCAAATATGCTCTTGGCATGTTCACGGTGATAAATACTATTTTTTGAATTCCTCCATGAACTCGATAAGATCATCTGATTGCTCAGGTTCCCTTTTAAAAAACGGCAAGTGTAGTGGCTGCCGATTTGCCGATGCCACTGTTTGTACAAGCGGCGATATCTAGCCACAAAAGTCTGGCAACTATCCAGAAGAGACATGGTCCTTACGATACAAGCCGCTCCCCCTCTTCTCATTTGCCTGCCTGTTGCTACTATCCTCCATCGCCCTTGCCTAGCAGGGTGATTTCTTCCATGTTACCGACGTCGACACCCTCACAGTCAACAACGTAGCTGTAATGCCTAGCCACCTCGGTTAAATTGGAGAAGATTAAACGGGGTAAATGTTTAACTGGACAGGCCCAGTTACATGCAGCAAAGCTGCCCCGCAGCAGGCAGGATTTAACCTGGCAGGCG
>JAZKRN010000087.1:0-10950 GCA_036628655.1 Desulfohalobiaceae bacterium | reverse complement strand
ACCCGAGCGATGAACATGAGCAATATTTTTTAATTTGAGTTCGACCAGCCAGATTAGAACACAGTCCAGCTGTTCTGCCAGCTGGCCTGGGTGTAGGTCTCGGTGTACGCGGCAAGGGTGGGAAAGTTTTGGATGTAGCTGCCGATGTTGGAGATGAAGCCGCCGAGGACGAACAGGGTGGGCCCGAGTAAAAGGACAAAGAGCCCCAAAGCAGCCATCACAATCATGTTGCACTCGCTGAGGAACTTAATGCCCGCGTCCAGGCCCCGGACCACGGACCAGGTGGCGGCTGCGGTAATGCCGGCGATGAGCAGGACCTGGACCAAGGCGCTTTGAGGAACGCCGAAGGTGTGGGACAAACCTGCGTTGACCTGCTGCACCCCGAGCCCCAGTGAGGTGGCCACCCCGTAGAGGCAGGACACTGTGGCCAGGATATCGATGAGATTGCCGATCCCCCCGTAGATGCGCTCGCCCAATAGGGGATAGAAAATGTTGCGGATGGACAGGGGCAGGCCCTTGGAGAAGCCGAAGAAGGCCAGGGCGAGGCCGACCAGGGCGTAGATGCCCCACGGGTGCACGCCCCAATGCAAGAAAGTCAGGTCCATGGCCTTTTGGGCGGATTCAGCTGTTCCGGCCTCGGTGAAGGGATTGCCCACAAAGTGGAACATGGGCTCGGCCACCCCGTAGAAGAGGATCCCGATGCCCATGCCCGCGCTGAAAAGCATGGCGAACCAGCCCAGGGTGCTGAATTCCGGCTCCGCATCCCTGCCTCCGATACGCAGATCCCCGTATCTGGTGAACATGAGCCCCAGGCAGAAGAGAAAGACGAGATTCATGACCAGAACAAAGAACCAGCCGGTGAAGTTGGCGATCCAGCTTTGAATGTTGCCGAACATGGCCTCTGCAGTATCGCCCATGACAATGGTAAAGACCACACCGAGAATGATGATGCCCGCTCCACCGAAAAAAACCCAGGGGTGAATGTCGTAGTTGAAGATCTTGTTATCCAGGTTGCGAATCGTGTTCGTGGTCCGCTGTGCCGATTCGTTCGTCTCGTTGGCCATAGCAGTGTCTCCTTACTCGACCTTTTTCAGGATAATGCTGTCCTCGCGCTCAATCATCTCGAAGGTGTCGGCACTTCGAAATGCCGGAAGGTATTGGGATCCAGGAGCACAGACATAGCCGCGCCGCTTCCTGATCGTTCGCTTGGCTGTCTCCTGATCCTCGAAGAGGCCGGGGATGTCGTAATTGGTCTTATCCCCGCGCTGAAGGAGGAGAAGGTGCTCCTTCAGGGTGAAACGAGATACGGAGAGTTCTTTCATGATCTGGTTGGCCGTCTTACCTTCCCGGATAAGTCTGCGAAGCTTTTGGGGGTTGTATTTCGGAGTATAGACGCCCTTGGCCATGATAATACCTCTTGTTTGATTAAAGCTTTTTCAAGATGATCCGGTCCTTCTCCACGATCATCTCGAATTCGTCTCCTGGCTTGAATCCGGTCTTGTCCAGCATCTTTGGGGAAAAGACGATGCCTTCCTGGATCTGATAGGGCTGTGTGTACCAGTCGTCGGAGTGCAGCCCCTTGATTTCGTAGAATTGGTTGTCCTCTCTTTGAAGCAGGAGCAGATGCTCACGAAGGGACCAGCTCGAAATGGAGAGCTCCTTCATGATTTGGTCCGCAGTCTTGCCATCCTGAATGAGTTTTCTCAGCTTGTCCGGTCTGTAATTATGACTGTAGTCGTGTGGAACCATTTAACACCTCCTCATTATACATTCATTATAAAATTCGAGATATAAATTATACCCATTTTTACTCTTAAGCATTCATTTTACAGTTTTTGAATAAATCAATACAAAAATTCATTTACAGGGTATGCACGTGAATCTGGTAAACAAACTTGTAGCGACACACGTGCCGTACATACTAAGTTGTAATTTTTATATATTTTTGTTGTGTGCTTTTTATTTTGTTTTCTTTCCAGTACTGTGGATATCATAATTACTTGAAAAAAATGGCAATCAATCTAAAACTTGCGATAAATAGCTTCAATCAGTAAATTGTGATTGAGTTCAATCTTATACATAAGCAATCGGATCCAAGTACACAAACCTATTCATTTATTTAAGAAAAAAACGTATCAAAAAAGAATAAAAAAGGGTACGAATTACAGGACTACATATTCAGACACTTCAATCAGAAAAAATAACATGTCTCTTGCTAAAATACCGCTTAAGAAATCAAATAAAAGCAAAAACATGCTATTCACAGATATTTACTAGAAGCCTTTCTTTCAAGGGTCACCTGAAACGCTATTCTTATTAATGCTCAATTCGTTATCAAAAAAAAAATTCTTTTACAAGGGGATCACAAAAAAAAATGTGAGTATTGATAAGACGTCTTAAAGGTCTTATTGATGATCCAAAAGGGAAGAGAAAATATACACCCCTCATTCCAGGGCCACCCAGTCATATCCAAGCATGAAGATGCTGCGCGGCGAGACCCGGATGAAAGAAGACTGGAGACAGATATCGGTTAGGAACAGTCTCGGCGAACATCCCGACAAGCCCTGTTGAATGCAGCAAGTTAGACACCTTTTCAAAGACCCCTCATTCCCGGGCCGAACCGGGCACAACCAAGCATGAAGATGATGCGCGGGGAGTCGGGGATTGCGCTGATGCCAGTGTTTCATCCCGGCGTCCGGTGCCGGGAACAGCTTCAACCGGGCGATTTCTGCTCACTGGACAAAGTATGTTCCCATCGTACATTTGGCATCGCGGACCTCACCGTCGCTGGCGGCAAGGCCCCATATCGGGGACAACAAGGGCTCGCCTGTTTATGAAACACGGCTTCTGCGCACATCCCCGTCTCGCCGGGCCAGACAATTTCACGAAATAATTTAGCATGTTGGTTACATATTTATACGAACCTTTCATTCCCGGCCCGACCCGGACAGAACCAAGCATGAAAATGCAAGGCAAAGGCGGAAGGCCTCGCGGATAATTTCCTGACAATCCAACTAGTTGGACGCATTTTCACACAAAAAAATCAGCAAGAGTGCGAGGGAGGGAAACAAAGGTGGGGAGTGGAGCACGAACAGGGGTCTGGCAATCGCTTTCACGGTCTTTTGCGGAAAGACTTGTCGCAGGGCATCCGAATTTCCGAGAAACGCGGAACTTGAGCAGCGACAGGCTGATACAGGATAGCTAGGGGACACCTGGCATGACTCCGATGTCCCGCTATAAATTGCCGTTCAAAAGTCCGAGCCCTGAAGGGAATCCAGCTCTTGCTGCAGGGTGTCGCGCTCCTCCTCAAGTCGCTCCAGCTCCTGCATGTGCTCCGGTTGGACGGAATGGGGCGGAATGCGCCGCTCCTGGTCCTCAATACGCTGCTGCAGCTCAAGAATCCGCTCCCGAAGCTCCGTGATCCGCTCCTGCATTCCCGCATCTCCGTCTTCATTGTTCGACCGGGATTCCCTCGATTCCGCACGGTCCCGCATCATTCCGGCCCGCCTCTATCGGGAGGCGTATCGCTCCAACCGCAAACGCGGGCGAGTGACCTGTCCAACAAGAATTGTCGGTATGATGTCTGTTCCTGCATAGTCACGCATATGTTCCATTTTAAGGACAGGTTAAACAGGACACGACTAGCGCTCAATCATTTTCCGCGGACAGCCGCCATCAAAATATCATCCTTGGCCCGCATCGCTCAAATCCAGCAGGTTAACAGGCTCTTGAGCAATACGCTTGTTGATTGAGCAAGCCGGTGGAATACACCCGGAAAATCGGAACCAGCGAGGAGGGGATGCTGGAGGCCTTC
The DNA here is from genome assembly GCA_036628655.1 of Desulfohalobiaceae bacterium. Lineage (GTDB taxonomy): Bacteria > Desulfobacterota > Desulfovibrionia > Desulfovibrionales > Desulfothermaceae > JAIPDU01. The sequence goes on along the minus strand of JAZKRN010000087.1, from coordinate 7,136 downwards.
CCCCGGATGCCGGTCATGGCTTCCGCCGACTTCCGGCTCAGGGCGGATGAGCTGATCCGCACCCGGATCGGAAACCCTACCAGGTCAAGGTCGGGGGGCAGGAACCGTGTTGTCTGCCCGGAGCAGGCACCCCGGGCCATTCTCCGGGCCCTTCTTCCGCCTCCGGGCAACCCCTTGCCGGAAAGGGACTACTCGGCGCCCCCGTCCTTCGCTCGTCGCCGATTGATAATCTGAACCTCGCCGGTCTGTTTATTGATGAGCAGCTGATAGGATTCCGAGCCCTCCTTGTTGGAGGCATTCGCCACGTAGTAGTGTCCGCGGTTCTCCACGGAGCGGATATCGTGCTCTCTCACAAGCTTCTGTTTGAGGTGCTTGTCGATCGCGAGACGGGCGGTCCCCTCGCTCATTCCCTCCCGAGAGGGCTCAAAGGGTTCCTCGCTCTTCGCGTTCGGATCGTTTTGCGATCCCTTTTCATCCTTGTGTGTCATAAACCGCGCTCCTTTTTTCGCGGCCCCTGCCAGAAAAGCCCCTGTACTCCTGGGGCTTTCCTATTTTTCCGAAGCGGGTGTATCCGGAATGTACAGGGGGTTTACAGATTGAACACCCGCTCCGGCCCCGCTGAGAGACCGGGTGTGAGCCTCCCCGGGGGAAGATACGCATTGCTGCCTCTTCGGGCTCATTGGCAGCACTGGGCGGACCCCTTTCTGGTATTGGCACGCGGAGCGACCCGGGTGGGGATGATCCGCGTTACAACCGGCTCGAGGCGCTCGTCCTTGGCCCATTTGGCCTTGTCGTAGCGATGGATCCCGTAGAAGCTCCCCGCCAGAAAGACAAGGCTCACGAGCGCGGTCGAGGCGTTCCTGTCTCCGAAGAGCTCCAGGTTGTACCCCAGTATGGCGCCGATGAGCAGCGCCGCGAGGGGGATCATGTAGAGCACGGCCATGGCCTTGTTCGAGCTCGGGGAGGTGTAGTCCACCTGGACCTCCTGGCCCACGTGCGCCCCGATCTTGTTCCGCGCCACGAGCGCTGTGGAGCCGTCCCCGAAGGGCTCGTGGCAGCTATCCGAGGCACACCCGCCGCAATCCGAGCTGCGCGGCACTTTTATCCTGACTTTTCCGCCGGACAGCGTTTCCAGAACGATGCCCCGCTGTGATTGCCTTTGCATACTATTTCCTCCCTATCGTCCGCGCGGTTTGCCTTCCCCGAAAGGAAGCGCAGATCGGCGCGAAGTGCGTTTTTACCAGCAATATATATGAAGCAAGGATCGTGCCATTGTCTTGATTCGGGGACAGGACCCGCTCCGACCGGGCTCACGGAATCCTTCACAATGCGTGTTTTCAATCGGGAACGCGTCAAGTGTTCAGAAAATGAACCGCCTGTTCGCTCCCGCTCACTCGACATGGGGGGCCCAGGGGGACGTGATCGGCAAGCGGAGCTTGCCTGGGCCTATCCCCGCTGCAACGGTCCGCCCTGGACTCTTGGCCCCGGGTACTCGGGGCTGGGCTCTGGGAACCCGATACTCAGCGCCGAGCGCCCAGAATCCAGCGCCGGGCAATGACGTGACCGGAGGGAGCGATCGGTTCAAAACGCTTCACCGTGCGCGGCCTCAGGCCGCCAACGACCCGGCTTTTATCGATCTCCTCCGCTCTGGCGCCCTTTTCCGAATACGGTTCGAAGAAGCTCTGTCGACTGCTTCGCGGGATTGTTTCGTATGGCTGCCTCCTCCCTGGCCAGAACCGTGAAGACTCCCTCCAGGGACTTGTCCACTGTGTAGGAGACCAGGTTCGCCTTGGCATCGGGAACAAACGGCATGGACGTATATTTGTCCATGACGCGTTCATAGCTCCGTACAGCCCCGACCTGCGACAGGGCATCCTCGATGACCGGCCGCATTTCCCTTCCCAGGCGCTCGGACATCTTCTTCCGGAAATACTGGGTGGCTGCATCCTGGGGGCCGTTGTAGATGGAGCGGACATCCCTGAACGTCATTTCTCGGATGGATTGCCAAAACAGCTCCTTGGCCACAGGGGTCGCTCTTTCCGCCGCCCGATTGAGCCTCAATTCGAGATCGTCGAGCAGGAAGGAGGCACCCATCGTATGGAGGGTGGATTGGACCTTGCTCAATGAGTCGGGAAGTGGAATATGTATTTCGGGATTCTTGAAGAAACCGTTGGTTTGACCGAGCCTTTCCACCACTTCTGCTGTCCCCACTTTGAGCGCCTCTTTCAATCCTGCTCCAATTGTAGCGTCAGAGAGCCGCTGCTCCGAGCTGTCCCCGGCAACCCGATTGATGGCCCTGTGGCCCTGCTCCATCCAGCCCTGTCCGCCACATCCCGTGACAGCGACGCTCAAAACAAAAACTGCGGCAAGAAGGGATAGGCAATTGCGGGATATGCCCATAGGGGTCTCCTCAAAAGACATCACTGTTTCAAGATACACTGAAACTGAAAAAATCGCGGTACCGTTTAATCCGTCACAAAATATGCGAAACAGGATAACACATTTGGCAATAAAGGCCGCCCCGCGAGGCGCGAGAAGAAATGAGCGCGGCTCTTCCGGGCAGGATCCTTTCAGGGGTGGCGGACCCTATTCCGGAAGGAACTTGTCCACTCCCAGCTGCAGCCCTCTTCCCGGCAGCGCCATGAGGGTAGATGTGCCGTGGGCCAGAAGCTCGCCCGCCTCGTCCACCACGCTGGATTCGGCGTAGCTGACGGAGCGGCCGTGGCGGAGGCACCTGCCCTCGGCCCGCAGAACGCCCTTCTCCACCGCCTTCAGGTAGTTCAGCTTGAGATCCGCGTTGACCAGCCCGTCTCCGTCGGGCAGCCGCAGAAATGCGGCCCAGAAAGTTGCCGTGTCGATCATCGTGGCCAGCACCCCGCCGTGGACGATGCCAAAGGGCTGCATGTGGTATTCGCCCAGGGTAAGCTCCACCAACGCGGTATCCATGCCGATCCCGACAAGCTCCATGTTCATGTGGCTGGGATAGGGGGCCTCCTTCACCAGATCCTTCAGACGGTCCACGTATTCCGGGTTGGGAGTCGGCATTGAGGCTCCTTATAGAAACTCTATCTTCGGGGTAACTATACCCTACCTTGCGAAACCGTAATCTTCACGGGGCCTTTTTTCATCTTGCACCTTCGACTCTGGATTTTCTAACGCTCGCCACGTGGGGGCATCCCTGCCCCCACCCGACTCTCGGTGGCTGCTGTTTTCCGGGATCCAGAAAAATTTCCTCAGCGACAAATCTTTTGTCACTTGAAAGCATGTTCACGGTCGGGCTTCCCCCACGTGGCGAGCGAAGAAAATCTGGCATCGTCTCCGCTGAAATGATTCAAAATACCCCGTGTCGACTTACAATAGTTAGTGGGGTGGTGAATAGTTACCGAAAATCTTTCAATTGCTGCGTTGCTTCAAATTTTTGAACGCCCAGCTGATAAGGGCTTTTTCAACAGACTGCTAAAGGGAATGAACGTGAAGGAAACCCGAGAATTCGGGAAAAAGATCGAATCGCTCATTTCAAGCCTTGAGGGTAAATATCCAGGCCCTCCAGGACCTTCTCCTTTTCCGAGAGGTCACCCACGATCTTGCGCAAGGGAGGAGGGAGCTCCTTCAACAGGGTGGGGACGGCCAGAATCTGATGCTGTCTGGCTTGGGCCGGATCCTTGGACACGTCGATGACCTCGAGCTTGTACCGGCCCTGGAGATACTCTTCACAGATCTGACTCAAGTTCTGGATAGCCTGTTGCGAGCGCGAGGTGCTCCCAGTAACGAAGAGCCGCAAGGAATAGAACCCCTCACTGTCTCTGGAGTAATCCCTTTCTGCTACCATTCTATTCCGCCCTTTCAATTGGTATTCTCGGCACCGCCAATGAAACATCTCCGGGACGCACCCTCAAGCCCAACCCTGCCATTGCAAGCAACCCGGGTTAACGCCCTCCGCGCAATTGCCTGCGCATTTCCCGTCTTTGCTGATACGTGTCCTCTTCCTCCTCCGCTTCCCGGATGGCCTGTTCAAGCTTCTCTTCCTCGCCCTGAAGCTTAGCCTCGATCTCCTTGAGCCTGGTTTCCTTCACCATGCACTCGATTTCCTGAAGCCGCCTCTTGTGTTCCGCCTCCTCCTGCGCTTCCTGCGTGTAGCGGGCAGTGCCGGTTATCAGCCCGGCAGGACCGCTGTATACATCCAACAGGGAAACACCTTCATCGGTGAGGACAAACTCTCGAAGCTGATGGGAATGCGCCATGCCGCGGGCTTTGAGCAGGGACAAAACCCGGGTTCGCTCCCCCCCGGTCTCCATTTCCCGCAACCGGATCCAGGCCTCCATGAGCGAAGAGATATCCGTATTCGTGGCTTCCACGGTGCTGCCGCCGCTGATCAGCTCAGTCACCAGGGTGCTAATGCCGGACGATTTCCGGAGATCAATCAGTCGGGTGAGCTGGTTCTTGACCTTCTCCGGGGAGCCGAGCTGCAACAGGTTGCTCACCGGGTCGATAACCACCACGACGGGAGGAGTTTCCTCGATCAGCTCCTTGACCAGGAAAAGTGCTCCTCCAGGCCGTGCGTGGTGACGCGGGTGATATGAAACCGGAGGTTCCCCTTCTCCTGCCATTTCTGGAGATCGATGCCGATGGATTTCATATTGCGCATGATCTGCAATGGGCTCCTCGTAGGAAATGTACAGGGCCTGTTCCCCGCGGCCGCAGGCGGCGTTGACGAAGCTCGCGCTGACACTCGACTTGCCCGTGCCCGCCGTACCGGAAAGCAGAATGCTCGAGCCGCGGTAGAAGCCCTTTCCCCCGAGCATTTCATCCAAACGGTCTATACCGCACAATGCGCTCTTGGAATACCGGAAAATCCAGTCCCAGCTCCGTGATCGCAAAAAGATGGATGCCGTTCTTGCCGATGAGAAAGGGATAGGCATTTGTGCCGTGGCCGGAGCCGCGATATTTCATGACCCGCAAGTGCCTGCGCGTTGTCTGCCCCCGCATGGTTTGGCAAAGGTCGATGACGCAGTCCGAAACGTATTCCTCGATTCCGAATCGAGTAAGGCCGTCTTCGCTCCGTTCCGCGGTCACCACAGCGGTGATGCCCCGTTTCTTGAGCCAGCGCAGCAGGCGGCGAAATTCCGCACGTACTCCGAGCGCGCCCGTGAAGACACCGAAAAGGGTCTCCACAGTGTCCAGCACGATCCTGGAGGCGCCGACATTGCGGATGACGGCGTCTAGACGGATGAACAACCCCTCCAGGTCGTATTGGCCCGCCTCGGCCATCTCCTCCGAGGAGACGCTCACGGTCTCCACCGCGAGCCGCTTCTCCTCGCAAAGGGCGTCCATATCCCAGCCCAGGGAGGCGACATTCTTTTTCAGGTCGGCTTCCGTCTCCTCGAAAGCGACAAAGACCCCGGGTTTTTGTCCTTCAATTGCGCCTCTGACCAGGAACTGCATTCCGAACATGGTCTTGCCCGCGCCGGCATCCCCGCAGACAAGAGTGGAACGCCCCTCTGGAAGCCCCCCCGCCGGTTATCTCGTCGAAAACAGGGATTCCAGAGGACGCTTTCGTCAGTAAAGCTGGGTCATTGCTCGTACCTGCATTTCTGTCAGCCTTGCGGCTCTCCTGTTCCTGTTGTGATCAAGGTAAAAGACTTTGCTGGGCTTCTCCTCAACCGTCCGGGTACAGAGCCCAACAATTTGCAGCAACACACCCCGGAGAGAAAACAGCTTTACATATATATTGGACCATGACAGAAACCGCCCCCGTTGCCTAGTGTCTTGCCCAATGTGAATCGTTTTTTTTTCCCGTTATTCGGGAGTGCATATATATTCGTCCTTAAGAATCAGGAAAATAGGGCAAGGCACTCATTTCGCTTCTTCTTCTGATATAAGAAGAAGCAAGAAAATCTGCAGATTCTAGTACCACTTTTTCGTTTCTTTGTTTGAAAAAGAAACGGAGCTCGTGTCTTGTCAACTCAAATCATGGTTTCCTTGTATGTCTCTACAGCTGTTTTGTGTATTCCTCTTTGACCAAACTTGAAACGTGACAAGAAAATTAGAGGATTATATCACCACTTTTTTCTGCCCCAAAACAGAGGCGAATTCAGAACTGATCCAGTGGTCGCCATGCTCAAGGAAATCCGCAACGAAAGGATTGCGGACAAGGAAAGACAGGGACGGGAAGGGGGGGAAACGCAGGAAGAGTTTCAGGAAAAGGATTGACCTGTGCCGCCCTGGGCACTCGGCCCCGGTGCTTTTGGCCGGGGCCGGGGGCAGGTCTGGACGAAATAAGGCCCTATTAGGCCCCGAGCTTTTGGCCGATAGCCTTGCCGTAATCCTGGCAGGCCTTGGCGCCCTCGTTCGTATCTATGGCGGCTTCCTTCAGCTGCAGCGGGCCGAGATCGATAGCGTCCATCTTGTAGACGTATTTCATGGTGTCGTAGATAATCTCTCCGGACTCTCCGCTGTGGGTATAGGCGTTGAAGGCTCCGCCGATCTTGCCCACCAGACTCAGGTTTTCCGCCAGGAAGAGGAATTTTTTCATCCCGTCCGTAATATCCCGATGATAGGTGGGACAGCCGAAGACATACCCATCGTATCCCTCCAGATCCTCGGCCTTTTTCAACTCCGATATTTTTTTGATCACCGGCTCGTGACCCTGCATGCGGATACCTTCCGCGATGAGGTTGGCCATTTTCTCCGTTTTCCCGGTCCGGGTGACATAGGCTATAAGAACCCTGTGCATGGACGCCTCCGTGTAAATTGTGGTTTATGATTTTGTTTATGATAAACCCACAAAGGAATAACCACAAGCCTGACCGAGAAAATCCCCCTTTTTTCTGCTCCGCCCAGAGCTCCTCTGCACTTAGAGGGCAGCCGCCTGCCAGCCCGCGGATCCCCCTCAGGACCGCAACAGTGTTTGAGGCACTAGTCTCCGCCCCGCACCAGAAAAACTTCGGCTGTTACGGAGCTGTCGGTATCCGAAAAGGCAAAGCCCGGCAAATGGTTTCAACGAAGAAGGTGTATCCACACAATACATATTTTCCATGATGGTGTATCGTTCCTGTACACTCCTTTCCGGACCTCCTTTCAGCGTAACTATTCAGTGCCCTACTGATCATTGGAAGCCGACACGGGGTATTTTGACT
>JAZKRN010000086.1:0-10973 GCA_036628655.1 Desulfohalobiaceae bacterium | reverse complement strand
TCCGCAAGGCTGTGCGGATCGCTCTCCTTGCTCTCGATGCGCCGGATAAGGTCCTCCAGCTCGCCGCCGGACTCGAGCTCCTCCAGGATGGGATCCAGCAGGGTCGCCCTGAAGGAGTTTAAAAGCTGCAGACGGGCCTTGCGCCGCTCGCGCTGGGCCAGAATATCCGTCTCCAGAAGCACCTGGTAGTGCTCGTCGATCTTTTGCCGGACCTCCTCCACCTGCTCGGCGAATTCCTCCGGGTGGGCGATATTCTGCAGAGTGAGAACAGGCGGCCTCCATCCGGAGTGGTGCTCGCTGACCATGTTCAGCATCCGCATGAGCTCCTGGTAGAGCTTGTTCGCCCCCTTCTGGTCCGCCTTGTTGATCACGAAGAGGTCCGCGATCTCCATGATTCCGGCCTTGAGGGTCTGCACCTCGTCCCCCAGGCCGGGAGTCAGGGCCAGGAGCACGCTGTGGGCGTTATTCATCACGTCCACCTCGGACTGCCCCGTGCCCACGGTCTCCAGGATGATGCGGTCCATGCCCATGGCGTCCAGGACGTGCACCGCATCGTCCACAGCCGCGGCAAGCCCTCCCAGGGCGCCGCGGGTGGCCAGGCTGCGGATGAAAACGCCCCGGTCCTCGGCGTGTTTCTGCATGCGGACCCGGTCGCCCAGGATGGCTCCCCCGCTGAAGGGGCTGGTGGGGTCCACGGCCAATACGCCGACCTTGTATCCCGTGGACCGGTAACTGCTGATCAGGTGATCGGTGATCGTGCTCTTGCCCGACCCGGGAGCGCCGGTCAGACCAAGCACCCTGGCTTTCCCGGTATAGGGGAAGAGCTCCTTGACGATCTCCCTCGCCCGCGGGGAATTGTCCTCCAGATTCCGGATCAGCCGCGACGCCAGGCGGATATCCCCGCCACGAATCCTTTCCGCTGTGCTCATGTCCCTCAGGTCCTTGTGCCGCTTGTCCCGCTCAGAGGATCCGCCGATTTAAAGTGTCTCCCGGGGCGCCACATTCTCCTCGATCCAATTGGTGATGCTTTCGATATGGGTCCCCGGGGTGAAAACCTCCCTGATGCCCTGCTCGTAGAGATAGGGGATGTCCTTGTCCGGGATGATGCCTCCGCCGATAACCGGGATGTCTCCGGCGCCCCGCTCTTCGAGCAGCCGGACCACCCTGGGGAAGAGATGCTTGTGGGCCCCGGAAAGGCAGCTGAGGCCGATAAGGTCCACATCCTCCTGAAGGGCCGCTTCCACGATCTGTTCCGGGGTCTGGTGACACCCGGTGTAAATCACCTCGAATCCCGCATCGCGAAAGCTCCGGGCCAGCACCCTGGCTCCCCGGTCGTGTCCGTCCAGACCGGGCTTGGCCACCATGACCCGCAAGTTTTTCTGCGCCATGCTCGCCTCCGTTTAGCCGTGTGACGTAAAAGTGTTCAATTCTTGATTGAGCCTGTTCCTATCGCTTTTGGAAAAACAACAAACCCAAAATCGTGTGCTTGAAACTTCAATCGAAAATCCGAACCCCAGACCCCGAAACGTTGAACTGGGAACCAGTAACCCTGAACGGAGAACGGGGAACGTTGAACTAAAAAAGCCCCGGATCCCGATACTCCCCGTAGACCTCGCGATAGATGTCGCAGATCTCCTGCTCCGTGGCCTGGTTCCGCACCGCCTCGATGCAGTGGGGCATGACGTTGTCCCCTTTTTTGCAGGCGGTGCGCAGCTCGTCCAGAGACTTCTTTACCGCGCTTTCCTCGCGGTTCCTGCGCACACCCTGCAAGCGCTCCAGCTGAGACCGCTCCACCTCCTCGTCGATATCGAGCAGGGGGCACTCCTCGGCGTCTTCGGTTTTGTACTTGTTCACCCCGACCAGGGTCTTCTCCCCGGACTCGATCTGATGCTGATATCTGAACGCCGCGTCCGCGATCTCCATCTGGGGATACCCGCGATCGATGGCCGCGAGCATCCCGCCCATTTCGTCGATCTTCTCGATGTACTCCCAGGCGGCCTGCTCCATCTCGTTGGTCAACTTCTCCACGAAATAGGAGCCGCCCAGGGGATCCACGGTATTGTCCACCCCAGTCTCCTCGCCGATGATCTGCTGCGTGCGCAGGGCGATCTGGACCGAGTGGTCCGTGGGCAGACAGTAGACCTCGTCCAGGGAATTGGTGTGCAGGGACTGGGTCCCGCCCAGGACCGCGGCCAGGGCCTCCGTGGCCGTGCGGACCACGTTGTTGTAGGGCTGCTGCGCCGTCAGGGAGCAGCCCGCTGTCTGAGTGTGGAAGCGGAGCCACCAGGAGCGCGGATCCTCCGCCCCGTAGCGCTCCCGCATGACCTTGGCCCAGATGCGGCGCGCCGCGCGCATCTTGGCGATCTCCTCGAAGAAGTCGATGTGGGAGTTGAAGAAAAAGGACAGCCTGTGCGCGAATTCATCCGGATGCATCCCCTTGCGCTCCATCACGTCCTCGACGTAGGCCATGCCGTCACGCAGGGTGAAGGCGAGCTCCTGCGCGGCAGTGGAACCGGCCTCCCGGATGTGGTACCCGCTGATGCTGATGGTGTTCCACTTAGGCACGTATTTGGCCCCGAACTCCACGGTGTCGCTGATCAGCTTGATGGAGGGCTCGGGAGGCAGCATGAAGGTCTTTTGGGCGATGAACTCCTTGAGCATGTCGTTCTGGATGGTGCCCCCGATCTTGTCCAGCGGCACCCCCTGCTCCTGGGCGCAGGCGCAATACATGGCCCACATCACCGTGGCCGGAGGGTTGATGGTCATGGAGGTGGTCACCTGATCCAGGGGGACATCCTTGAGCAGGATCTTGAAGTCCTCCAGAGTGTCCACCGCAACGCCGCAGCGGCCGCATTCGCCCTCTGCCCTGGGATTGTCCGAGTCGTACCCCATGAGGGTGGGAAAATCGAAGGCCGTGCTCAGTCCGGTCTGGCCCTGCTTGAGCAGCATGTGCCAGCGCTCGTTGGTGTCCTTGGCGGTGCCCATCCCGGAGAACATGCGGTAGGTCCAGAGCCTCCCCCTGTAGCCGGTGGAGTGGATTCCCCGGGTATAAGGATAGCCACCGGGATAGCCGATATCGTTCTCGAAATCCGTGTCCTGGATGTCCAGGGGATCATAGGTCCTTTTGACGGGATGGTCCGAGACCGTGGTGAAGCGCTTGTCCCGCTCCCCGTTCTTCTCGACCACCCGCCTGACCTCGTCCTCCCATTTCTTCCTCAGACTGCTGCTGGAGTCCAGGAGTTCCTTGGAAAAATACATAACATCCTCCGCGTAAACGAATTGTCTCTCCGTGGCCTTGTCATTCCTTCAAGGCCCCGGTCCCAACCCCGCCGATGCGGCATCGGATGAGCGAATCCGTCGAGCACTTTGTTGGAAAAGCCCCTAGCGGGCAGGGCGTTGAAAAATTTCAAGTGACGGGCAAAAAAAGTTCAAGATCGAAGTTTACCCCGCCTGCCCCGTAGCTCAGCCTTGTGACGCTACCGGGGTGAAACCTTCTTTTGTTTCACTGGGGCGTAGTGAGCCTCCATGCGAGTTTGAATCCGGCACCTATTTGTGAAGCCAAGTCAATCAGACGCCCTTTTGTCACCTCAAATAGGTGCCGGACAACGAAGCAATTGGAAGATTGGGAGCGCCCTGCTAACCATAGCTGTAGAATCCGCGCCCTGTCTTGCGCCCCAGCCAGCCGGCGTCCACATAGGACCGAAGCAGCGGCGCTGGCCGGTATTTGGGATCGTTGTACCCCTCCAGAAGCACGTTCATGATGGACAGCACGGTATCCAGACCGATGAGGTCGGCCAGGGCCAGCGGTCCCATGGGGTGGTTCATCCCCATCTTCATGATGCTGTCGATGCCCTCCACAGAGGCGACGCCCTCGTAGAGCTCCCAGATCGCCTCGTTGATCATGACCATAAGCACCCGGTTGGAGACGAAGCCCGGCACATCTCGGCATTCCACTGGCACCTTGCCCAGGTTCTGCGCCACCTCCTTCACGGTGGCAGTCACCTCCGGATCCGTGGCAAGCCCGTTGATGACCTCCACCAGCTTCATCACCGGCACCGGGTTCATGAAGTGCATCCCGATAACCCGGCTCGGCCGGTTCGTGGACGCTCCGATGCGGGTGATGGGCAGGGAGGAGGTGTTGGTGGCCAGGATCGCCGATGCGGGGGCATTCTGATCCAGCTCACCGAAAACCTTGGCCTTGACCTCCATTTTCTCCACCACTGCCTCGACCACGAGGTCTCTATCCTTCACAGCCTCCAGGCTCGTGGTGGTCTGGATCCGCCCCAGGGCGGCGTCGCGATCCGCCTGGGAGATCTTTTCCTTCCCCACCGCCTTGTCCAGCTGCTTGGTGATACCGGAGAGCCCCTTCTGGACCAGCTCGTCGCTGATGTCGTGAAGCACAACGGAATATCCCGTCTGGGCCGCGACCTGGGCGATGCCGCTGCCCATCTGTCCGGCCCCTACGACCATGATGTTCTGTATTGCCATGTGGATAAGCCTCCTGTCTTCTGCGGATCTGAATCGTCTAACCGTCCACCCGGATCAGCATGGCATCCCCCTGCGCCAGCCCGGAACAGATCCCGCACACGCCGATGCCGCCGCCGCGGCGCCTCAGCTCGTAGGCCAGGGTCATCACGATCCGGGCCCCTGTTGCACCGATGGGATGCCCGTAGGCAATGGCCCCGCCGTTGACGTTGACCTTGGCCTCCGCCTGCTCCCGGGAAAGCCCCAGGATGCTGCGGGCGCTGATCAGGGTTACCGCGGAAAAGGCCTCGTTGATCTCGATGAGGTCCACGTCCTCCACGCCCATGCCGTTCTGCTCGAGCACCTTGCTGATGGCCAGCCCGGGCACGGTGGCGATATCCTTGGTCTGCTGGGAAACCTCCGCGTAGTCGATCACCCGGAACAGGGGCTTGGCCCCGATCTCCTCCGCCTTTTCCCGGCTCATCATGAGGCAGACGTCCCCCCCATCGTTTACCCCCGGCGCGTTGCCCGCGGTAATGGATCCGCCCTGGCCGGTGACCCGGCTGGTGTGATTGAACACCGGGGGCAGCTTGGCCAGGCCCTCAAGGGTGGCATCCGGTCTGGGCTGCTCGTCGCGGGACAGCACATCCGTCGTTTTGCCGGCGGTGATTTCCACGGGGAAGATCTCGCCTTCCAGGCGCCCCTCCTCCATGGCCCGAGCCGCCGCCTGCTGTGAGCGCAGGGCCCATTCGTCGTTGTCCTGCCGCGTAAACCCGAACTCGTCGCTTGTCTCCGAGCCGTGCAGGGCCATGTGCCGGTCGTAGAAGGGGTCCCAAAGCCCGTCGTGGACCATGAGGTCGAAAACCTGGGCGTCCGGCATGGCCATCCGCTGACCGAAACGCATCTGGGGCAGGGCGTAGGGGCAGTTGGTCATGCTCTCCTGGCCCCCGCCAATGGCGATCTCCGCCCTGCCCAGCAGAACCATCTGCACCGCCAGATCCACGGTCTTGATCCCCGAGGAGCAGACCTTGTTCACGGAGATGCTGGGCACGGACTCCGGCAGGCCGGCGAGCATGGCCGCCTGGCGGCTGGAAACCTGTCCGCAGCCGGCGGTCACCACCTGTCCCATGGCCACGTAATCCACGTCCTCCGGAGTGACGCGACCCTGCATCCGCCTCAGTACCTCCTGAATGGCCAGGGCGCCCAACTCCGGGGCGTCGTATTGCTTGAGGCCGCCGCCGAGCCTGCCGTAGGGCGTGCGGCAGGCCTCGACACAGACCACCTCGCCCTGCTTGGCGTACTGATTGCCCGTTTTGCGCCCCATGCCGTCGAATTCCGTCCGACGTTCCCCGAATCCGCTGGGCTCTGCCTCCGCGTAGAGATCCTTACGCTTTCTTTCTAGCTTCTGCGGAATATCGCTCATACAGACCATCCATTTGTTGGAAGCATTTATGTTTGATGCAATCCTAACTAAAAAACCCAACAAGTCAATAGAAAATGGTCAAAAAATTGATCCAAAAAAAAGCAGACAGGGGTTGTCAGAAACGCACTAATCCCTGTCTGCTCTATAAGGAGACATCAAATCGGCGCAATAGTAAAGGCGTTATTGCCCGAGATCTATTCATGACATTTTATACAGTTGAACTAATTTATGTTACTAGAATATCTCGCATTCAAAAAAATAAATGTCAAGTACATTGATGTTACTTGTTTTCTATTCGCTGTACAGCCATCTTGATTTCATCAACCGAGGACTCGTCCTCGATGGTGGAGATATCGCCCAGATCCTCGCCGCTGTAGGCCTTGTTCAACACACGCCGCATGATCTTGCCGCTCCGGGTCTTGGGCAGCATTTTGACGAACTCGATGCCCCTGAAGACCACGACCGGCCCCATGGTGTCCCGCACGTGCTGCAGGATCTCCTTCTCCAGCTCCGGAGAGGGGTCGTAGCCGCTGCGCAGGACCACGAAGCCCAGGCAAACCTGGCCCTTCATCTCATCGGGCACGCCCGCGACAGCGGCCTCGCCAACCGCGGGATGCTGGACCAGGGCGTTCTCCACCTCGATGGTCCCGATGCGGTGGTCGGAGATCTTGATCACCTCGTCGGAGCGTCCGGTGAACCAGACATAGCCGTCCGTGTCCACGCTCGCCGCGTCGCCGCAGTAATAGGCGCCCGCGGAGCCCATGGTCTTTTCCCAGTACTCGTTCTTGTAGTGGGTCAGATCTCCGTACAGAGTTGGGGTCTGTCCGGGCCAGGGCTTGCGCACCACCATGGTCCCCTTTTCCCCGGGGAGCAGGCTCCGACCGGTGACCTCGTCCACCACGTCCTGGACGATGCCCGGCACCGGAACACAGGATGAGCCCGGCTTGATGGGCTTTTGTTCCAGACCGTAGGGATTGGCGAACATGGGCCCGGAAGACTCGGTCTGCCACATATGGTCCATCACCGGGATCCGGTCCTGGAAGACCTCCCTCTGGAGCCATTCCCAGACCGGGGGATTGAGGACCTCCCCGGCGCAGAAGATCCGCTCCACGGAAGAGATGTCGTGCTTTCGGGCCTCCTCCACTCCGAGCATCATCAGCGCCCGCGCCGCTGTAGGGGAGAAAAAGCAGCCGGTGACCTTGTGGGTTTCGATTACGTCCCACCACATGTCCCGGCTGGGATAGTTCGGAGTCCCTTCATACAGGATGGAGGTACACCCGGAGAGCAGGGGTTCGTACACGTTGTAGCTGTGGCCCACGATCCATCCAATGTCCGAGGTGCAGAACCAGACGTCGTCCGCCCTGCGGCCGAAGACCCAGTCCGCCATGCAGTAGATGTAGACCTGATATCCGCCGTGGCACTGGAGGGTGGGTTTGGGTTTTTTCGTGGTACCTGACGTGGGCAGAATAAAGAGGGGCTCGTTGGACTCCATTTCCTCGTAGTCGCCGCTTTGCCCCTCGCCCTTTTTCAGGAATTCCTGCCAGGTCAGATCCCGGCCCTGCACCATGTCCGGCTTGTCCTGTCCCCGGATTAACACGGCCACGGACTCCACGTTCTTTTCCGCGGACTGCACGCCCTTGTCGAACATCTGCTTGAGGTAGACCGGCTTGCCCGCTCTGGAGCCCTGATCCTGGACCAGGGCCGCCTTGGGGGTGGTTAGATCGAGGCGGTCCGCGATGGCTCCGGAGGAAAAGCCCGCGAACACCGCCACATGAATCGCCCCGATCCGGGCGCAGGCCAGCATGGCCGCCGCGGAATCAATGGACATGGGCATGTAGATCATGACCCTGTCTCCGCGGCCCACGCCCAGGCTCCGCAGGGATGCGGCGTACTGCTTCACCAGATCCAGGAGCTCGCTGTAGGTGAACGTCCGGGTCTCGCCGCGCTCGCCGGACACCTCGATGAAAGCCGGCTTCTCCCCATGGCCCTTGATGACCTTGTGATCCAGGCAGTTGTAGCAGATATTCGTCGTACCCCCCTTGAACCAGCTGAATGTGGGATAGTCCCACTCAAAGGTCTTCTCCCACGGCTTGAACCAGTGGATGTCCGCCATTGCGCTCTGGGCGGCCTCGGTCCAGAAGCGGACCGGATCCTTTTTGGCGTATTCCCACATCCGGGCATAGTCCCTGGTAAACAAGGATTCCGTCATAACAGCCCCCTCCTTTTCGTTTTCCTGTTCCGCCCTGTCGGATTCGTGCACAAATATTGCAAAAACAAACACTGTTTACAAAACATGAATTCGGCGACTGTCTTCCGGTCCGGGGCAGACCGGACCGGTTTCGTCGCTGATCGGGAACCGGAGTAATCCGGGCCGGTTTCCCCGAAGCCGATCCTAGATGACCCTGCTGAACGCCTCGGCACAACAGGAACCCAGTCTGCCCAGATCCTCACAGACGGCCACACCGTTCTCCCGCATGGCCTCGATCTTTCCCCGTGCGGTGCCGCTGCCTCCGCTCACCACGGCCCCCGCATGCCCCATGCGGCGTCCTGGCGGGGCGGTCAGACCGGCGACAAAGCCCACCACGGGCTTGTGCATATGGCTGGCGGCGTACTCCGAGGCCCGTTCCTCGGCATCCCCGCCGATTTCGCCGACCATGAGCACCGCTGTTGTTTCCTGATCCCGCTCTAAGGCGTCCAGGACGTCCAGGAAGCTGGTCCCGTTGACCGGATCCCCTCCGATGCCGATGCAGGTGCTCTGCCCGATCCCTTGCTTGGTGAGCTGATCCACCACCTCGTAGGTCAGCGTCCCGGAGCGTGAGACCACGCCCACGGGCCCGCCCGGCTTGTGGATCGGTCCGGGCATGATTCCCACCTTGCACCGCCCAGGGCTGATGATTCCCGGACAGTTGGGGCCGATCAGACGGGTGGCGCTGTCCCGCAAATGGGTCTTGACCCGAATCATGTCCAGCACCGGTATGCCCTCGCTGATGGTCACTACTGTCTCAATGCCCGCATCCGCGGCCTCCAGAATGGCATCCGCCGCCAATGTTGGGGGCACGAAAATCAGGCTGCAGTTGGCGCCGGTTTCCTTCGCCGCTTCGGCGACGGTATCGTACACCGGCACGCCCTCTACCTCCTGACCGCCCTTGCCGGGCGTGACCCCGGCAACCACCGAGGTCCCGTAGTCCATGCACTGCCTTGCGTGGAACCGGCCCTCTCGGCCGGTTATCCCCTGCACCAGGACCCTGGTGTTCTCATCCACATATATGCTCATAGTCGCTCCCAGACCGGCTTTTCGCCTCGGTTCGTGTACTCGGTTTTTAATGCCGTGTCTTATAAGTTCTGTCTCAAACAGTGGCAGTTTCTCATGTTGATTTTCTTTTTCAATTTGACCCACTCTTCAATGACACGGAAATTCGAAATTCGAATATCGAAATTCGAAACAAACTCGAATAATGACCAAAATATCAAAGTTTAAGTCAATTGTTTTGGTAAATTCGCATTTGATATTTGTTTTGGATTTCGGATTTCGATATTCGAATTTTATAAACTTATAAATAAAATAGAATCAATTGCCAAAAATTAAGGCAGCATTTTTGAGACGCAGCACTAGGTCCGCCCCGCAATGGCGGCGATTCTCTCCGCAGCCTCGCGCAGGCTTCCGGCGGTGTGCAGATCCAGCCCGGATTCGGCCAGGATCCGGCGGCCCTCGTCCACGTTCGTCCCTTCCATGCGGACAACAATCGGAACGTTGACTCCGACCTGCTCCGCGGCCTGGATCACGCCCTGGGCCAGGACGTCGCAGCGAAGGATCCCGCCGAATATGTTGATCAGCACGACCCGCACATTCTCGTCGGACAAAAGGATCCGGAATCCCTTGGCCACCATTTCCGCGTTCGCTCCGCCGCCCACGTCCAGGAAGTTGGCCGGCTCTGCGCCCGCCTGCTTGATGAGGTCCATTGTGGCCATGGCCAGGCCCGCGCCATTGACCATATTCCCCACATTGCCCTCCATCTTGATGTAGTTCAGTCCGTATTCCGAGGCCTGGCGCTCCAGAGGGTCCTCTTCGTCCGGATCGCGGTATTCGGCCAATTCCTTGTGCCGGACCAGCCCGTTATCGTCGAAGGACGCCTTGGCGTCCAGGGCGATGACCTGGTTGTCCGCGGTGACAACCAGTGGATTGATCTCCACCAGGGAACAGTCGTGATCCACAAAGAGGCGATAGGCCCGGCCGAGCAGGGCCATGAGTTCCTTTCGCGCCTCGGGGGGCAGATCGAGGCCAAAGGCGATCTTGCGGCAGTGATAGGGAAAAATGCCCAAAAGCGGGTCCACGTGCACCGTAACGATGCGCTCCGGCGTCTCCCGGGCGACCTCCTCGATATCCACGCCCCCGGCGTCGCTAGCCACAATCGCGACCTTGCCGGCGCTTCGGTCCGGAATGAGGCTCAGATAGAGCTCCTGGGCGATATCCAAACCCTGTTCCACCAGGAGCCGTTTTACCGGTTGGCCCTTTTCTCCGGTCTGGTTGGTCACCAGGTTCATCCCCAGTATGCTTGAGGCCAGGTTCTGCACCTCTTCCCGCGAGTGGGCCAGCTGCACGCCGCCGCCCTTGCCTCGTCCGCCGGCATGGATCTGGGCCTTGACCACAACGGGGTACTGGCCCAGCTCGTCCGCAACGCCGAGGGCCTCCTCGACGCTGAAGGCCACTCCGCCGGAGGGGACGGGAATCCCGTAGCGGGCAAAGATCTCCTTGGCCTGGTATTCGTGAATCTTCATGCGCTCTCGCTCCTCAGAGAAAAATGAATGATATAATCATTTTCATTCCGCTTCTTGTCTTACAAAGAAAGCAAATAGCGCTAGACGTTGGCAAATCTATCTTACCTCTCTCCTTACGTCTGGCAGCCAGTAAAAATCGTTCAAAACAGGGCCTTGAAAAATTTCAAGTGCAAGGCGCGACCCGGCACTCACTTTTTCCCGAAGTTCAATATATTACACGAGTAAACATAAAAAAGTGAGTGCCGGGCAAGGTCTTAGTTTACCCCGCCTGCCCCGTAGCTCAGCCTTGTGATGCTACCGGGGTGAAACC
>JAZKRN010000085.1:0-10998 GCA_036628655.1 Desulfohalobiaceae bacterium | reverse complement strand
ATATTGAACTTCGGGAAAAAGTGAGTGCCGGGTCGCGCGCACCCTTGAAATTTTTGAACGCCCTGCCTGATAAGGACTTTTTCAAAAGGCTGTTAGAGACAGATACTGTACTGTTTTTTCTGGGGAGGCGATTATGACACTACCTATCACCATGGAAAGCGAAGCCGTGCTCTTGTTTGAGCTGGCCTGGCAGAGCGAGGACGCCTCGCATATGGAGCGGTATTTGGCCCGTAGGGTTAATATATGGCGCGACTGTTTCCCTCCGGGAATCAAGGAGGAGCTTTTGGGCAAGATGCCCGGACAAAGCGTTACGCTGGACTACTCCCCAGGAGAGGCGCTCCCCCCGGAAGCCCCGCACGGAAAGAGGCGGATCGCCTATCGCTTCTTTCGACGGGACAAGCTCGGCAACAGTGCAAGACACCCCAAGCAGGGACGCTTTTATCCCAAGGGCATTTTGGAGAATCTGGCAGGCGTCCATCCCCAGAACATCTTTCCCTTCAGGGTTCTGGAGGCCGGAGAGGGGGAAATGCTTGCGGATATGGGCCATCCCCTGGCCCGATTTCCTGTCCGACTGACAGTTACAGTGGTGGATAACGCTCGGCGGGAGAGCGATACCGGGGGGAGCATCACGGACTGGAGGGGACAGATAGCGGATCTCGGTCCGGGAATGCAGGCGGCGCTTAACGGTATGCAGGCCGATTTTTCCGATCCCCTGGATTTCACGAGGCAAGACGAAACGGATGATGCCAGCTTCTATCAAACCCCGCGCTTTGTGCGGCATATCGACAGCCGGGCCAGTGAGCTGCTGCAGCAGGAATACGCGACCGAGCTCGCCCCGGGATCGGCGGTGCTCGATCTGATGAGCAGCTACGAGTCCCATCTCCCGACGGACCAGGGGCTGAATGGAACCGGTCTGGGGCTGAACAGCGAGGAGATGGCCCACAATCCCGCTTTGAGCCGTCATGTGGTGCAGGATGTCAACGCCCGGCCGGAGCTGCCGTTCCCGGAGGAATCCTTTCACGCCGTCCTGTGCAGTCTCTCCGTGGAGTACATGATCCGGCCCGTGGCCGTGTTGCGGGAGGCGGCCAGGGTGATCAAGCCGGGAGGCCGGATAGGGATCAGCTTCTCCAATCGCTGGTTCCCGCCCAAGACCATCGCCCTTTGGCCCGAGCTCTACGACTTCGAGAGAACGGGCTATGTTCTGGACCTGCTCCGCCGGACCGGCGCCTTCGAGGCCCTGGAGACCGTAAGTATCCGCAATTGGTGGCGTCCGGAGGACGACAAGTACTATCCCTCGCTGCCGACCTCGGACCAGATCCATTTGGTCTGGGCCAGACGCCGGGCTTAGCTGGATCGCTCGGCGCGGATCGCCTGGACAAGATCCCTGGCTGCTTCATACGGGGACTCCGCGGAGCAGATGGCTGCTATGACGGCCACACCGTCCGCTCCGGCCCGGATGACCTCTGGGGCGGTGTCCGAAGAAACAGAGCCGATCCCCACGAGGGGCAGGGAAGTGGCCTCCCGGATACGGCTCAGGCCCTCGAGACCCAACCGCGGCTTGGGGTCGCTCTTGCTCGCCGTCCCGAACACAGGGCCCGCTCCCAGGTAGTCCACCGGCAGATCCTCGGCTTCACGGGCCAGGTCGGGAGTGTGCACAGTCAGGCCCACCAGGAGATCCGGGCCGGTCAACAGGCGCACATCCTTGGGGTCCATGTCCTCCTGGCCCACATGGACTCCGTCCGCCCCGCAGGCCAGGGCGACGTCCACGCGGTCGTTGATGATGAGCGGCACATCCAGGGAACGCAGCAGACGTTTCATTCGGCGAGCTAGCTGGACGAACTCCCGGGCGCCCGCTTCCTTTTCCCTGAGCTGCACAATGCTCGCCCCGCCGCGCACGGCCCCCTCCACCACCTCGAGGAGATCCCTGCCGCCACAGCAGGAGCGGTCCGCGACCAGATACACCGAATAGTCCGGACTGCCTGTTGTTTCCATAACTCCGTCCGTCCCCCTTTTTCTCCGAAAATCGCGTTTTTACAGCCTCACTTTAAGGATACCGGAAACGGGCGCGATTATGCCAAGCAGGCAAGGCGGTGTCCATGCACATCCTGCGATTGCCAATACCTTGAGTTGTTGCCAAAGAGGGGCTATTTTCACGCAGAAAGTATCCGCCCTTTTTGCTGACAGATTCGTTTCCGAATACCAATCCGCTGAATCCGGAGCGACCATGATCAAACGCGGCTGGAGCAGTCACGCAGTGGGCAAGTACACCGCGCTTCAGGTGCCCTCGGCGATCCTTGCCGGTCTCGTGCTGTGGCTGCTGTGGCGCTACGACATCATGCCCGCATGGCTCGCCTGGTGTCTTCTCGTCCTTTGGATCCTCAAGGACGTTGTGCTCTTCTTCTATGTGTGGCCTGCTTACGAGCCGAGCGGAGAGGAGGGGCCGCTGTCGCCAGTGGGCCAGGTGGGAGTCGTGGAGGGAGAGATGGAAAAAGGCCGTATGCGTGTCCGTGTGCGCGGGGAGGCCTGGAGGGCCTGTCCTGAAACCGGCCAAGTTTCCCCCGGGTCAGGCCGCTTAGTACGGGTTGTGAATCGTAAAGGGCTTTTGCTGGTTGTTCGGCCGGAGG
Organism: Desulfohalobiaceae bacterium; assembly: GCA_036628655.1. Classification (GTDB taxonomy): domain Bacteria; phylum Desulfobacterota; class Desulfovibrionia; order Desulfovibrionales; family Desulfothermaceae; genus JAIPDU01. Next base: position 8,374 of record JAZKRN010000085.1, on the reverse strand, counting down.
AGAATAGTGCACAAAACGTGTCCTCAGTTTGACCCGGAGTTTTTAGTGATAGTATAGAATTTCAAGTCTATAGACTCATTGTTCGGGTGGAGGCGGGAAAAGAGATTATCGAGTTTTTGGTTTCAAGGAAAGTATACCATGGGCTTGTTTCGACGGGACAAGAAAGTCGATAGGCTGGACCGGTTCCATTTGAGCGAAGATTTTCGAGAAATAGCTCGTCGCGAGGCACAATACCCCGTGGCCATGGAAGGACTGGAGATATCTGGAGGCAACCTTCGGATCCTTCTGGAGGAGTTCAGCCAGTCCGAGCGGCCTCTGCTTCATCTGTATCTGCCCAAGGAGGATCGTGAGGAAGCGCGCGATTTTCTTGTGCAAAGGCTGGGCCGTAATTACCCTAACCATTCTGGATCTTTCTGTTGATGAGGAAAGCATCGAATTGTGCATGCGCATTTCAGCGTGCGCTTCGGTTTTGAACATCGCAAATAGAATTCCCTTAGCGAGGAAGGATTTGGACTGAAACAGCCATGGAAAGCCCTGCCAAGGAATCGCGGAGTGGATTCATGAAGGTTGTTTTCGCCTTTGACTCCTTCAAGGGCTGCATAAACGCGGAAACTGCCTCTGAGGCGGCTGTCGACGGGTGGAGACATGGACGACAGGAATATGACCTTCTGGAGACGAGGCCCTTAGCTGACGGCGGCGAGGGAACCGCCCGCTCCATGCTGGCTTGCCGACGCGGTGAGTGGGTTGAGTGCGCTGTTTGGGGCCCCTTGTGCGATTCCCGTGTCAATGCCGGATACGCGTGGTTTCCCGAAGAAGGGGAAGCCCTTGTGGAAATGGCGTGCGCCAACGGCCTTGGCCTTCTCGACCGGCACCAATACGATGCCCTGAGCAGCAGCACCTACGGAACAGGGGAGCTGATCCAGGCGGCGCTTTTGAAGAATCCTCGGCGTATTCTGCTGGCGATTGGCGGGAGCGCGACTGTGGACGGGGGAACGGGCGCTGCCGCAGCCCTGGGATGGCGTTTTCTGGATTATGCGGGTGCCCCCTTGGAGCAGGGCGGGGGCTCTTTGCAGAGGCTGCATCTGATCCAGCCGCCTGGAAACCGGCTGGATCTGCCATCCATGGAGGTGTTGTGCGACGTGGATAGTCCTCTGCTCGGCCCCGGCGGCGCTGCTGCCGTTTTCGGCCCGCAAAAAGGAGCCAGCCCCGAGGGAGTGACCGTGCTGGAGCGGGGACTTGCCCGGCTTGCCACTCTAGCCGGGAATCAGCTCGGCGTGGAAATGGACGTTCCAGGCGGCGGAGCGGCAGGCGGATTGGCCGCGGGAGCGAAGGCTTTCCTGGGTGCGGAGCTCACATCCGGAGTCAGCCGGATCGTTACCCTGAGCGATTTGGACTCGCAGCTCCGCGATGCGGACTGGGTTGTTACCGGAGAGGGCAGCCTGGACGAACAATCACTGCGGGGGAAGGTGGTTTCCGGAGTGCTCGAGGCCGCCTCGCGCCAGGGAACCAGGGTTGCCGTGATCGCCGGCAGGATCGGTCTCACCGAGTCCCAGTGGCGCGCGGCGGGCATTAGCCGTGCGATGAGCCTGAGCAATGCGGACACATCCGCAGAGGAGGCCATGTCCCGGGCAGAGAAGCTTCTCTCCGAGCGTGCCAGGCAACTGGCGAGCTCGGTGGATGGCTCGGCGTCAGTGGTATAGAGTTGCGCCGGGTTTCTGGAGACGGGGTGAAGAGGAAAGGGGAGGATGCAAGCGGTTCCTTTCGCTGGACACATGGGCGTGGCAGAGCGTATAAGAGGTTGGGAGGAGAGGTTTGTTGCGCGGCATGGTCGACTGTTTTCTCATACTCAGCATTGCGATTTTGAAAAAATGGGCTATCACTGATATGGGGGGGTGCATTTGATCAACAGGGCCCCGATCTGATAGGGTTTTAGTCCGTTACGAGGCCGTGCCTTCACTGGTCGAAAAGCGCTGAAGCCGAATTCCGACTCTGAACCAAGGAAACGCTCATTCCACACGGTATTCAAAGCGGCTTCTGCTGAAAACAGTGCAGAAGAAGTGTTCGGGGCGCTTCTTCAAGCCGGAGTAGAGCACTCCGCGAAAGCTCTGGGTGACATTCTCCTTGAGCCGGCGTAGCTCAGTGGCAGAGCAGCTGATTTGTAATCAGCAGGTCAGGGGTTCGAATCCCCTCGCCGGCTCCTTAGAAAAAAAGGCTCGACGTCGTTCGTCGAGCCTTTTTTTCTAACAGCCTGTTCAAAAAGTCCTTATTGGGCAGGGCGTTCAAAAAGTTACGGGTCAAGCGCGACCCGGCACTCACTTTTTCCCGAAGTTCAATATATTACACGAGCAAACATAAAAAAGTGAGTGCCGGGCAAGGTCGACGTATACCCTGTGAAACCTTGTTTTGTTTCACAGGGGCGAATGAGCCTCCATGAGATTTTGAGCTATTTGAGGCAACGCAGCGATTGCAAGATTGAGGCTGCCCTGTCAAAGCATTTGGTCTGGCCGAAACCAATCTTGCCCTTCCAGGGTGTTTGCAAGGAGGGAGAGAATGCCCTTTTTCCATTCCCGAAAACAAGGGAGCGGGAAGATCAGGCTCGAATTGACCGAGGATTTCCGGCGAGGGGATCGTGCTTTTGCGGAGTATTTCTTTGCCCTGGACGGGCTGGAGTTGACAGGGGATGCGTTGTGGAATCTGCTCAAGGAGTTCAGTCAAAAAGAGCACCCGCTGCTGCATCTCTATCTGCCCCAGAGAGAGGGAGAAATGAAGGCGCGCGATTTCAAGATGCACAAATTGAAGCGCAATACAATCAGTATATGGGACCTGTCCCTGGATGGAGAGGCCGTTTCGTTTATGCGGCAGCACTCTCGGGTTCGCTTCGGATTTTTGCACCGCAATGGATTTTTTCTCTTCGAGACACGCATTTTGGGCAAAGCCAGGGACAATGAAGAGCTCCTCATTGTGGAAAAACCGAAAACGATCTATCGGGATCGCAGAAACTACCTGCGTTATCGGCTCTGGCCGGAGCTCCAGGCATTTCTGGGCTGGATGCAGGTCCAAGAGATTTCCTGGATCGGTATGGGCCTCTTTTCCGACACTATCCTTGAACCCCGAGAGATACTGGAAAATGCGCTGCTTTCCCTCCCTCCGGTGTATTCCATAGAGACCCGGGAGTGCCTCCATCGGGAATCAAAGCTCCAGGTTCCCGGAGCTGTTGTCTGTTACAAAGTTTCACGGGAAATGTGTTTCTATTACGGTCTTTCTTTTGATCAGGAGTTCTCCGATGAGCAATCCGAAAAGCTGGGCGATTTTCTCCACGCACTCCACAAACGTTTGCTGGAACAGCGCTCCAGGGAAAGCTTTCCAATCCACGAATAATCCTCATTACCGGGCCAATCCGTCCACAACTGAGCATGAATACAGCGGGGGTTATCGGAGCGACAGCATGAAGCCTACGAAGGAGCAGCAGGATATTGTCCGGGCCGAGCCGGAACAGGGGGGGACGCTCCTGGTCTCCGCATTTGCCGGGACGGGCAAGACGGCGACATTGCGCATGTTTGCGGAAAGGCGCCCAAAAAGCCGCATCCTCTATCTCGCATTCAACAGGGCGATCGCCAAGGAGGCGAACCGGAAGTTCAGCGATATGCCCCATGTCGAGGCCAGGACCGTTCATTCCCTGGCCTTCGGGCACAAGGGGAGTCCGTTTAAGGACCGTCTGGGGAATCTCCGGGTCTATGATCTCCGGGACATGCATATCACTTCCAGCTTGCATCGGGCCCGGCAGATCCTGGAGGCTTTCCGGAAATACCTGAATTCCGCTGTGCAGGATCCCCGGGAGCTGAGCTACGATATCTCGACCAGGGCGGAAAAGAACAAGGTCCTGGAAGGGGTTTCCAGACTCTGGGAGCGAACAACCGATCCCCACAGCAATGGAGCGGTGCCCCACGATGTGTATCTCAAGCTCTTTCAGCTTGGCGGACCCGAATTGCCCTACGACTATATCCTCGTGGACGAGGCCCAGGACCTGACGGACTGCGTCATCGACATCGTTCGGAGGCAGCCGGCCAAGAAGGTCTTTGTGGGGGACTCCCATCAGCAGATATACGGATGGCGGGGCGCTGTGGATTCCCTGGTGAAGCTGCAAAGCGAGTCCAGGCACCTTTTTCTGACCCAGTCCTTTCGGTGTCCGGAGCACGCTGCGCGCAAGGCGAATCAATACCTGTGGCTGCTGGGATCTCCCAAGCCCATACGCGGACTCCCCAGGGCCAGGGTCAGGAACAGGCAGCGCGCCTACATCGCCAGGACGAACGCTGTCGTGTTCGATACGGCAGCAAGCCTGGATTTGACGAGAAACAGGGTCCATTTCCTGGGCGGATTCGACTCCTATAACTTCCAGGCGATCGTGGATGCCAGAAAACTGCTGAACAATTCCCCGGAGAAGCTGTGGGATTCCTTCATGCGACGTTTCGAATCAGCAGCGGACTTCGAGGAGTACGTGGATGAGGCCGGTGAGCTGGATCTGAAGGCCAGGCTGGAGATCGCCAAAAAATACACGCGGGCTGAAGAGCTTTACCGGACTCTTCGAAACAATTGCGTTGCGAGCCAGCAGGAGGCGGACATCGTTGTCACCACTGCCCACAAGGCCAAGGGCCAGGAGTTCGGCTGCGTTGACATCAGGGGGGACTTTCTGGATCTCGGCGATGTCCTGCGCCAGACGGGCTCCCAGGAAAAGATTCGTGTTCCCAGGGAGGAGCTCAATCTCCTGTACGTGGCGATCACCAGAACCCAGGGCCAGCTCGATCTGGATCGAAAATACATTCTGGACAGGGAAATGTTGACCAGGATATCCAAGCTGATCCGGTCCGGCAGGATCGAGCTCAGTTAGGTGGTTTTTTCGTGATGGTTTTTTTGGCTTATGGCTCTTTGTGAGCCATGGTGCGAATTGTCCGTTGACTGACGCTCACTCGACTTGGGGGACAAAAGGGTCTCGGTTTGTGCCCCTTGCATAGTTGCAGGGCACAAGGCCCAGCCTCGGCTATGCATCTGCGGGCCTTCGGCAAGCGAAGCTTGCCTTCGTCTTTCCCCGCGGCAACGGTCCGCCGCGGGAAAAGTCCCGTACGTCGAGCGACCGAAGGGAGTGGGCGGTTAAAGAATCCCTCTTTACTCATTCCTCATGAATCACCCCCGATAATCAATTCTCCAATTCCCCAATAACGAATCACAAATAAGCACCCCATTGCCTTCGGCATCGGAAAAGGGGTATGCTCGAACTGGATGCTCGTCTGCGTTTCTTCAACCCAGTGGGACGGCCCAATCAACGCCGTCCTGCTTCAGAATCGAGAGGGTGGACTATGCCCGGATCCCGGAGAATGAGCCGGCGCGGATTCATGCGGGGCATGGGGGCGGGCATGTTTTTGGCCGGCTTGTACTCAGCCTTTCCCCTGCCTCTGTGGGCGCGTTCCGAGAAGTGGGGGCTGCAGGGCCTGCCCGGGGCGAAAAGCCGTTATGATCTGACCATCGGGTACTATCCTGTCGTGATCGACGGGAGGGAAGCCGTTTCAACAGGCATCAACGGCACAGTCCCTGGGCCCCTTGTCCGATTGCGCGAGGGTGACGAAGTGGTCCTCAATGTGACCAACCAAATGATGGATACCGAGCATACCTCGATCCATTGGCACGGGATCCTCGTGCCCTTTCCCATGGACGGGGTGCCAGGGGTCAATTTTGCCGGAATACCTCCCGGAGAGACCTATCAGTATAGTTACCGGGTGGTTCAGGCGGGGACCTATTGGTATCACAGCCACTCCTTCCTGCAGGAGCAGTCCGGTACATACGGGCCGCTTATCATCGATCCCGAGGACGGAGAGCCCTTCCATTACGACCGGGACCACGTGGTCGTGCTCTCGGACTGGTCCTTCGAGGAGCCGGAAACCATCTTCCGCAACATCAATCTGCTCGGCCATTACTACAATTACCAGCAGCGCACCGCCGGCGACTTTTTTGCCGACATCCAGGAACAGGGCTTTTCCAAGGCCCTGGCCGAGCGCACCGCCTGGGGCAGGATGCGCATGAGCCCCGCGGATCTCGCGGACGTCACCGGAGCGACCTATACCTATTTGATGAACGGCTATTCCCCGGACATGAACTGGACAGCGCTGTTCCAGCCCGGGGAAACGGTCCGGCTTCGGGTCATCAATGCCTCGGCCATGAGCAATTTCGACGTCCGCATTCCCGGTCTGGACATGGATGTGGTCATGGCGGACGGCAAAGCGGTCAAGCCGGCGCGGGTGCACGAGTTCCGCATTGGCGTTGCCGAGACCTACGACGTCCTGGTGCGGCCCGAGCGGGACAGGCCCTTCACCTTGTTCGCGGAGTCCCTGGACCGCAGCGGCTATGCCAGGGGCACCCTCTCCCCGAAAGCGGGCCTGGAGGCGCCTGTTCCGGAGATGCGTCGAACCCCGGTGCGCAAGCTCGACGATATCGGCATGGGCATGATGGCAGAGGGGGTCTTCGGGGGGATGGATCACGGAGAAATGGGCCACGGAGACATGGATGAGAGTGGTTCCATGACCGCCCCCGATCCGCGCATCCCCGGGCCCAACGGTCCGGAGCCCTTCCGCCCGGATCATGCGGAATCCTCCAGTGTGGCCATGATCATCCCCAATCCGAGCTACAGAATGAACGAGCCGGGCATCGGGTTGGGAAACGACGGCTGGCGGGTATTGACCTATGACGATCTCGTGTCCGATGAGCCGCAGCCCTACAGGGAAGTCCCGGACAGGGAGATGACCATCAACATCACCGCGAACATGGAACGCTACATGTTCTCCTTCGACGGTCTCAAGTTCACCGAGCACCCCGGTCCGTACCTGTTTCGGCACAACGAGCGCCTGCGCCTTTTCCTGGTCAATCACACCATGATGGAGCACCCCATTCACCTACACGGCATGTGGATGCAGCTCGAAAACGGAGCGGATAGGCTCCCCTTCAAGCACACGGTTCTGGTGAAGCCGGGGGAGGTGCTTTCCGCCCTGATAACCCCGATCGAGAGAGGGGACTGGGCTTTTCACTGTCATCTGCTCTACCACATGGAAGCCGGGATGTTCCAGGTCGTCCGGGTTGCTTGAGAAGGAGGCGCACCATGGCTCGCGTTCTAATGATCCTTGTCTGTGTTCTCGCCTTGCCGGCAGTGGCGCTGGGGGCAAACGGCACCGAATCCCGCTCCGGTGACGGCTATTTTCCCTCCGATTACAGGGAAATCGAAACCGACCCCCAGGCGGGCGAGGACATCCGCAAATACGCGCCAGTTGACAGCCCAGGGCCGCATGGCAATTTCGGGGCACAACCGGTCCACGACAACCAGAGATTTGCCACTTTTCGGGCGGACCGTTTCGAGCACCAATGGCGGGATGACAATGAGGAAATCCTGCTGTGGGATGTCAGCGCCTGGGTGGGCAACGATTTCAACAAACTCTCCGCGGAGAGCGAAGGCGAATTCTCCCTGGACGAGGACGAAGTGGAGGAGGCCGGGGCGGAGCTCTTCTACACCCGGACCCTCTCAACATTCTGGGATGTTCAGGCGGGACTGCGCCACGATTTCGAACCCGACCCATCGCGGAGCTTTTTCGCCCTGGGGCTTCAAGGGCTGGCACCTCTGTGGCTTGAGATGGACCTCAAGGCCTATGTCAGCGAGGACGGGGACGTGTCAGCCGCGGTCGAAGCTGAATATGAGCTGTTTATCACCCAGAGGCTGCAGCTGAGCCCCCGCCTGGAAGCGGGGTTCTCCGCGCAGGATGTACCGGAATACGAGACCTGGCAGGGAATGACCGATTTAACTCTCGGCGCCAGGCTCCTGTATCAGATACGCCGGAAGTTTACTCCGTACATCGGTGTGACCTGGAGCCGAAAAATCGGCGAGACAGGGCACAACGTCGACAAGGAGGGAGGCGATGTCGAGTCCGCCGCTTTGGTTGCCGGCTTGCGCTTCTGGTTTTAAGCGCAGGAAAGCACAGCTTATGACGCGGGGGCGATGGGCCTCTAGGCGATAGCTTGATGTGCGCATAGTGTCGGCGATGAACAGGGGGTCGAAAAGGCGCCTTCACAGAAGGAGTACTTTGCGCTTGACAAACAGGGCCTTGAAGTTTAATTTTTGCGTCGTTCATTGGGGCCACTAGCTCAAGTGGCAGAGCAGCTGACTCTTAATCAGAAGGTTGGAGGTTCGAGTCCTCCGTGGCCCATGACAATCAAAGGGGCTCGGCATACGCCGGGCCCCTTTTTTTTTCGGGATATGCGTTGATCGTTCTTCGTTATTTGGTCCTCAATTGAGCGATTTTAACCAATGGTGTTACACAACAAGAAAATAATAGCACATATT
>JAZKRN010000084.1:0-11027 GCA_036628655.1 Desulfohalobiaceae bacterium | reverse complement strand
CTTTTGTCACCTCAAATAGGTGCCGGACAACGCAGCAATTAAAAGATTGGGGGCGCCCTGTCACAAAAAAGCGCGAACCGGAAGCCATTGTGCCGGTTCGCGCTTCAGGCATCAAGCGCCGACTTAGTAGTTCTGCTGATAGGGGTTGCCGTACATCATACCGGGACCCATGCCTTGACCGCGGTGCATCCCTGGACCCATCATCATTCCGGGCCCCATGCCACGGCCTCCATGCATCATCCCGGGCCCCATACCGCGCATCATTCCGGGACCCATGCCTTGGCCGCCATGCATCATTCCGGGACCCATCCCGCGCATCATACCGGGCCCCATTCCCATGCACCCGGACATCATGCCCGGGCCCATGCCGTAGCCGCCGTAGGCGGGTATGAGATCCTGCTTACGCATCTCCATCTGCATTTCCGTGCGGTTTTCAAAAAGCTTGCCGCGCAGATCGTTGATCTCCTGAGTCAGGGAGCGCACCTTGCTCGTGTTGACCTCGTCTCCCGCCATGGTGGCAGCGAGCTCCTGCTGCTTGGCAAAAACCTCGGCACGGAGATCGTATATCTCCTCCGCGTAATCCACATGGATCTGCCGCATCTTTTGCAGCTGTTCCGGGGCCATTTGGCCGTAGCCCTGACCATAGCCATAGCCCTGCTGCCCGCCCTGATCCTGTTGCGCGGACGCCGGGCCGAAAGCCAGCAGCATCAGCGCCAGGCCGACCGCCAGGGCCAGAATGTGTGTTCCTCTTCGCATGACTCCATCTCCTTTGTTGAAATACTTTCCCCGAAAACCAAGCTCCTCGCAGAACTTAGCGATACATCATGCCGGACCCCATCCCGCGACCCATGCCGTGCATGCCTCGGCCCATTCCTCTGCCCTGCATGCGGGGGCCCATCATCCTGGGCCCCATTCCGCGGCCGCCTTGCCGCATGCCGGGCCCCATCATGCCGGAGCCCATTCCGTAGCCTCCGTAGGAGGGCATAAGGCCCTTCTGCCGCATTTCCATCTGCATTTCCACCTGTGTCGCAAAAAGCTCGCCGCGCAGGTTATTGATCTCGCTCACCAGAGACCTGACCCTGCTCCTATTGACCTCATTTCCGCCCATGGCCGCGGAGAGCTCCTGCTGATTGGCATAGAGCCGGGAACGCACATCATATATCTTGTCCGCGTATTTCGCCTGAATCTGCTGCATTTGCTGCATCTGTTCCGGGCTCATTTGTTGGCCGTACCCCTGGCCGTAGCCCTGGGGCATACGCTGGCCATAACCTTGCTGCATGCCCTGGCCGTAACCCCGCTGCTGCATACCCTGGCCTTGCTGCATGCCTTGACCCTGCTGTCTACGTTGGCCTTGCTGCATCCCCTGGCCCTGCTGCATGCCGTGGTCCTGCTGCGCGGACGCCGGACCATAAGCCAGCACCAGCGCCAGACCGGCCATCAGAACCAGGATTTGGGTTCTCCTTCGCATACATTCCTCTCCCTTTTAATGGTTTCACACACAAGGTACCTCATTTCCGGGATCAACCCTGCTGTCTCCTTTCTCTCCCCTATCATCTGTGTTCTGTCCTCTGGCAAGCCTATGGCCCATAGCCCATTGCCTATTGCCTATCGCCTATTGTTCAAACTCTGCCGCCTCGTAGCCGGCATCCTGAACAGCCTTGCGCACGGCTTCGCGGTCCACCTGCTTGTCCTCTTCAAAACGGGCCTCGCCCTTATCCAGGCTCACCTCGACGTTGGCGATTCCCTCCACCTGCTGCAGGGCCTGGGTCACCGCACTCACACAGTGCTGGCAGGACATTCCCTTGACTTTCACGCGCATATTCGCCTCCTTTGTCTTGTCAGTTATTCTTAACGCCCTCGCTTATCCAAAGCGTTCTTTCAGCTCGAATCATACCGCGCTATTGAAAAACGCCTTTTCACGGGGCCTTATTCTACTTGATTCAAGCCTCGTGCCAAATATGTTCCATTTGTCCTATTTGCCTTTGTGCCGGTTTGCGGAACACTTTTTGAATGAGAACCTGGAAAATCGTCTGGCGGGATGTTAACCGTTCAATTATTATACACCAGCGTAGTATAAGCGTATACTTAGAATACACTGTTTTTCAGGATAATGATATGCCCTGGCGCAGTATCAGTCAAAAGGCCTCCCCCACCTGGATCGCCATTGCCGGGGGTGCGCTCATTTGCGGCCTGGTCCTGTCCCTGGCCTGGATGAGCGTGAGCCGTGAGCAGGCGATGACCTCCCGGATTCTGGGCGAAAAGGGCACCGCCCTTATCCGCTCCTTCGAGGCCGGCACCCGTACCGGGCTGCGCGGTGACCTGGGATCCCGCACCCGCCTGCAGACCTTGATCGAGGAAACCGCGGCCCAGCCGGACATCACTTTTATTTCCGTCACCGACGAGATGGGCCGCATCCTGGCCCACAGCGACGGGGCAGGCGACGGAGGCCGGGCGATGTCTCCGAAAACGCTGCAGGAGCTCGATCCGGAAACAAAGACACAGCGGCGCCTGCTCACCCTGCCGGAATACGGACGGATCTTTCTCGTGTACAGCACCTTTTCCCCTTACGGTGGCAGTCCTCCGCAAGACCGGGAGCGGGGCCGCGTCCGGAAAGGCCCGAGAATGGGCGGCGAGGGCATGATGACCTGTCCCCGGCCCCAGAGGGACATGCCCGCGGAGGCCATGGATCCGCAGCGGTGCGCCCAGTTCTTCGGGGACCCGAACTTCTGGAACAAGGAGCACTCCATCTTCATCGGCCTGGACGGAGCTCCCTACTTCCAGGCCAAGCAGCAGGATATCCGCAGGACCCTGATTATCTCCGGGGCCCTGCTCGTTGTGGGCCTGGCCTGCCTCCTGGCCCTGTTCGGAGCCTACAGGGCCAAAATCACGCGACGTCTCCTGCGCAACGAAAAGGCCCTGTCCTCGGTGGTGGTTTCCAGCCTCCCCCTGGGGCTCGTCATCTTCGACGCGGAAGGGGATGTGGTCCTGATCAACCAGGCCGCCCGCGAGCTTACGGGATTGCAGGACTCCGAACAGCAGGCGCTCAGGGAACAGGACCTTCCGCAGCAGCTTCGGGATGTGTTGAAGGAGCTGGAGACAGAGGATATGATCTCCGAGCGCGAAACGCGGCTTGAGCGGGGCGAGGAGGCCCTTCCGGTGAGCTTGAGCGGCTCGCGGGTGACCACCCGGGACGGGGTGCGTGTGGGCAAGGTCCTGTTGATGCGGGATCTCTCCCGAATCAAGGATTTGCAGGCCAGGCTGCGGGAACAGGAGAAGTTGGCGGCGATCGGCCACCTCGCCTCGGGTGTGGCCCACGAGATCCGCAATCCCCTGAGCTCGATCAAGGGATACGCCGTGTACTTCCGCTCCCGCTTCCCCGAGGGCTCGACGGAGGAGCGCTCCGCAGGGACCATGATCCGTGAAGTGGACCGGCTGAATCACGTGGTCACCGAGCTTCTGGAATACTCCAGACCGGTGCGGATCCAGCCCAGGCCCACACAGCTGGACGATCTGATCCGGCGCTCCCTGGGCCTCATCGAGCAGGATCTTTCCCGGAACGGCGTCGAGACCCGTCTCAAGCTCGGACATGAGGACCTGGAGGCCTATCTGGATCCGGACCGCTTCCGGCAGGTCCTTCTCAACCTCTTTCTCAACGCGGTGCAGGCCATGCCCCAGGGCGGGGAGCTGGAGGTGGCCGTCAACACGGAGCGAAACCACGAGCTCCGCATGGAGGTGCGGGACACCGGCCCCGGCATCTCCGAGGACAACCTGGACACCGTATTCAACCCCTACTTCACCAGCAAGGGATCTGGCACGGGACTTGGGCTGGCCATCGCCCGCAAGATCGTGGAGGCCCACGGCGGAGCCATCCGCGCGGAAAACCGGCAAGAGGGCGGAGCCGTGTTCATCATCAGCCTTTCTCTGAAGGAACAAGGAGCGAGCCATGACCGCGCAACTGCTCATCGTGGATGACGACGCGAGCCACCTGGAGATGCTCTCCACCCTGCTCGCGGGCTGGGGCTACAGCATCAATACGGCTGACGACGGCGGCCTCGCCATGGAGAAGATACAGGCTTCCCCCTACGACCTGGTGCTCATGGACGTACGCATGGCCGGAGTGGACGGCATCGAGGCCATGCAACGGATCAAGGAGTACAACCCGGCCATCCCGGTGCTCATCATGACAGCGTACTCCTCCGTGGACAACGCGGTGGAGGCGCTCAAGTCCGGGGCGTACGACTACCTGACCAAGCCCCTGGACTTCGACGTGCTCCAGCACACCCTGCAGCGTGCCCTGGACCATGTGAGGCTGGCCTCGGAAAACGCCTCCCTGTGGCAGCGACTCCCTCCTGGAGCGCGGGAGTTCCCCATTGTGGGCAAGAGCCGGGCCATGCAGGACCTCATGGACATGGTGGCCACTGTCGCGCCCACCGAGGCCACCGTGCTCATCACCGGCCCCAGCGGCACGGGCAAGGAGCTCGTGGCCAAGGCCGTCCACGCGGGAAGCGAACGCAGCGAGGGCCCCCTGGTCACGGTGAACTGCGCCGCGCTCAAGGACTCCCTGCTCGAGTCCGAGCTCTTCGGGCACGAGAAGGGGGCCTTTACCGGAGCTGAGCGCCGGCGCGAGGGCAAGTTCATGCAGGCCCACACAGGAAGCATCTTCCTGGACGAGATCTCCGAGATCCCCATGGCCATGCAGGCCAAGCTCCTGCGGGTGATCCAGGAACGGGAAATCGAACGGGTGGGCGGGGATCGGACCCTGTACGTGGACGTGCGGATCATCGCCGCGACGAACCGGGATCTGACCCGTCTCGTGGAGGAAGGAAACTTCCGGGAGGACCTCTATCACCGGCTCAATGTCTTCCGCCTGGATGTTCCCCCCTTGAGCAACCGCGAGGGCGACGTCCCGGTCCTGGCCCAGCACTTCCTGCAGGAGCACGCGGACAAGAACCGCAAGCGGATCAAGGGCTTTACCCCTCAGGCCATGGACCTTCTGGTCAAGTACGACTGGCCCGGCAACGTGAGGGAGCTGGAGAACGCTGTGGAGCGGGCGGTGATCCTCGCCTCAGGGGAATACATCACCCCGCGCGAGCTGCCCCTGTCCATAACCCGGCAGGAGGTCAGCGAGGAGGAAGACGCCGTCCTGCCAGGCGGCCGCAACCTGGAGGAGGTGGAAAAGCAGACCATCAGCGCCACCATGCAGCAAACCGGGGGCAACAAGAGCGAGGCGGCCCGGATCCTGGGCATTACCCGGGCTACCCTGCACAAGAAGCTCAAGCGCTATCAGATCGAGGAACCCTGATTCGCGATTATTCGCATATTCGCGGGCAGTTCTTTTTCCGAGTTATTCCATGTGTTACGTGGCTTTCTCTTTTCACCTTTTACCTTCCAACTTTTGACTTTTCACTTTAAACTGGGCAAACCATGCACCAACCGGATTCGACACAACGCGACCACGCCTGGCAGGGCGTATCCTTCGCCAACAGCCTGGGCCAGCGCCTTGCCGGGCTCTTCTACGCCTGCACCGCGCTGGACTCCGCCCTCATCGTCTGCCACGGCTTCTCCGGGAGCAAGGAGGGCGGCGGCCGGTCCCTGCGGATGGCGGAATATTTGGCCCGTCCCGGCATGGGGGTGCTTCTGTTCGATTTTTCCGGAAACGGCGAGAGCGAGGGCTCCTTCGCGGACACCACCCTCTCCGGCCAGATGGACGATCTGAAGTGCGCCGCAGATTGGTGTCTGGAAGCCGGAGCCAAGCGCCTGGCGGGCATGGGCCGCAGCTTCGGCGGAACCACCCTGCTCTGCAGGGCAGCTAAGGACAGCCGGTTCGGGGCCGTCTGCATATGGGCCACGCCGGTTTATCCCCTGGCCCTCTTCCACGGCTTCCTGCGGGAAAAGTCCGGTGACCGCGTCATCCTCGCGGGAGAGGACGGGACGATAGAGCTGGACAAGGCCTTTCTAAAGGATCTGGCGAGCCACGATACGGAGGCCTGCGCCCGGAACATCCCGCCCAGGCCGGTCCTCATTGTCCACGGGGAGCGGGACGAGGTCGTTCCTCCCCATGAGGCGAGAGTCATCCGCAATGCCGCCGCCTCGAGCAGCCACCTGCACATGATCCCCGAGGCGGACCACCGCTTCAGCACCGGAGTAGAGACAGTGTGGGAGCTTTGTCGGAGCTGGCTGGAGGAGAGCTTCGGATAATTTGGCGCGGGGAGCCTGTCGGCTCCACGCGGGTGCTTTCGCACACACGGCGGAGAAAACTTTTGCTCTCTTCGCCGTCAGCGCCTCCAGGCACCCGCGTGTGCCGCGAAGCGGCACCAGCGCCAAAACATATCTGAAATGAGGTCCCTTCCTAAGACGAGCTTGACATCGCAAGCCATAAGCTATACATATTTACTTTGCGCGCCAGTAGCTCAGTCGGATAGAGCGTCGGACTACGAATCCGAAGGTCGGGGGTTCAAGTCCTCCCTGGCGCACTCACTCGAAAGGGGTTACAGATGTTGTTCTGTAACCCCTTTTTTATGGTATTTGCTCAATTCTGTGCTTATTTATGGTTTTGAATAACCACCAATTTCGCCAAAAAATGAAGCTTGACGACAAAAACGTTTTCCAACTGCGTCTTTCGTCTCCGTATTGGCTTTTGATCCAGAAAGACGCTCCTCCTCGTTGGATTCCTTCGCTCTATCTGGAGAGCTTTTGCCTTCCTCCTTTTCCAGGCCAAAAACTTTTCCAAAAACACCGCTGGAAATACCGCTATCCAGGGACTGAGCTCAAAAGGACTACATAAGCTCTTTGCAGGCCTTGAATGCCGACGGCGGGCATGTCATGCCCAGCATATCAACACGTCGGATTTTGAACGGAGGTGGACTATGACAGGCAAAGCCAATCAGGATCACATTTTCTATCGCAATCCATGCAAATATTACCCCACCGCCACTCACGGGGAGGGGATTTATATCCATGATCAAAGCGGCAAAAAGTACATCGACGGCTCGGGGGGAGCGGTTGTGGTCTCCATAGGCCACGGTGTGGAGGAGGTCAGGGAGGCCATGCTTCAACAGGCCGGACAGATCGCCTTCGCTCACGGCTCCCAGTTCACCTCCGAAGCAGCGGTTTCCCTGGCCGGGCGCCTTGTGGACATGGCCCCGGAGGGGTTGACCAGGGTCTACTATCTGTCCGGGGGCTCGGAAGCTGTAGAAACCTCGGTCAAGCTGGCCAGACAGTATCAGGTGGACCGGGGCCAGCCCATGAAATTCAAGCTGATCTCCAGGTGGAGCAGCTATCACGGCAACACTTTGGGGGCCCTGGCCTTGAGCGGCCACACCGGACGCCGGAGGTACTATCAGCCCCTGATTCAGCACACGCCGCACATCTCACCGGCCTACTGCTACCGCTGCCCTTTCGGTCTCGTCCCGGAGCGCTGCGGCTTGGAGTGCGCCGAGGATCTGGAGCGGACCATCCTCTACGAGGGGCCGGATTCGGTCTCCGCCTTTATCGCCGAGCCGGTGGTGGGGGCCACTGCCGGGGCCCTGGTCCCCAGAGATGGGTATTTCCGGAGAATCCGGGAGATCTGCGACAAGTACGACGTGCTGCTCATCGCGGACGAAGTCATGACCGGCGTAGGCCGAACCGGCCGGAACTTCGCCATGCAGCACTGGGATATCAGCCCGGATATGCTGGCCTGCGCCAAGGGGCTGGCCGGAGGCTACTCCCCGCTTTTCTGCCTTATGTGTACCGAGGACATACACCGGACCATCCGGGAGGGCAACGGGGCCTTCGTGCACGGGCATACCTACAGCCAGAACCCCCTGTCCTGCGCCATCGGCAACACGGTTTTGGACTACATCCGCAAGCACGATCTGGTGCGGCGTTCCGCGGAGATGGGAGACTACCTCCTGGAGCGGATGCAGGACCTGTACGAGATCCCCATTGTGGGAGATGTCCGGGGCTTGGGGCTCTTCTGCGGCGTGGAGCTGGTGCGGGACCGGGAGAGCAAGACACCCTTCGACCCAGCAAGCGGAGTCAATGCCCTGATCACCACCAAGGCCTTCGAGAAGGGCCTGATCGTCTACCCCGGCTCGGGGGGCGTGGACGGAATCCACGGAGATCACGTTCTGGTGGCTCCTCCTTTTATCATCACCCAAAAGCAGATCCGTGAGCTCGTCGCCATTCTCAAGGAATCCATTCAGGAGGTGGCGGAGGAGCTGGGCTGTTGAGCGGAACCGACGCTTGGACATAAGCGACGGCATCCCTCATGGCAAGTACCCGGGAAACACCAATCGAGGCGCACCATGAACAAAGTCATTATCACCGCGGCCATTACCGGAAGCAGTATTCAGCGGGACAAGGCCCCCTCTATCCCCATTACCCCTGAAGAAATCACCGAGTCTGCTGTTTCGGCCTGGCGGGCCGGGGCGTCGGTGGCGCACATCCACGTGCGGGATCCGGACACCGGACTGGGCACGCAGGATCCGGAGCTGTTCCGCCAAGTCGTGGAGCCCCTGCGGGAGAAGACCGATCTGGTCCTGTGCCTGACCACCAGCGGCATTCCCGGACGGAATCTTCCCATTGAGGAACGCCTGGCCCCCCTGGAGCTCAAGCCGGAGCTTGCCTCCTTCGATGCCGGGTCCATCAATCTGGGGAGCGGGTTGTTCAGCAACCCCCCGGACTTTCTGGAGGAGGCTGCCCAAAGGATGCGTCTGGCCGGAGTCAAGCCGGAGCTTGAGGTCTTCGATCTGGGAATGATCATGACCTGTTTGCGCCTGAGGGAAAAGGGGTTGCTGGAGGATCCGCTGCATTTCCAGCTTGTGCTGGGCACTCCCTGGGGAGCCCCGGCCACCGCGAAGTCCTATGTGCATCTGATGGAGCATCTTCCTGCAGAGGCCACCTGGTCCACTATCGGCATCGGCAAGGGGTCACTGCCCATGTCCTTGCTGGCCCTGGCTACCGGGGGACACATCAGAGTGGGCATGGAGGACAACATCTCCCTGCGCAAAGGGGTCCTGGCAGAATCCAATGCGCAACTGGTGGAACAGGTGGCTCGACTTGTGCGGGACTATGGGACGGAAGTCGCCACTCCTACGGAGGCCAGGGAGATCCTGGGGACTTGAGACACATCGCGGGACCAGACGTACTGGGAGAAGCCAATCTCTCATCCGAGCCCCGTGATCGGACATCTCATTACCGCGCATCCAACTTTGTGACTTATAAGACTAAAACACAGACGCATATATGATTTTATCGATTGACATGGAAGATAAACTTAGGCAGTAATATGAAAATTTCATTTTTAGTTGTTTACAGGAGAATGCCCTATAAAAAAACGAAAACTTTTGCTTCATTAGTGAAAATTTAAATGCCATCTCATCGCAAGTTAGGATAAAGCAAAAATTTTATTGAGATGGGTGAGTAGACAATGGGGAATCGAAATCCTCTTTCTAGGATGTTTTTTGTACTTAGATAATGTAGCAGAAAAGAGCGAGACCTAAACGACTTAAGCATTCTCTTATTTTCAAGACAAAATTGTATTTTTTAAACACCTTAGAGTGATCTATCGATACATTCGAAAAATTTCACAAGATGTATGCGGAAATAGTGTCCGGATGGTATAGATGGGTATCCTTTGCAGGAACTATAGGAGGGCTCACAAAGGCCTGGACATAGTAGTCAGAGCCGTATTTATTCGAGATGGCCTGTATGTGTTCATAATAAACATTACCTGTCCAATGAGCTGTATAAGGAGGTAGAAAGTATGTTTGATGTTAAAAAGCTTTTCTGCACAGTTTTTATCGTATTGATCTTTATACTTCTTTCACAAAGTTCATTTGCCTACAATCAAAGACTAGATCTCAACTTAGGAAACACTAGTGGTATTGATTCCATACTTCCACCTCCAGGTCTGTACTTAAGCAATTATATTGCTAATTATTCAGCCAATGATTTCAAAAATGAAAAAGGTAACAATTTAAAACTTCCCGGAGGAGACGACCCTGATCTTAATGCTGTAATCTATGCTCCACAGATCATTTATGTTCATAATAATAAAATTTTTGATAATTATAGCATTGGTTTTCAATTTATGCCCACTGTTCTCCAATCCTATAATCTCGACTCGGATGTCTTGTCTGCTAATAGTGCTACCTTGGGTGATATGAATTTTGGACCCTGGATTGGTCGAACAGAAAATTTCGGAAATAATTTTCGTCTGAACTGGATTGTTGAGTTCGATACCTACTTTCCTACTGGTAATCATGATAAAGATGATGATCTCAATCCCGGGAACGACTTTTGGACATTTGAACCTTGGGTTTCTTTGAGTCTTCAGATGCCTTATGGTTTTACATTAGGAACTAGACAAATGGTCACTTACAATACAGAAGGTTCCGATTCTGATATTCAGCCCGGAATTGCCTATCACACCAATTACTCCTTATGGAAGTCTCTCAAACCTATTGCTCCAAGTTTGCAGATTGGTATAGTTGGCTATTATTTAGATCAACTTGAGGAAGATGAATTAAATGGTGAGGATCAGGAAAATTCAGAAGAAAAGGTTTCTGCCATTGGACCTGCTTTAAGCTGGAGGGCACCCAGTGGAACCACTGTTCGTCTAAAAGCTTATTTTGAAGACAACGTTGAAAACAGACCTGAAGGTCAAAAAATTCTTTTAAGGATTATTCAAAAATTGTGGTAGGTTCTCAATCTTCTCTTTATAGGTATAAAATAAAATTTAATCCATGAATAAAGCACAGCCGGAATACAATATAAAAGTCGGGGATATAGAGAAATTTTCCTTCTCCAGCCTCCACAAAACCGTTCGGGGGATTTTCCACAAGCGACTCCTCGTCGTTGCAGGCTCGCTACCTAACTGCGGGCTTGACTATCCCTGGGTTCCGGAAGAGGAAATCTCTTCAGGAGTTTCTGATAACGATCCCAGGGCATGCGACCTTTCTGGTATCTGCGCTTTAGCCATTTTCGCCATGTGCGTTTCACTTCATGAATGGAACGCTTCAGAAACTCGAAGTTTCTTATAA
>JAZKRN010000083.1:0-11239 GCA_036628655.1 Desulfohalobiaceae bacterium | reverse complement strand
ACAGCGGGTGGAGCGCTTCGCTGGGTTTCATAATAAACCATGGCCTTGTTGGAACTGCATAAGTTGAAACCAGGTCCGCTCCAGAGGGAAGACTCATCAATTGCATCACGCTTCAAAGGATGAGAGATCGCAAATATCGATGAAGTTGTCACCTGTCCCATCATGTGAAACCCGGGATGAAACCCGCGCTTCAGCGTCCACCCGCTATTGCCTCGCGGCATTGTATGCTTGGTTGTGCCCGGTTCGGCCTGGGAATGAGGGTTATATAAAGGAATTAGTGGAGTGGAGGTAACGTGAGCGAGGAAACGACACTTGGAGTACGCAACGAGGACAAGCTGGCCCCCCTCATCGGCCAGGACTTTCTGACCTGGCTCTGGTACACCAGCGAGGTGCGGCAGGGAGAGATGCAGACCTCGCAGGGCGAGGTATTCACCCTGGTCATGGAACAGCGGATCTCCGTCCAGGGCGGAGAAGGGGAAAGCCGGGACACCGCCCAGAGCAGCGGGCCCCGCTCCCAGCTGTGGGAGGCCATGCAGGGGCTCAAGTCCGGCAAGAAGGTGAACCAGGCCCGGATCAAGATCGAGGTCGAGACCGAGGTCTGGCAGCTGCAGCTCAAGGCGGAGGACTTCTCCGTGAGCGGCCTGAAGACCCCCAAGGTGCAGACCTCGGACAAGGACGACGACGAGGACCCCGACGCCGCCTTCCTGGAAAAGATCTATCTCATGGAGCGGGCCTTTGAGCTTGTGGACGATCTCTTCGGCCAGTTCCTGCGCCTTCGGATGAGCGAGGAGTGGTCCGAGGAGCGCCGCAGGATCCGGGACTGGATCAAGAGCTTGTAGGTAAGGCGATGGACGGTGGGACATGAGGGATGAGCCATCATATGGGTATTTGCAGGGAACTGACGCCCATGGCGAAGAACCTTTATGCTCCGCGATGAGCGGAGCATAGAATTCTCTTCATTCGCGACGATTCGCGCTATTCGCGGGCAGTATCTTCTCTTTATGTGTATTCCGGCGGAATCTTTTCTTTTCACCTTTCACCTTTCAACTGAAAACAGACAAGCAGCGAATCACAATCATGGAATGCGCCTGCTGCGGCACCTGCTGCCGAAACGGTCCTCCGGGGCTGCACCTGGAGGACGCAACGCTGTATACCGACGGCGTCCTGGACAAGACCCGCCTGCTCACCCTGCGCCGGGGCGAGCCGGTCCGAGACAATGTGGCCGGCCGCGTGGTGGACCTCTCCGAAGAGATGGTGCGGCTGAAGAGCGACCCGGACTCCGGGGCCTGCATCATGCTGCAGGGGGAGAACCACTGTCTGGTCTACGACCGGCGCCCCGTGCAGTGCCGTGCCCTGACGTGCTGGGAAACGAGCGAGCTGGAGCGGATCTACAGCCGAAACAGGGCAGGCAGGCTCGACCTTATCCCCGAGGGTTCCGCTCTCGCCGAAATCATCCGGGAATACGAGCGCGGCTGTTTCCTGCCGGATTTGCGGGATGCGGTGGAGCGCCTGCGCCGGGAGGGCGGCGGTGCGGCTGTGGAACGTATCGGGGATATGCTGCGGAGGGACCGTTGGTTCCGGGACTATCTGCGGGAAAACGCCGGAGCCGGGGAGGAGGTGCTCCAATTTCTGCTGGGCGTGCCCCTGGAGGAGATCCTGCAGCGGCTGGGGATCGAGGCGGAGGAAAGCGAGAACGGGCTTACCCTGCGGGAGAGGCGGCCGGAGAGAACAGCCGCTCACTGAACCCCTCACCCCCTCACCCCCTGAAACGCTGAAACGTGGCTCTTCCGGCACAGAGTTCCATGGTTCTGAAGAATGCAAACCGCCAGGCGCTAAGGACGCCAAAAAAAGAATATTTTGCCCTGCTGGGTTAAACAGCAGGGCAAAAGGCTTCGCCACTCCGCTCCGGAATGGCACTGTATTGATATCTCCTTGAACTAACGCATGGACAGCAAGGGTTCGATGAAAGAGAAAAGTGAGACCGAAGGCTCAGTTTTTGCTTTGCGGCAACCCCGCAAAGCAAAAGATCTTCCCTTGGTGTTCTTGGCGACTTGGCGGTTCGAAACCCTCCAAGTAGGTTTGAATCTGATAAACCTGGAATTTTTCACCCAGACACGGAATCACCCACCCCTTGCCTGAGCCGCAATGAGCTCCTGCAGGTCCGCGACGAGCGTTGCGAAGAGGCCGTCCTGCCCAGGAAACGGGCCCACCAGGCGCTGCTTGTCCCGCTCGATCCCGCTGCGGAGCTCGGCGCTTTCGTCTCCCGACGCCTGCGCGAGATGCATTTTGCGCAAAAGCGCCTCGTAGGAGGCGGCAAATGCCTCCATCCGGGTCAGAAAATCCTCCCTCCCTGCGACCCAGTTGCGACGGCCCGTCTCAGACGGCTCGACCTCTTGCGCCCGACAGACCAGCGCCAGCAGGCTGTTCAGGGCGAATCCGGGCACTCCGCGCCGCCATCCCAGCAGCCACGGCTTGCGCCAGGTGAGCAGGAAATGCTCCTCACCGGTCCGGATCAAGTCCAAAAGGATTCGCCTGCTTCGTTCAAGGGTCGTGTCCTCGAAGGCCGGGGCGCTCAGGACAGGATGCCACTCCGGCTGGGCACCCTCGGTGATATGTCCCGCCGCGTCCGGGCATGCGCTTATAAGGATGCGGGCGAGCCAATGGTTGGCCCGCGGCGAGTCCGGAGTCTCCAGGTGGAGATAGGTGAGCAGGTATTCCCCGTCGCCGAAATCCCCTCGAACCATGGCGGGCTCCCGCCTGAGCCACTCCGGATCCAGGTTGATCCCGTAGCTTCTTTCCAGGGCGTCCAGCCGGACCCGATCCAGGCCGGCAACAGGCGTGTCCGCCACCCAGAAGTCTTGCCCCGAATCGGCGTATGTGGCAAGCACCCGCGGTCCGCCCAGGGGATGGGGATGGAACTGGGAGGGCCACCATATCGGGGCCTTGAGTTCTTCCGGGCTTTGGGGCAGGAACTCGGATGGCCCCTCTGCTCGAAGGCTCATGTGGCCGCTGCAGTTGGGCAGGCGCTGGTGGAGGGGCTTGCGCGACCAGGGGCACATGCCGAGCCCCGTTTCCGGAGAATCCGTAGAAAGAGCCAGGCCCGCCCCGCCGCAGAAGCCGAGATACCGGCCGCCACGGGCCACGTAATCCCGGATTTCCTCCCGTCCCTGCGGCCCCAGGCTTTTCGCCTTGCGCGAGGCCCATCCTCCGGGCGCGAGCAGAGCCGGGGGCCGGATGCTTTGCAGAGCACCGTCCGCAACCTCCTTGCTCCGCAACAGGCGGAAGGGAACCTCCATTCGCTCCAGGGCCCGGATGAGCAGCACGCCCCAGAAATGGGACTCGTCCCAGAGTAAGGCGGGCGCTTCGGTAGAGGGGAACCCGTCGTGTCTGTGCGGCATGGATCGCCTCACCTGGCCAGGATGTCCTGCAGGGCCATGCTCATGGAGGGGAAGCGGAATTCGAACCCGTTCTGCAGGAGCACCTCCGGTTTGACCTTGGGGGCCTGCAGGAGCATCTGGGACAGCTCGCCCAAAGCCAGCTTGAGCGCGAGGGAGGGAACCGGAAAGAGGGCCGGTCGGCGCAGGGCTTTGGCGAAAGCCCTGGTGAACTCCGCGTTGGTCACGATTTCCGGGGCGCAGATATTGGCCGGACCGGATACATCCTCCTTCCGGGCCAGAAACTCCACTGCGCGGAGGAAGTCCGTCAGGTGAATCCAGGGAAAAGGCTGCTTCCCGCTGCCCAGACGGCCGCCCAGGCCCAGGCGGAAGGGCGTGAGCATGGAGGCCAGGGCCCCGCCGTCCTTGGAGAGGGGCGGAGCGATGCGCAGGATGACCACCCGGCTGCCGTGTTTTTCCGCCTTGAGGGCCTCGCTTTGCCAGTCGATGCTGATCCGGGCGAGGAAGTTTTCTCCGGGAGGCGCGTTTTCCGTGGCCACCTCCTCGCGGGTGGGATCGTAGTACCCCACTGCGTTGGCGTTGATCAGGGCTGGTGGGGAATCGCTCTGGGCGACGGCCTGGACCGCCATGCGGGTGGCCTCGATCCTAGTGGTGTAGATCTGTTCCTTTTCCTGTTCCGTCCACCTGGCAAAGATGTTCTTGCCCACCAGATTGATCATCACATCGGCCTTGGCGGCACTCTCCTGCCAGGGTCCCGGCTGGAGCGGGTCGCCGTCGACCACCTCGCAATCGGAGGGAAACATCCCTTTCTTTTTCTCCGAGCGCACCAGCAGGCTCAGGGTGTGGCCCTGCCCGTGGAGATAGTGAGCGAGGTGACTCCCCAGAAAACCTGTGCCACCCATGAGGAAGACATGCATAGTCAGCCCCCTTGTCGACGGCTTATGGGCCAAGAGGCCCGTTCGGGGAAGGCCGATAGCCGGGCCCGAGCTGTGCCACGAGCGGCTATTCCGAGCCGGCCTCCTTGAGCGCGGCCATGGCCGCGTCGATATCGTACAGGCTCAAGGGATCCGTTCCCTTGCCCGTGTAGAGCTGCGAGGCCTGCCTGGCCATTTCGTGGGTGATCCAGCCGTGTTCCTCGTACATACCCGGGTCCTGCTCGTTGTGCAGGCGGAATTCCACAACACCGCCGTTTTCGCGGACGTACATCTTGACCTGCTTGTTCTGGGGCACGGGATAGTAGAACACGCCGAGGTTATCCTGCATCGAGGTCTTCCTCCTCTGTCTTGTTTTGTCGCGATTTTCTGGGCCAGGCCTTGATGATGGCGTTGACCAGCGTGGCCAGGGGGATGGCGAAAAGCACTCCCCAGACGCCCCACAGGCCCCCGAAGATGATGATACCGATGATGATGGCCAGGGGGTGCAGGTTCACGATCTCGGACATGAGCAGGGGAACAAGCACATTGCCGTCCAGGAACTGCAGCACTCCATAGCCCGCGAGAATGTAGATGAAGTTGGCCCCGAACCCCCATTGGAAAAAAGCCACAAGGGCCACGGGAATGGTCATGAGCAGTGCGCCCACGTAGGGCACGATCACGGAGAGGCCCACCAGGAGTCCGAGCAGCACGGAGAACTGCAGGCCGAAGAAGGCGAAGAGAAGATATGCCGCGACCCAGATGATGAGGATCTCCCAGATCTTGCCCTGGATGAACTTGGCGATCTTTTCGTTGACCTCCTGCCAGACCTGGCTGGCGAGATCGATGTTTTCCGGCAGAAGGCCCTGGAGAAAGAAAAGAATCCGCGTTTTGTCCTTGAGCAGGAAAAAGGCCATCAGGGGAACCAGGACCAGATAGACCACGAAGTTGAGCAGGTTGCGCACCGAGGCCATGGAAAAGGAGAAAAAGTTGCGGCCCAGCGCGGTGAACTGATCGGTGATCAGCCCCATGATGCGGTTCACCTGCTCCTCGGTGATCAGTTGGGGATATTTCTGGGGCAGGGTCTGGAGCTGGTCCTGCCAGGTGGAGAGCATCTTGGGCATGGCCTGGACAAACTGGGAGATCTGGGCCGAGATCATGGGCGCAAGCCCCAGCACGAGAACGACCAGGGCCATAATGAAGATGATGAACACGATCACCACTGCAGGCAGCCTGGGGAGGTGCATACGTTCCAGGGGCTTGATGAAGCCCTCCAGAAGATAGGCCACGACGAGGCTGGCGATGATCGGGGCCAGATACTCCCCTAAGAAGGTGAACAGGGCGACCACAAGGACGCCCATAAGCACAAAGATCACGATCTGGGGGTCAGAGAGGTAGTCCCTGTACCATTTGGCGAAGATGTTTTCCGATTCTGGAGCCATGGTGCTGTCCGCGTTGCGATTCCTCAGTCTCGCGATCCGGTGAATAGGTGCTCGGCTAAATGATCCCCTGCAGGGGCCCGCCCGGAGCTCCCAGGCTGTCCACCTTGCGCTCCACCTCCGGGTCCTGCTCCAGGACCGGAGCGTGGTAGGTCTTGTGCCTGGCGTCCAGGACCAGGGCGCCGCTGCAGCCCCAGTGTTTGCAGTGGGTGAAAGCGCCCAGGCCGTACATGTCCGTGGCCGGATCGGAACGGGTGAAGACCGCCCAGAGAAAGTTGTCCCAGGATGCGGCGCAGAAGGGCACATCGTCAACGACAACCAGCAGCGGCCACTCCCGGAGGAGGTCCTGCTCCTGCAGCTCGACGCAGAGGCGCTCCATTTCCGGGTCCCGACTGTCCCGGGGCATGGTGTGGGGACGGCCCTGCAGCAAAAGGATGCCGGGGTGAAAGAGCCTGGGATCGCTGAATCCTTCCGGCCAGACCATTCTGGGGAGCTCGGTTGCCAGATTGCGCTTTTGCGGGCCGGCTGCGGCCAGAATCAGCTTGGATCCCTGGTTCAGGCTGATTCCCGAATAGTCCAGGGTATCCATGGTGGTCCGGGTGATGAAGTGCAGATCGCGCCGCGGATCCATGCGGGTGAGCATGTGCTCCAGGAATTCCGGGATATTGTACACGGAAAGGTCCGGATTGTCTTCCCCCGCCGCAATGAGGACGTATTTGGACAGCGAGGTCTGGGTCGAGCCCAGGAGCTGATTCGCGTTGGTCAGAAGCTCCTGGGGGATGCGTTCTCCGGCGAAGGGGACGTAGCGCTCGCTGCCCACGGCCAGCAACAGGGGATGCACCCCTGCCGCGTCCACGGCGTGGATCTGGCTCACTCCCTTGAACAGGCGCGGCACCAAGGGGCCGGTAAGCTCGTGGATGAATTCCCCGAGCACGGAGTCCTCCTGGGGAGGCCGTCCCACGGTGGTGAAGGGCCAGACCGCATCCTCGCGGCAGCGCACGGAGTCCACCTCCAGAACGGGAAACTCGTGCCGCAGGCTGTAGTAGCCCAGGTGATCCCCGAAGGGGCCCTCGGGCTTGGTCACGCCGGGACGGACCGTGCCGCTTAGGCAGAAGTCCGCCTCCGCTGGAAGCGGAAGCTCCCCGGACGGCGCGGTAAAGGGGATGCGGTGGCCGCCGATAAAGCCGGCGAAATAGACTTCCGGAACGCCCTCGGGCAGGGGCATGACTGCGGCCAGGCTCATTGCGGGAGGGCCGCCCACAAAGACGTTGACCCGCAGGGGCTCCCCCCGCTGCAGGGCCTTGGAGTGGTGCGATCCGATGCCGCGGTGGATCTGGTAGTGCAGCCCGGCTTCCCCATCCGGGACGAAGTCGTTGCCGTCGAGCTGGATGCGGTACATGCCCAGGTTGCTGAAACGGAATCCCGGATGCTCGGGATGCTCAGTGTAGACCTGGGGCAGGGTGACGAAGCCTCCCCCGTCGCGGGGCCAGGAGACGAGCCTTGGGAGATCGGACAGAGGGATGCGGCGTTGCAGGGCCGGGGCCTTGTTTACCTTGCGGGGGCGGGAGTGCCATAGGCCGCGGGTCAGTCCCAGCCCGGCGGCGGGCTGGCGCAAGAGACTCAGGGGATCGGCCATGGTTTTGTGCAGGGTCTCGAAACGGCGCAGCCCGTCGCGGAAGATGTAGCGAATCCGCTCTCGGGTACCGAAGAGATTGCCTGTCATGGGAAAGCGGCAGCCCGCGGGATTGGTAAAGAGCAGGGCCGGTCCGCCGGCCCGGAATACCCGTCTCTGGACCGCTCCGATTTCCAGGTGCGGGTCCAGCGGCTCCTCGATGCGGAGAAGATCGCCTCTGGCCTCCAGATCGCGGAGGCAGGCCTGTAGATTGCGATAGCTCATAAAACGCCGGGGGAATCAGAAGCGGTTTATCTCGATGGTGGTCCTGTCCATCCTGTTCTTGAAGCGTCGCTTGAGAAACTCCCGGATGGGAGCTCGCGTGGGAGGGAAAAGGACCGTCAGGCCGGCCAGATCGGTGACGAACCCCGGAGTGAGGAGCACGACACCCGCGCCAAAGATGAGCAGGGCGTCGATGATCTCGTTGCGGGGAATGATCCCCTGATTGAGATTGTTCTGGATCTGATAATAGGTCCGGCTGCCCTCGCTGCGGGCCAGATATCCCCCGGCCACTGCAGTGAGCAGGATGATGGCCACGGTGTTCAGGCTGCCGATGACGCTGCCCACCTCGATGAGGACATAGATTTCCAGCACCGGCAGGAGGGCGAAGGCCAGGATAAGCTTGCCAAGCATAGGGATCCTTTACAGGGCGTTAAAATCTTCCAATTGCTGCGTTGCTTCAAAAAAATCAAACTTTCATGGAGGCTCACTACGCCCCAGTAACAAAAGAAGGTTTCACGGGGTAAACTAAGACCTTGCCCGGCACTCACTTTTTTATGTTTACTCGTGTAATATATTGAACTTCGGGAAAAAGTGAGTGCCGGGTCGCGCTTGACCCTTCAAATTTTTAAACGCCCTGCCTCATGAGGACTGTTTTCAACAGGCTGTTACAGGGAAACGATTCCCTGGATGCCGGAGGCGGCCTCGTACACGGCGATCACCTCCTCGCTGGAATGCATGCGGCATTTGGCGGTGACGCTGATATACTGGCCGTTCCGCGATATGCGGGTGCTGATTGCGTCATCCTCCTGAAAGAGCTCCAGCACCTCTTTTTTGCGGTATGCAGGGACGATGAACTTGAACATGTACTGGCAGGGCCAGGTATGGGTCTGATCCAGGGTCTGCTTGAAGTTCTGATGCGTGGTGTTCATAGGGGCTTACCTCGTCGGGGAGGGATTTTTCTTGGCTGCTAGGGCAAATTGGTATACATTCCCTCTCGTGCGAAAGAGAGACAGGGGTCTGTAAACACGCATGAACAAGTATAGGCATTCGGCGGCGGTTTGGCAACAGCGCGCTGCCTCATGCCAGCGGGACTGACGGTCATGGCGAGCATATCCCGGACCATCGCTCAACGCGCTTCCGTTGTTGCGGGGGCGACATTTCTCAGCCGGATCCTGGGTTTCGTCCGGGACGTGGTCATCGCCTTCGCCCTGGGCACAAGCCCCTTGGCGGACGCCTTTTTCGTTGCCTTCAGGCTGCCCAACCTCCTGCGCCGCCTCTTCGCGGAAGGCTCCCTGACCATGGCCTTCGTGCCCGTCTTCTCCCGGGCCAGGGAGAGGGAAGGGAGCGAGGCGGCCTTTGCCTATGCCCGCTCCGCCATGGTCTGGCTGCTCATCGTGGTGGGGTTCGTAGTTGTCGCCGGGATCTTATTGGCCCGGCCCCTGGCCTGGGTCATCGCACCCGGGTTCGGCGACGACCCCGAGATCTTCAACTTCACCGTCCGCCTGATCCGCATCTGCTTTCCCTACATCCTGTTCATCTCCGCGGTCGCCCTGTGCATGGGGATCCTCAATTCCCTGGGCCATTTTTTCGCTCCGGCGGCCGCTCCCTGCGTGCTGAATCTGGTCCTTATCAGCGCGGCCCTGGCCGGAGTCGCCTATGGCATGTCCGTCCCGGTCCTGCTGGCCTGGGCCGTGCTCCTGGCGGGCCTGGGCCAGTTCCTGCTCCAGCAGCCCTTCCTCTATCAGCGGGGCTTCTCCTGGGGCGGGAAGTGGCGGCTCAGGGACGACCACGTCTTCCGCATGGGCAGGCTCATGCTCCCCATGCTCCTCGGCGCTACGGTGTATCAGCTGAATATCGTGGTCAACACCATGCTGGCCTCCTTCCTGGCCAAGGGGAGCATCTCCTACCTCTATTACGCGGACAGGCTGGTCCAGTTTCCCCTGGGCGTTTTCGGCATCGCCGTGGGCACAGCGGCCCTGCCCAGCTTTTCCGATCTCGCGGCGCAAGGGCGCTATAGCGATTTCCTGGGCAGCCTGAACACCAGCCTGGGCCTGACCCTTTTTATCTGTCTGCCCGCCACCGCCGGGCTCATCGGCCTGAGCGAGCCGCTGGTGCAGACCCTCTTCGCCAGGGGGGCCTTCGAGCTCACCTCGGTCAAGGCAACGGCAGCCGCTTTGGTGGGCTATTCCGTGGGACTGCCCGCCTTCAGCTGCGTGCGGCCTCTGGTCTCGGCCTACTACGCCCTGCACGACGGCCGAACACCCGTGGTCGTCGCCTCCATCTGCCTGGTGGTCAACGCGGTCATGGGCCTCTGGCTCATGCAGCATATCACCCACGTGGGCCTGGCCCTGGCCGTATCCCTCGCCTCCTGGCTGAACATCATCCTATTGGGATACAAGCTCTCCGTTCGTTTTCAGTCCTGGATGGACTGGAGGCGGGGATACGGGACCATGATTCTATTGAGCCTCGCCATGGGCGGGGGAACCTATGCGACCGCATCCCTGGGACCCCTTTCCCTGCTCGGGATCCCGATTTGGGCCGGAGCCTATTTCGGCCTCTGCTGGAAGCTGGGTCTCTCCGAGGCGAGCATGGTCCTGGACATGCTGCGGCGCAGGAAGGGAGCCGAATAGGCATGGACACGGACGAGGTGCAACGGAACAGGGCCTATTTTCCACGCGGCCTCAGCCAGCCGGAGCAGGGATATCGCTTTGCCGCGGACTCCCTGCTTTTGGCCTGCTATCCCCGTTCCGGCGAGGGAGACCGCTTTCTGGAGCTCGGCGCGGGGTGCGGAGCGGTTTCCCTGGGGATGCTCCTTCACAGCGGGGCCTCGCGCCTCGAGGGGCTGGGTGTGGACCGGGACCCGGAAATGGTGCGGGCTGCCGCGGAAAATGCCCAGCGCCTCGGGCTTGGAGACCGCTTCCGCGCCGAGACGGCGGATGTGCGCTCCGTGCGCGAGTCCAGTTTGATTCAGCCGGAAACCTTCGATCTGGTCCTTTTCAATCCGCCCTACAGGAGGCCACAGCAGGGCAGGCAGTCCCCTGTGGAGGCGGAGAACAGGGCCCGTGTGGAGAAGAGCGCGGGCGTGGAGGACTTTGTCCGCGCCGCTGCGTACGCGGTCAAGAACAAGGGGCTGGTCCACCTCGTCTTTCTGGCCGAGCGCCTGTCACCCCTGATGCGGGCCCTGTCCCAATCCCGTCTGGAGCCCAAGCGGATGCGCCCGGTCCACGGCAGGGCCGGGAGAAGCGCCTCCCAGGTGCTCATCGAGGCCCGCAAGAACGGGGGAGAGGGGCTTAGCGTGGAGCCGCCCCTGATTCTGTACAGCGGCGAAAGCGGCGGCTTGAGCGAGCAGGCCCTGCGGTTCTGTCCTTTTCTGGGGTGCAACAGGAGAGAGGGGGAAGATCAGTGAGTCGGATGTCGGAGATCGGACGTCGGACGTCGGATGTCGGATGTCGGAGCTCGGTGATTGGGCATCGGATACCGGATACCGGATGTCAGGCGCACGTGTCGCTTGTCCGGAATTGACGGCGTAACTATTCACTACCTTTCCGGACCGTAAGCCGACACGGGGCATTTTGCCTCATGCAGCTCCGACTCTGGATT
>JAZKRN010000082.1:0-11315 GCA_036628655.1 Desulfohalobiaceae bacterium | reverse complement strand
AATGGCGTCCCCAGGGGGATTTGAACCCCCGTCACCGGCGTGAGAGGCCGGCGTCCTGGACCGTGCTAGACGATGGGGACGTATATGGTGGGTCGTGCAGGATTCGAACCTGCGACTCTCGGCTTAAAAGGCCGATACTCTACCAGCTGAGTTAACGACCCGGCCTAGTGCGTCGAGCCGATTGGCGGTAGAGAATGGAAGCCGCGTCGCGCCTTCTCTTCGTCCTTTTGGCTTCAGGCCCCGTTTCCCTCTTTCAGCGGGAAATCCTGCCCGCCAACCGATTTCCCTTTGTAATGAAAGTGCGGCTTCTTGTCAAGCCGCTTACCGAACCAAAATGAAAATCGCTAGGTCTTTTCCGCGCCGGAGGGGTCAATCCGCTGCGTGCCGCCCATGTACGGCCGAAGCGCCCTGGGAATGACAATAGAGCCGTCCTCCTGCTGGTTGTTCTCCACTATGGCCAGCAGGGTCCTGCCCACGGCCATTCCGGAGCCGTTCAGGGTGTGCAGGAGTTCCGAGCCCTTGGCGCGCTTGGGCTTGTAGCGGATCCCGGACCTTCTGGCCTGGAATTCGCGACAGTTGGAGCAGGAGGAAATTTCCCGGAAAGTGTTCTGCCCGGGGAGCCATATCTCCACGTCGTAGGTCTTGGCTGCGGAAAATCCCAGATCCCCGGCGCACAGGTTCACCACCCTGTAGGGCAGCCCCAGCTCCTGCAGGACAGACTCTGCGTCCCGCAAAAGAACCTCGAGCTGATTCTCCGAGTCTTCGGGATGAGTGAAGCGCACAAGCTCCACCTTGTTGAACTGATGCTGCCGGATGAGCCCCTTGGTATCCTTGCCGTAGGACCCAGCCTCGGAACGGAAACAGGGAGTGAATGCGGTATAGGCCAGGGGAAGCTCGTCCTCGGGGATGACCTCGTTCATGTGCAGATTGATTAGCGGAACTTCCGCGGTGGGAATCAGGTAGTAGTCCCACTCCTCAAGCTTGAACAGTTCCTCCTCGAACTTGGGGAGCTGCCCTGTTCCCTGCATACTCTCGCTGTTCACGATAAAGGGAGGCAGGATCTCAGTGTATCCGTTGCGCTGCGTCTGCAGCTCGAGCATGAAATTGATCAGAGCCCGTTCCAGCCTGGCGGCCCAGGACCAGTACACCGCGAAGCGGCTCCCGGTGATCTTTGCGGCACGCTCAAAATCAAGGCCGCCGAGCTCAGGGCCCAGCTCCCAATGGGGTTTCGGCTCGAAGCCGAACTCGGGAAGATCGCCCCAGCGCCGGACCTCGACATTGTCCTCATCCGAATCGCCAGTGGGCACGTCTTCCTCAGGAATATTGGGGATAGCCAGCCTGATCTTCTGCAGGCGCTCCTCGCAGTCCTTTTTCCTCGTCTCCAGTTCCTTGATCCGGTCCGAAATCCCGGAGAGATGATCGATCTGCTCCGAGGCATCCTCCCCGTTCTTCTTCAGCCAAGCAACGTCCTCGGAGGCCTGATTCCGCTGCCTGCGCAGCTCTTCTTCCTCCTGGATCACGGCGCGGCGCTCCTCGTCCAGCTCGAGAAAATCGTCAATGGACAACTCCTCGCCGCGCTTGGCTAAGGCCTCCCGAACCAGGTCCATATTTTTGCGAATAAATCTCAGGTCGAGCATACTTGCATCCCGCAAAGAACTCATTCATTCAGAAAAAAGTAAGGGCGTAGCTTGGCACTACGCCCTTACCAGGGAAGCCGGACACCCAAAGGAACCTGTTACCGCTGCTCCCTTTCGGGCCTGACGGGGTTACCAGGTCCTTTGCCGTCCGGCTCCCCCTGATCGGAACATACAGCCTTTGATCGGATTGCGTCTTTCGTTTGAGACTGTATCAGGGGGTGGACAAAAATGGCGGAGAGGGAGGGATTCGAACCCTCGGTGCCGGTTCTGCCGGCACACGCGATTTCCAATCGCGCGCCTTCGTCCAACTCGGCCACCTCTCCGGATCAATCATCTTGGGGCAAGCGATGGGAAAACCCGAATCAGTCGAATTTTCCAACGCCAAAACAAAACACGTATATGCGCGGGGCCTGTTTGTCAAGCCGCCGAGAACATGAACGCTCTATTCCGCGACACAAAAAAACGGCTCCGCTGCGAAGCCGATTTAATCGATGGCGGAGAGGGGGGGATTCGAACCCCCGAACGGGTATCACCCCGTTACTCGCTTAGCAGGCGAGCGCCTTCAGCCAGCTCGGCCACCTCTCCGCGCATTCACAAACCTAAACGGTTGGGCCTGCCATGTCAAGAATCTCTCGCCCTCTCCCTTCCTCCCCTTTCAGCAAGCTTTTCCAACGGGAAACATAGACAACTGCAAGAAAGGCTCCCACTTACTCCAGAAAAAACGGCTCCAGCGCCCGAAACCGTCTTTGCCTCACACTCCGGGATCTGCTACAACCCATGTGCCTTGGAGGGGCTTGGAAGCAATGGCACAATTTCAAGCTGTGGTTTTTGACGCGGGATAACGCCCGTGTGAGGAAAATATTCGCCCTGTCCGTGAGAGCACGGATCCAAAGGCACCAAGGGTGCTGCCTGCCTTTGCACACGCAAAACTGACATCTGGTGCTTTTCAAACCGGGCAAATCGGCCAGCCCTCTCTCGGTGAAAAAAACTCCCCAATAGCACCGCAAACGCGTTGAGACCTGTTCCAACCAGCAAGGACACACAGCTGCCGACCCTCCGGGAGGACTACTCCGTGGCACAGATCCGTTTATCTCCAGCTGCCCTGCTTGTGCTTCTCGCCACTGCGGCCGTGCTTCTTCCGGGAATTTACCTCCCGGTGCATGCAGCGGAGGGGGCCTCACTCTCCCTTTCCCCGACCTCCGAGACCCCCTGGCAACTCCAGGCGGACCGGCTGGTTGTCCGGCAAGAGGAAAACACTCTGCACGCCTTTGGCAACATCGTGGTCAAAAAGGGGGAAACCCGATTCCAGGCCGAATACGCACGGTATCACTGGGTCAAGAAACAACTCCGGATGGAGGGCAATGTACGGCTCAAGATGGAAAAGAACTCCGCGCAGGCCCAGGACGCCTTTCTCGACTTCACCGACCAGACCGGCTCCTTCCGGGAGGCCCAGTTCTTCCTCTATGATCCGCACATCTACGTTAGCGGCAGCGAGATCCGCAAAACAGGCACGGATACCTACACCTTCGCCAGCGCCACGCTCACTTCATGCGACGGAGAGGTGCCGGACTGGTCCCTGCAAAGCTCCCAGGGCACATTCATCTTGGACGGACACGCCCGTATGTGGCATCCCAGATTCCGTCTCAGGAACGCCCCAATGCTCTATTCCCCGTTTATGTTTCTGCCTGCCAAGCGAACGCGCCAATCCGGATTCCTCGTCCCCGATCTCAGCAGCAGCACCCAGGACGGGCAATCCGTAACCCTTTCCTATTATCAGGTCATCGATCAGGAGCGGGACCTGACCCTCACCGTGCACGGCATGAGCAAGCGCGGGGCCCTTGTGGGAGCGGAATACAGATTCACCCCCGATCTGATGAGCGAGGGCCTTGCCAGAATGGATTGGCTCAAGGACCAAAAGGACGAAGAGGATGTGGAGGAGTTCGATAACTACGAACGGCCCAGCCCGCACCGTTACTGGCTGCGGAGCAAGTACAACGGATACCTGATTACGCCGGAATGGCGCACCAAGCTGGACCTGGATTTCGCCTCGGACAAATTCTATCTGCGGGAATTCGACTACGGTATCCTGGGCTTCGAGGACAGCAGACAGACCTTTCTGGAGCGCTTCGGCCGCGACATTAACGACAGGGACGACCCCATCCGCGAAAACGTGTTCTCCGTAAGCCGGAACTGGGCGAGAGCAGGGCTGCAGGCGCGAGTGGAATACAATCAGAACCTCAACTACTTCAATATCGATCCGAATAAAAGTCCCACCCTGCAGCGCATGCCCCAGATCGATTTCGACCTCCATCAGACCCAGCTCCTGGATACCCCTCTGGAATGGGAGGCCCAGAACCAGGCAACCTATTTCTGGCGCCGCAAGGACGACACCACCAAGGGGAGCAGACTGGACATGCACCCCCGGGTCAGCCTGCCGCTTCAATCCGCATACGGCACGCTGACCCCCAGCCTGGGCTGGAGGGAGACCATCTATCACACCCCGGAAACATCACAGGGCCGACCACAGCTCGAACGATTCGAGCGGCGCGGAATCTGGGACTTATCCAGCAGGGCGACCACAGAGCTTTTTCGGGTCTTTCAGCTCAATCCGGCGAAGGAGCTCGAGGCAACCCCTGAAAATCGCGAGGCATCGCAGTGGAGCATGCTCAAGCACACGCTGCGTCCCCAGGTCAATTACGACTACATTCCGGAGCAGGACCAAACCAGGCTGCCGGATTATGATTCCGTGGACCAGATCGATGCTAAGAACGAGATCGCCTACTCCCTGACCAACCTGTTCACCCTGCGCAAGGACAGGATCGTCGCATCAGCTGCGGGAAACGGCACACGAACCAAGCGGACCAAGAGCTACCGCGAGCTTGTTGACCTCAAACTGGAGCAGAGCTACGACATCAACGAGGCGAGGCGCTCGGACAACCTGGACACCTACCCCAGACGGCCCTTTTCAGACATCCGGCTCGAATCGGAAATAACCCCCTTTCCCTGGATCTCGCTCCGGAACACCACCTGGTATTCCCCGTACGTGGAGGAAATCACCGAGCACCAGCATGTGCTGGACCTCTCCCACGGGCCGTTGTCCGCCTTTTACGGCTATGACTACCTCCGGAAGATGGAACGGGACATCCGTCGCAGCAACCAGGAAAAGCTCTCCATCGCCAGATATGGCGCGAGCCTGAAGCCCGATCCCGGATGGCAGCTGAGCTACTCCGAGGAGCGGGATATCCAGAGCTCGCAGCTCATCGAGCGCGAGGCCCACCTTGGATACCTCGATCAGTGCTGGAAGCTGGGGCTGACTTATACCCAGGAGCCGGAGGAGACGAGAGTGAGTCTCACTATCGGGCTGCGGCCCTTCGGGGAATTGGAACAGGGCGTCGCAGCCCAGGAACAGTAGGCCGCTTATGAACCAAGCCGAAGAACGCGCCGGGATCATTGTTCTGCCCAGTGAGCTCCAGAACCAGATCGCCGCGGGTGAAGTCGTGGAACGCCCTGCGAGCGTGCTCAAGGAGCTCGTGGAGAACAGTCTGGACGCCGGGGCCGACCGTGTCGAGGCGGGCATCGAGTCCGGGGGGCAGGGCCTGATATGGGTCCAGGACAACGGAATCGGCCTTGCCCCGGAGGAGCTGGCCTCCGCCCTGACCCGACACGCTACCAGCAAGATCGGCTCCGTCCAGGACCTGCTGCATTTGTCCAGCTTCGGGTTCCGCGGCGAGGCCCTGCCCAGTATCGCCTCCGTATCCCGGTTCCGGATCGCCTCCGTGCCACGTGGCGGGAGCGAGGGAAGCAGCCTGGAAGTGGAGTTCGGGGCCTTCTCCCAACCCCGCCCCGCTCCGGTTCGGGAGGGAACACGGGTCGAGGTGCGGGATCTTTTCCTCAACACCCCGGCCAGGCTCAAGTTCCTGAAAAAACAGAGCACTGAGGCCAAAAAGTGCCAGGACATGCTGCAGCGCCTGGCCCTGGTCAATCGCGGCTGCGCCTTTCGTCTGACCTCCAGCGGCCGCAAGGTCCTGGACTTCGAGCGCAATCAAAGCCTGTTGCAACGCCTGGAGACCCTCTGGCCCGAACAGGTGACCGCCTCGCTCCTGCCGGTTCACCGGGAGGAGGACGGCGCCTCGATCAGCGGCTATGTGGGCCATCCGGACAGGGGCCAGGGCAGAGCGGAGCGAATCCTTTTCTTCGTCAACAAGCGCCCGGTCCAGGACAAGCTCCTGTTGAGCGCCCTGAAGCAGGCCTATGCCGGAAGGCTCCTCTCCCGGGAATATCCCCAGGCCGTGCTCTTTCTGGAGCTGCCCCCCTCGGAGGTGGACGTCAACGTCCATCCGGCCAAGTCCGAAATCAAATTCCGCGAGGAAAAGGCGGTCTATTCCCTGCTCATAAACGCGGTCCAAAGCGTGCTCACCGATGCCGAGTCTTCGCTTACCGCTCCGGGGACTGAGACGGCCCCCCAAACCCCCGGCAGCTTTTCCCCCGGACAAACCGGCTCTCCCCGGAAACCGCGCCTCCCCGAAACCGAGCTCGCAGAGCGGACGGACACATATGCCTCACCGTCCCCGGACAGCGACGAAAAACCGCAGTCCGGACCGACGCCGACACCACCTCCGTCCCGCGAGCCGGAGGACGACGCAACCTCCGCCACGGCGCAGATCACTCCGGACCTGGCCTATGTGGGCCAGCTCGAGGCCACCTATCTCATCCTGCACTCCGCGAACAAGCTCCTGTTCGTGGATCAGCACGCAGCCCACGAACGGGTGCTCTACACCAGATACACACAAGACGGGGAGACGCAACAAACGCAAAGGCTTGCCCTGCCCCTGCGGCTCCGCCTGCATCCAAGCGAGCAGAGTGTTCTGGATGGCGCCGCCAGGAATCTGCGTGAGCTCGGCTTTGCCATTGACCGCGAGGACAGGGAAAACGTGTCCATCCAGGGCATCCCGCAGTATCTGGACCGCTCCGCCGCCAGGGAATTCCTGCGCGATGTCCTGCGAGAGGGCGAACAGGGGCTTGAGGGGCTGTGGTGCCTGATGGCCTGCAAAAACGCGGTCAAGGCCGGGGAGCCCCTGGCCCTGCCCGAGGCGGTCCAGCTGCTGCAGGCCTGGCTGGAGTGCCCGGAACGACAGTACTGCCCCCACGGCAGACCGGTGAGCGGACAGCTCACCTCCGCAGACCTGGAGAAGATGTTCAAGCGGGGCAAATAGGCAGCAGATCCAAGATCGCCTTCGACGGCACCGCCTACTCCAGAGGAATTAGCTCGCCGCTCCCTCCGGTCAGGCTCTCGCCGCCCCGAGGAGTGACGCGGAAAGTGTTTTCCACGCCCACCATGCCCATCTGCGGGAGTCCGATCTTGGGCTCCAGGGCCAGGACCATATCCTCCTGCAGGGGCTCGCTGAACTTTTCCGCCAGAGGCGGATATTCATCGAGAAAAAGGCCGATGCCGTGCCCCACAAAGGGGACCTTGTTTCCGCCCAGCCCCATGAAACCCTCCTCGAAGCAGCGACGCCGCGCTTCGCCGCGGCAGTGCTCGTAAACTTCCGCCGGCGTTACCCCGGGCCTGAGCATCTCCCCGGCGGATCGCTGCAACTCCATGCAAAAGGCATGCGCCGATCGAGCCTGAGAAGGGACATCATCGCCGCGACCGGCGAAAAAGAGCTGTGTCTTGTCCGTATGGTAGCCGTTCAGGAAAAACACCGTGTCCAGAATGAGGATTTCCCCCTGCTGCCACGTTTTGCCAGCATAGCCCAGGAGCGGCGCTGAGGGATGCTGTCCCCGCAATCCGACCGGTGCGTCGAGCGTGGAAGGGTAGTTCCCGGAATCCCCGGCGCTGACGTGCCCCAGCAGCAGTTCCTCCCCGAAGCCGCTCATGCGCACAATGCCCTGACTCCCCTCCCGGAAGAACTCCTCCCAGGCCGCGAGCCCGATCTCCCGTTCGCTCATTCCCGGACGGATGCACCCTGGAATCCCGTGTTCCATGCAAAGCCTGTGGCGTTCTCCGGCCAGGCGCATCGTCGCCAGCTCCGCCTGCGTCTTGACCGACCTGGCTCGCTCCAGGATCGCATCCCCGTCCGCAAGCTTCCAGCTCTGAAGCCTGGTTTCCAGCTTTCTCCCCATGGCCCAGCTCAGCCCGGAAAACTCGACTGCCGCGCACTCCGGGAGAAAATACCCCAGATCGGACATCAATCCGGGAAGATCCTTGAAGGAGCGGCCGAAATGGATCCGGCGCAGCGGCGACTCCATCCTAGCCCGCTCAATTCCCTTGCGCACGACCAAAACGGGCTCCCCCTCCAGGGGCAGCCAGAGCATCCCGTTGGCGGGATGTCCGCTGCACCAAAAAATGTTGGTTCTGGAAAGCACGAGGAGCCCTTGAGCCTCAGGGGCGTGCCGGGTCAGGAGGCCTCGGATCCGGTCCCATCTTGTCTGCAGCTCCTCGGGCTCGACAGTGTCCAGGGCGTGGAACATATTCACAACCTCGCTCTACGGAACCCTTCACAGGGCTCTGTTTTCCGAATGTAACTATTCACTACTTCTCTGGCCTCAGCGTAAATGTTCGCGGGGCCTTTTTGAATCAATTCACCGGTACCGATCACGAACCACGAACAACCAGTCACCGGTTACGAGTCACCAGTCACGATCATGAAGTTTCATCCGAGGAGGCAAGGCTCGAGCTTGATTCGTGCTTATGATTCAAATAGAGTCATTTCCTTCCAACACAGAACCGAAACAGCACGCAACGCACTCCTGTTGCTCGAAAGACCGGAGTAATTTGAGCTCCCCTATGCAGGAAGAAGCCTTTATCTGCCACATGTGCGGCGAATGCTGCACCGGCGAAGGAGGGATCGTCCTCTCCCGCTTCGACCGGCTGCGGCTCTGCGCCTTCCTCGGCCTCTGCCTGGCCGAATTCGAGGAACGCTACACCCACCGCACCAATTCCGCCTTGAACCTCACAAGCAAGGACGACGGCAGCTGCGTCTTTTTCACCCCTGGGTCCGGCTGCGGCGTTCACTCGGTCAAACCGGAAATCTGCAGGGCTTGGCCCTTTTTCCTGGGCAACCTGAAGGACGAGCTGAGCTGGCGCATGGCCCAGGACTACTGCCC
This sequence comes from Desulfohalobiaceae bacterium, assembly GCA_036628655.1. Taxonomy (GTDB): domain Bacteria; phylum Desulfobacterota; class Desulfovibrionia; order Desulfovibrionales; family Desulfothermaceae; genus JAIPDU01. The sequence continues at coordinate 2,571 of JAZKRN010000082.1, read as the reverse complement.
CGGAATCAATCCGAATGTCAGTCACGAGGAGTTCGTGCGCCAGGGCATGGATTACCTGCGCGCCCACGGCCTCGTTCGCGACAACGGGAACGACGGGGCCCGCTCCCTGTGCGTCCGGGGAATCCGGGAGGAAAAAAACGGAAAAAACAGCTCCTGATCGCACCCCACCTTTTCCGTTATCCGGTTTGGGGAACGCGCACCGACCTCGCTCCGGATACCGCGAAGTCGTTTGCTCCCCCTTCTTGAAATGAAAAGGGCCAGGCCGACCAATATCGACCGGGCCCTTGTCACAGCGCCATGCCTCGCTCCCTGTACCGGCGGATTGCCGTCAGGAATCACTCAGGCGCATCTTCACCGCGAAGAACCGGAGCACAGGGTCCCGCTCGGAAGCGGAGTCTCAAAAGCGAAGCTCGTGTCGTGTCCGACAAAAAACGCCTAAACCAATGATCAATTGAAAGATCTTATGCTAACATCCTGCGCGGGGTAATTTTTGAACTATTCAGTAAAGGTTCTGGATTTTCTTATGCGTATTTCGCGGGCACGAGACTAGAACATGGACTCTCCGGACTCCTGGATGGTCTGATTGATGGTTTCCTTGAGATCCTGAGGCAGCCCTGGGATGTCCACACTCAGAAAGCCGCGCACGATGGTGGAGGTAGCCTCCTCCTCGTCCACGCCCCGGGCCATGAGGTACTCGATCTCCTCCTGGGCCACCTTGCCCACTGCGGCCTCGTGGGAGAGATCCGCTCCGGAAACCCTGCCATCCAGCTCCGGAATGGCGTGGATGATCCCGTCCTTGAGGATGAGTCCCTTGCACTCCAGATGGCCCTTGGTATCCGTGGCGTTGCTCTGGATGTGCCCGGGGTTGATGATGGTTCCGCCGGTGGTGATGGTGCGAGCGATGATCTCCGCCCGCGTTTCCTCGGCGTTGAGCACCACCCGGCTGCCGCTGTTCACGTAGGATTTCGGCGGCGTGGCGATGACCGAATTGAACCTGGCAACCGCACCCTTTCCGTTGAGGTAGACCGAGGGGTAGAGCTGGGCCGACTCCACGGGCTTGAGCAGGATGTAGTTGTTCAGGAACACACCGCCCTCTTCCACGGTCCCCACGGAGCGGGGCCGGACATGAACGCCCTCGCCCCAGTTGTGGATCATGGTGAAGGAGAGCTTGCCCCCTTTCTTGACGTAGAACTCGGAGATCCCCAGGTGCAGGGCCGTGTTTACCTCGTGGGAGACCGCGCAGCCGGTAATGATGTGCAGCTCGGAGTCCTCCTCCACGACGATGATGTTGTGCACGTTCTGGCCCACATTCTGCCCCTTGATGAAGAGGCAGGACTGCACGGGATCCGTGATCTTGGCGCCTTTTTCCGTCCGGATGAAGTAGCCCCCGTGCAGGTTGTCCGCAACCTCGCGGGTGTACTTGTCCTTGTCCGGATTCACCAGCTGCCAGTAGTACTCCGGAAGACCGTCGTACTGGTGCAGGGCCTGCTTGATGTCCAGGACCTCCACCCCCTCTTTGCAGGTGGAGCACTGCACATTGGAGTGGTCCATATGCAGATAGGTCCCGCTGCGTTCCTTCTCCGAGACATCCACGCCGGCCATCAGGAGCTGCTGCTTGTCCTCCTCGCTCATGGTGCGCAAATCCTCGAGGGACACACCTTCGGAGCTTCCCTGAAAGTCGAAGCGGGAGAGGTCCACGTCCTCTGTGCTTTCGCCTTGGCTCGCCTTCTTTTTGGGCTTGTCTACCTCATGCATCGCACACACTCCTCATAGCCGTATACACTCACGTGATCCAGAATATCCCTGGGCCGCGCCTCACAGCACAGGGCTCCGTTGTACATGACCATCCCGCGATCCGCGTTGATATAATCCAGGATGTATCCGGTGTGGGTAATGATCAACCCGGAGGAATGCCGGCGCTCCTTTTGCTCCTTCATGCTCATATCGCTCCGCGGAGCGATATCCTGTTCCAGAAGCCTGCGCACCATCTTGCCGATCAGGGCCATGTTCTCCAGATCCACCCCGGACTCGGGCTCGTCGAAGAGAACCAGCCGCGGCTTCTGGGCCATGAGCTGCAACAGCTCGGAACGCTTGAGCTCTCCACCGGAGAATCCGGAATTGATGTCCCGATCCAGAAAGTCCTCCATCTTGACCTCGCTGGCCAGCTCATCGATGTCCACATCCCGGTCTCCGGCGCAGATGCGTGCCATTTCCCTGGTTTTCAGGCCGTTGATGGTCGGCGGCCGCTGGAAGGAAAGCCCCATTCCCAGCTCGGCCCGCTCGTTGGTTTTCATATGGGTCACATCCCTGCCCCGGAAATGAATTGAGCCCTTGGTGACCTCGTACCCGGAAAAGCCCATGATAGTCATCAGCAGGGTCGTCTTTCCGGAGCCGTTGGGGCCGAAGAGGATGAAGGTCTCATCCTCGCCGATTTCCAGGTCCACTCCCTTGAGAACGCGAGTGCCCCCGACATTGACGTGCAGGTCCTTGATTTGCAGCATAGATCGTCCTTTTTCCTTGCTTCTCGTTCCCCGTTGTCCGTTCTGCGTTCCCCGTTCCCCGTTCAGGGTT
>JAZKRN010000081.1:0-11356 GCA_036628655.1 Desulfohalobiaceae bacterium | reverse complement strand
TGAAGCCAAGTCAATCAGACGTCCTTTTGTCACCTCAAATAGGTGCCGGACAACGAAGCAATTGGAAGATTGGGGGCGCTCTGCCAAGAGGGTGAATGGGGCGGCTTTCGCGACACCCGCTCACAGCGTGCTTTTTCCCGTTCCCGGGACGGTGACGGAAGCCTACCGGGATCCGTCCGGTTCTATGCCTTGGAGGCATCCGCGTGATGCAGAAGGCACCTCAAGAACCGGATCAAACGTTCCATCCAGGAAGGAGGGAGTTATGGAATTGACTCCCAGAGAAATCGACGTACTCCATATCATTGTGGAATCCTATATCCAGAACGCCTCTCCGGTCGGCTCCCGCTTCGTGGCCAAGCGTTCCAGCCTGAACCTGAGCCCGGCAAGCATGCGCAACATCATGGCCGATCTCACGGAGAAGGGCTACCTCGCCCAGCCCCACACCTCGGCGGGGCGAGTTCCCACGGACCTGGCCTTTCGCTACTACGTGGACACGCTGCTCGAGCCGGACATCCCGCCGGAGATGCTCCAGGCGACCATCCAGGAATACCTGAGCCAGGCCGGGCTGGAATTGTCCGGGATCCTGGAGAAAACCTCCAAGCTCATCTCCGATCAGTCCAGCCTCGTGGGAATGGCCGTGGCCCCGCAGAGCAGCTCGGTGCGCTGGAAGCGCATCGATTTTGTGCAGGTCAGCTCCGGGCTGGTCATGGCGGTTCTCGTCTTCGAGGGCGGAATGATCCAGCACAAGCTTCTGGAGATCCAGGAGAGCGTGAAACAGGAGGATCTGGAGAAGTACCGCAACATTCTCAACGAGCAGTTCCAGGGAATGCCCTTGTACGAGGTCAAGCAGCGCATCCTGAGCCAGATAGAGCTGGCCCGGAACAAATTCAACAAGCTTTATGAGAGGGCCCTGAATCTGGCCAAGCAGGCCTGCGGAGAAGAGGAACAGGGTCGCCAGGTCTATGTGGACGGAACGGTCAAGGTCTGGGACAGCGTGGACTCCAAGGATCTGGAGAGCATGCGCGAGCTCCTGGAATTTCTGGAGCACCGCTCCGATCTCATGGACATTCTGGATCAGATCACCCGCGCACGGGGAATGACGGTTCTCTTCGGCAGCCAGATCACCGGGCGCAATTTGAGCGAATGGAGCATCATCTCCTCCCCCTACGGCATCCATGACCGCACCCTGGGCGTGGTGGGCACCATCGGCCCGGTGCACATGGATTATTCCCGCTTGGTTCCCCTAGTTGACTACATCGCAAAAATGCTTAATCAAATACTTGAGTCGAGAGCCTGAGCTCCGCACGCACGTTTCAAGAGGAACCAGCCCCGAGTCCGGGCAGGGCTTTGATGCGGACGGATTGTGATACGGGAGCTTGCGGCACGAGATGCGTGCGTTTCGACGTTGCTGGTGATTTGAGAAAAACGGGAAAAATGGCTCTCCAAGAGCTGATTGGAATAAGGAGGCGTGTATGAGCGAGGAGAACAGGGAATATAATCGGGAATACGACTCCGAGGAGACCGGGCAGGAGAACACTGAGAGCTCCGGAGAGCAGGAGGCGCAGGAGAGCGAAGCCTCCGAGCCCGAGCTGAGCCTTGAGGAACTGGTTCGGCTCAGCAGGGAGCATGTCTGTCCCGACTGTCCGGAAAAGAAGGAGATGCAGCAGGAGGTGGCGCGGGTCAAGGCCGATGCGGACAACTACCGCAAGCGCATGGCCAAGGAGAAGGAAGAGCACAGCAAATTCGCCACCGAGAGCCTTTTGAAGGATATGCTCCCTGCCCTGGACAATCTGGAGCTTGCCCTGCAGCACGGCAAGAAAGTGGAGAATGCCTGCAGCGACATGGTTCAGGGCGTGGAGATGACCAACAAGGCGATGCTGGACACCCTGAAGAAGCACGGTTTGCAGCGGATCGAGATCGAGCAGGGGCAGGAGTTCGATCCCGCGTGGCACGAGGCTATGTACGAGGAGGAGCGCGAGGACATGGAAAAGGGCAAGATCTGCCAGGTCATCCAGACCGGATATGTCCTGCACGACCGACTGCTTCGTCCGGCCAAGATCATCGTGAGCAAGGAATGTCAGAGCTAGTTTCGGTGAACCCCTTTACAGCTGGCCAATACGATTTAGGTATATATAAGTCGCAATCGGCATGTTGATACGTAACCTTTGGGAGCGCGTGCTGGAGCGCAGGGTGAAACGCCAAAAAATTTTCAAGGAGAAGGAGGCAGTATGAGTAAAATTATTGGAATAGACCTGGGTACCACCAACAGCTGTGTCTACGTCCAGGAGGGCAATGAGACCAAGTGCGTGCCCACCCCGGAGGGCAACAGGACCACGCCGTCCATCGTGGCCTTTACCGATAAAGAGCGCCTGGTCGGCGAGATGGCCAAGCGGCAGGCGGTGACCAACGCGGAAAACACCATTTTCTCCATCAAGCGCCTCATGGGCCGCGACTTCGACGCCCCCGAGATCCAGAAGTGGAAGGATCGCTCCTCCTACAATATCGTGGCCGGCTCCAAGAACGACGCCTACGTCCAGGTGGAGGACAAGCATTACAGCCCGCCGGAAATCTCGGCCATGATCCTGCAGAAGCTGAAGAAGGACGCCGAGGAGTATCTCGGGGAGACGGTCAATGAGGCCGTGATCACCGTTCCTGCTTACTTCAACGACAACCAGCGCCAGGCCACCAAGGATGCGGGCCGGATCGCCGGGCTGGAGGTGAAGCGGATCATCAACGAGCCCACGGCAGCGTCCCTGGCCTACGGCCTGGACAAGCAGACCAACGAGAAGATCGCCGTCTTCGATCTGGGCGGCGGCACTTTCGATATTTCCATCCTCGAGGTCGGGGACAATGTGGTCGAGGTTAAGTCTACCCACGGCGACACCTTCCTCGGCGGCGAGGACTTCGACCAGGCGGTGCTCAATCACCTGCTCCAGGAGTTCAACAAGCAGACCGGCATGGACGTGAGCCAGGACCGCATGGCCCTGCAGCGCCTCAAGGAGGCCGCGGAGAACGCCAAGAAGGAGCTCTCCTCCACCATGGAGACGGAGATCAACCTCCCCTTCCTGACCGCGGATCAGAGCGGGCCCAAGCATCTGAACATGAGGCTTTCCCGGGCCCAGCTGGAGTCCATGACCTCCGATCTGGTGGAGCGCACGATCGGTCCGTGCAAGCAGGCCCTTGAGGACGCCGGTCTCTCCATGAACGAGATCAACGAGGTCATCCTGGTCGGCGGCCAGACCCGGATGCCCCTGGTGCAGCAGAAGGTGAAGGAATTCTTCGGCAAGGAGCCGCACAAGGGCGTCAATCCGGACGAGGTCGTGGCCATGGGCGCCGCCATCCAGGGCGGCATCCTGGCTGGAGACGTCAAGGACGTGCTCCTGCTCGACGTGACCCCGCTTTCCCTTGGTATCGAAACCCAAGGCGGCGTGTTCACCAAGCTCATCGAGAAGAACACCACCATTCCGACCAAGAAGAGCCAGACCTTCACCACGGCCGCGGACAACCAGACCTCGGTCTCCATTCACGCGCTCCAGGGCGAGCGGCCCATGGCCCAGGACAACAAGAGCCTCGGCCGATTTGATCTGGTGGGCATTCCCGCCGCTCCGCGCGGCGTGCCGCAGATCGAGGTCACCTTCGATATCGACGCCAACGGCCTGGTCAACGTCTCGGCCAAGGATCTGGGCACCGGCAAGGAGCAGTCCATTTCCATCCAGCCCTCCAGCGGCCTGACCGAGGAGGAGATCCAGCAGATGGTCAAGGACGCCGAGTCCCACTCCCAGGAGGACGAGAAGAAGAAGGAGCTCATCGAGGCCCGCAACCAGGCGGACTCCATTATCTACAGCACGGAAAAGTCCATGAACGACCTTGGCGACAAGCTGGACGAATCCACCAAGCAGGATCTGCAGAACAAGATCCAGGAGCTCAAGAACGTCATGGATGGCGAGGACGCCGAGGCCATCAAGAACGCCACCAACGAGCTGTCCCAGGCTTCGCACAAGCTGGCTGAACAGCTCTATCAACAGCAGAGCCAGGGCGCCGGAGGCGCCGAGGCCGGCGCGGCCGGCGGTGAAGCCGGCGGCGGCCAGAGCCAAAGCTCCGGTGGCGACGACGAGGATGTGGTCGACGCGGACTACACCGAGCAGAAGTAAACCCTGCCGGGGACGGCGGCGGACATCCTCCGCCGTCCTTTTTTTTTCGGAAGGGCCGACTTGACAGAGCCTCTTCCCCCTTTCTATATCTAGGTCCGGTTCCAAGGCTTGTGGAACCGGACTTTTTTTGAGCGCAATCCTTGCCGCGGGAATCCCACATGAAGACATTCCACCTCGGGAGTACATGCTTCTGGGCCGTCCTGGTCCTCGTAGCCGGCGTTCTGCTGGCCTCCTGTCAGCCCCCCGAGCGGGTCGCCCCGCCGGAAAGGCCGAAAAAGCCGAGCCTTATGGAGCGCGCAGAGAGCGCTCTGGAGCAAGAGGACTTTGAACAGGCAAGCAAACTGTATCTGAAAGCCCTGGAGGAAGAGGATCTGAGCCGTCAGCTCGAGATCCGAGCCTGGCAGGGAGTTGCCCGCAGCGCGCTGCAGAGCGGTCGCCCGGATCTGGTCCGGAAGAGCCTGAAGCGCTGGCGGGTGCTGGAGCCGGACACGCCGGACACATGGTCCTGGCAGGAGATACGATCCGGCCTGATCCGTCGGCAGGAGGGGCCTGAGGCCTATGCCTCCCACCTGAGGGACCTGTTGGATCCGGAAAGGCCCTGGTCCCTGGTTATGGGGGCCGGAAGGGCCCTTACCGATCTGTATTCCGAGCGCGGAGAACTCCGGAAAATCTCCAAGGCCTTGAAGCGCTTGGACGAGGTGGCCGAAGGGGAGGATCAGCGCGGAAAAGTCCTGGACTTTGCGCAGGACATGATCTCGGACATGTCCGGCAAAAGGCGGCAGGAACTCTTCGAGGCGGCCCCGGACGCGGAAAGGGACCGGTTTCCCGCGGTGCTCGTGCGCTGGGAACGGGCCCTGGATCGATTCCGGCAGGATGAGGCCGACTGGAAGGACACCTGGGACGATCTGGCCGCGATCCTGGAAAAGACGGGAGATTTTGTCCGTTCCCGGCTCGGTGAAAAGCTGCGCAAGCTGGAGGAGAAACACGGCAGGCCCGCCACGGGAGTCGTGCTCCTGTTACCCTTGAGCGGCGGATACGGGGATATCGCGTGGAAGATCGGCCGCGGCGCGGACGCGGCCCAATGGGGCATGAGCAGGAAGGGCCGTCCCATTCGGCTCAAGGCCATCAATACCCAGGAGGACGGCTGGCTGGAGCGCCTGTCCGGGCTCTCGGCCACCTACAGCATTGTGGGCGGTCCGGTCCGTGAATCGAGCTGGAAAAAGCTCCATCAGGCGGGATTGCACGAGGATTTCGCGGTCTTTACCTTCCGCTCCGAATTGGGCCGCGGGACAGAGGGCGAGGACGCCTACCGCTTCTTCCCCGGCCGTGACGACCAGGTCCGGGCCCTGTTGGACGTTTCCCGGGACGAGCTCGATCTCTCCACCTTCGGCGTGCTGTATCCCAAGAGCTCCTTTGGCCGATCCATGGCGCGCTCCTTCTGGAACGCCACGGTGCAGGAGGATTTGCAGCTCAACGGGCTGGGCTTTTACAATCCCCGGCGGATCACCAGCTATGAGGACAAGGTCGCGGACTATCTCCATGTCCCAGAGGGCTTTTTGGAGGAGGACGAGAAGGAGCAGGATACGAACGCCACCAATGCGACGCAGAATGCCACCCGTGTCCCTAAACCGGACTTCGAGGCGGTGTTCCTGCCGGACAGCTTTTCTCGCGCCCGCATTCTCATTCCGGAGTTCTTCCTGTTCAACCAGCCGGATCTCGTCTTTCTGGGGCCGGCCCTGTGGGAGCAGGAGATCAAGCGCATCTCCGGGCTGGATACGCGCTACTTCAATCTGACCCTGATGGCCAGCCCCTGGTGGCCGGACAATCCCTCGCGGCAGGTCAGGCTCCTGCGCCACGTTCTGGAGCAGGGCGTTCAGGAGGGGCCCGATTTCTGGGTCGGCCTGGGATACGACTTTGTCCGCTTCGCGGCAAAGCTCGGGCCGAAGACGGCGGATTCCTCGAACGGGGATCTGTCGCGCGAGCTGGCCGGGATGTCCGGATTCGAGTGGACCCTGGCCCCGATTTCCTGGAACGAGCAGGGCAAGGCCAGACAGGATCTCTTTATCCTGCGTCCGGCCCCGGACGGCGTGGCACGGGTGCAGCCCGAGAAGCTCAGTTCCCGTCTGGAAAAGGCCCGCGAGATGAAGCGCAAGTGGCGCGAGCGCACCAAGGGCAATGCTACGAAAGAGGTCAACGCGACAGGCCGGGATCTTAATGCGACATTCGAGGAATTGAACGCGACAAGGCCTTCCGGAGAGTCCGATTCGGACTGGGAGGGCAGTCGGGATGATTCCCGATAACCCTCCATTCCTGCTCAGACACAGGCACAACGAAGCATACAATGAAAGGCGAGGCGGAGTCTGGGGAGTGCGCCCCGTTCGGAAATGATCCATACAACCCCGAGTCCGTTTGTCCTATTTACTTACGAAGGAGGCGTGCATGACCATTAGCAAGGAAGAAGTGGCGCGGGTCGCCCACTTGGCCCGCCTGGAGATAGGCGAATCCGATCTGCAGCGTTTCGCCGGTCAGCTGACCGACATCCTACAGTACATGGACATCCTCAACGAAGTGAACACCTCGGGCATCGAGCCCTTGTACTCCCCTGGGGAGCACGATACGCCCTATCGCGAGGACGAGGTGCACGGCGAATCCAGCAGGGAGGATGTTTTGCGCAACGCCCCGGACAGCGACGGGGAATACTTCATCGTCCCCAAGGTGGTGTAACAGCACGTTGAAATTTTTCCAATTGCTGCGTTGTCCGGCACCTATTTGCGGAACACGGCATGCATTATTGTGAGTTGCTCATCCGTTCTGCATCCTGAACACAAGCGAGGAGCACGATGACTGATATTCACGCGTTGAGCCTGACTGAGCTGGCGGAGAAACTGCAGAACAAGGAGCTGGGTGTGGCGCAGACGGTCTCCGCCTGCCTGGAGCGCATGGAGGCCACGGAACCGGATATAGCATCCCTGCTGCGGGCGGAGAGGGAGACCGCCCTGGAGCAGGCCAGACGGATGGACGCGAGCGGACCCGACCCGGACATGCCCCTGTGGGGGGTGCCGGTGGTGATCAAGGATGTGCTCGCGACCAGGGATGTGCCCACGACCTGCGGATCCAGGATGCTGGAGCATTTCGTGCCCTTCTACGACGCCGAGTCGGTCAAGCGGCTCAGGGACGCCGGAGCCATTGTCCTGGCCAAGTCCAACATGGATGAGTTCGCCATGGGCTCCTCCACGGAGAACTCTGCCTTCGGCCAGACCCGGAATCCCTGGGACACGGAGCGCGTTCCCGGCGGCTCCAGCGGCGGATCCGCTGCGAGCACCGCTGCCGGCCAGACCCCGTTTTCCCTGGGCACGGATACTGGCGGCTCCATCAGGCAGCCCGCCGCCTTCTGCGGCTGTGTGGGCCTCAAGCCCACCTACGGCCGGGTGTCCCGTTTTGGTCTGGTGGCCTACGGTTCCTCCCTGGACCAGGCGGGCCCGTTCACGCGCAGCGTGGAGGACGCCGCCCGCGTGCTCCAGGTTATCGCCGGCAAGGACGAGCGGGACAGCACCTCCAGCCCGGAGCCGGTGCCGGACTATGTCGCCGCGCTCGGGGAGCGAAGCGATCTACGGGGTGTCAGGCTGGGGCTGCCAGAAGAATACTGGGGCGAGGGCCTGGACAGCGACGTGGACACCGTCTGCCGCGAGGCCCTGAGCCGGGCCGAGGAGCTCGGAGCGGAGCTGGTCCCGGTCTCCCTGCCCCATTCCCGCTACGCCATCGCGGCGTATTATATCATCGTCATGGCCGAGGCGAGCTCCAATCTGGCCCGCTACGACGGGGTGCGCTACGGGTACCGCGACAGTTCGGAAAACGAGCTTTTCGGGATGTATTTCTCCAGCCGGAGCAAGGGCCTGGGCAGGGAGGTGCAGCGCCGCATCATCCTGGGCACCTATGTCCTCTCCGCGGGCTATTACGACGCGTACTACAAGAAAGCGGCCCAGGTGCGGCGCCTGGTTCGCGAGGACTATCAAAAGGCCCTGCAGAGCTGCGATCTGCTCCTGGCTCCTGCCGCCCCCGGAGTCCCCTTCCGCCTGGGGGAGAAGGTGGAGGACCCGCTGCAGATGTACCTGACCGACGTCTTCACCAATCCCCTGAACCTGACCGGCCTGCCCGGCATGAGCCTGCCCGCCGGACTGGGCCCGGAAACGGGCCTGCCCATCGGGCTGCAGCTCTTCGGCCCGTCCTTTGGGGAGGACAAGCTCCTCCAGGTGGCCCACGTGCTGGAGGGGGCCCTGCCGAACCTTCCCTTTCCCGCGGGCCTTGGGCAGTCATAGCGGATCGCCGGTTAATATGCTTTCTATGAGCCGCAGCAGCGGACATCGACCCTTTGTTGCGGTCAGCGGGGGCGTGGACAGCCTCCTGGCCCTGTGCCTGCTCCGGGAGGAGGGACGCAGCCCCGAGGCCCTGCACGGCTTCTTCCTGCCTCCGGGAGAGCGCGAGATCACCCTGCGGGATGAGCTCGCCAGCGTCTGCTCCCGGCTGGGAATTCCCCTGCACACCTATGACTTCAGCCGGGAGTTCCACAGCAGGGTGATTACCCCGTTTCTGGAGCAATACGCACGGGGGGTGACCCCAAACCCCTGCGCCCTGTGCAACCGGCGGATCAAGTTCGGCCTGCTCCTCGACGCTGCCCGGGAGCTGGGCGGGGACGCCCTGGCCACGGGGCACTACGCCCGAGTGACTCCCGAGCCCGCTTTGTACCGCGGCCTGGACCCGGCAAAGGAGCAGAGCTATTTCCTGGCCCTTCTAACCCGGGAGCAGATCGCGCAGGCGATCTTTCCCCTGGGCACCTGGCGCAAGGAGGAGGCCAAAAAGGCCCTGCACGATAGAGTAGGGCCCCCGCCGGCCTCAGGCGAGAGCCAGGAGGTGTGCTTCATCCCGGACAACGACTACCGCCGCTTTGTCCGGGAGCACGTGGAGGTCCTCCCCGGACCGGGGCCCATCCTGGACAGCTCGGGGCGCCGCCTTGGGGAGCACTCCGGCCTGTACCGCTACACCCTGGGGCAGAGAAGGGGCCTTGGCATCCCCTACAGCGAGCCCCTGTACGTGCTCAAAAAGGATCTGGAGAACAATACCCTGATTGTGGGCACACGAGACGAGCTGGGCGCGCGGGAATGCACCGTGCGGGAGATGAATTATCTGCTCCGGCCCCAGGACTGGCCGGAGACGGTTTTCGTGCAGGGCAACTACCGCCAGGAGCCCCGCGAAGCGGTAGCGTATCTGTCCGGAGACCGGGCCGAGGTCCGTTTCCCGAGGCCCGCTCAGCCCCCCACGCCGGGGCAGGTGATGGCCTTGTACAACGAGGACGGCCGCGTGCTCGGAGGGGGGATCATCAGTGAGTGAGTCGCGGCGCTTCTATCTCTTCACCCAGGGCTGCAAGATCAATCGGCACGAGACCCAGGCCCTGCGCGAGGCCTGGACCAGCCGGGACTGGAGCGAGGCGGCCGGCCCGGAAGAGGCGGACCTGATCCTCATCAACAGCTGCGCGGTCACGCACAGGGCGGTGCGGGATCTGCGCCGCGAGGCCCGGCGCCTCCACCGAGAGAGCCCCGGTGCGGAGATTGCGGTCACCGGCTGTGCCGTGCCCGGGTTCAGCGAGGAGCTCCGCGAGCTTCCCGGTGTGCGCCATCTGGTGCCCCAGCGGGACAAGCAGCAGCTTGTGGCCTGGCCCGAGGGCGGGGCGGACGCGGATAGAGGACACCGGGCGGCGGAAAAAAAGTGGCCCCTGGCCATATCCCGCTTCGATCGGGCCAGGCCGGTGCTCAAGGTCCAGGACGGCTGCTCCGCGGGGTGCACCTACTGCTATGTGCCCATCAGCCGCGGACCCTCCATCAGCCGCCCACCGCAGGAGATCCTCTCCGAGGCCCTGGATCTCGCTGAAGCGGGGTACCGGGAGATGGTCCTCTCCGGGATCAATCTGGGCGGATACAGGGCTGCGGCTGAGGAAATGAACGATTTCTGGGACCTCGTGGCCTGGCTGGAGGCCCGGCTGCTGGACCAGGGCCGGGACGGGATCAGGCTCAGGACGAGCTCGCTGGACCCCGCCCTACTCGGGGACAAGGGCCTGCGCACCCTGGCCGGGAGCGAGCTCCTCTGCCCCCATCTGCATCTGTCCCTGCAGAGCGCGAGCCCGGGGGTCCTGCGGGACATGGGGCGCACCGGCTATTCCCCCAGGGACGTTGCCGCCTTCCTGCGCGAACTTTCCGGGATCTGGCCCGAATTCGCCCTGGGGGCGGATTTTCTGATCGGCTTTCCCGGGGAGGCTGAGGAGGAGTTCGCGTATACGCTGGACTTCGTGCGGCACAATCCCTTCACCTACGGCCACGTTTTCACCTTTTCCCCCAGGCCGGGCACGCGTGCGGCCGAATTTTCCGGGACCGTGCCGCAGGAGGCCATGAAGCGGCGAAGCTCGGAGCTGCGCGGGATGCTCCGGGAGAAGCAGCACAATTTTGAACGGCGCCTGGCCGGCATGGAGCGTCTGCATATGGTGCTGGAGCAGCGCGATCCGCCAGCAGGGCGCTGCGAATACTACAGCCAGTGCGTTCTGGAGGCGGACCCCGGACCCGGGCGTGAGGGCGCAGTGATCCCGGTTCAGCCGCTTTGTGTCCGGGAGGACGGAGTTCTCGCGCGCGAGGAGGCGTTATGAGCAAGCCCAGCGAGCCCGCTCCGGTCCAGCCGGTGGTCTCGGTCTTCGGCCGGGACTGGGACGCGTTCTGGCCCGGACTGCTCCGGGAAATGGAAGAGGTGCTCGGGCCGGCGGAGGATGTCACCGAGCCCTTTCCCTTCACCGAGACGGACTACTACGACAATGAGCTGGGCACGCCCATCCACCGCCGCATCATTGCCTTCGAGGGTCTGATTGATCCGCTGCGGCTGGTTGATATAAAATTGGCCTTCAACGACCTGGAGGCGGAGTACCTCCGGGAGGACGGAACGCGGCGGGTCAACATCGATTCCGGCATCCTCTCCCTGGAGCGGCTGGTCCTGGCCACAGGCAAGGAGTTCGGCCATCGCATCTATCTGGGCCGGGGCATCTGGGCCGACCTGACCCTGCTCTTCCAGCGGGGCGGCTGGCGGACTTTGCCCTGGACCTATCCCGACTACGCCGGCGAGCGGGTGCAGTCCATCCTGACCCGGGTTCGGAGCGCGTACAAGGCTAAACT
>JAZKRN010000080.1:0-11487 GCA_036628655.1 Desulfohalobiaceae bacterium | reverse complement strand
GGAAAAAGTGAGTGCCGGGTCGCGCTTGACCCTTGAAATTTTTGAACGCCCTGCCGAATAAGGACAATTAGCTTATTCAGCTCCATCAGTTGAAACACGAAATGAAATACTGGCCTCAACGCACTCCCCGACTTGCCTCGTATTTTCATGTTGCGTTGTGCCCTGGGTGGAGCAGGGCGTGACGGTTGTATGAGTCGATCCTTATCTTGATTCATCGAAAAAGGATATACAAGGCGACAGGGTTCGAATATATTGCGTTCAGGATGCATCTCAAGGGGAGAAACCTTCTTTGTCATTTTTATCCTTGATGATTTCCTTCAGCTTTTCTTCAATGGACTGCGACGCCCGAGAATCTCCGGTAAGCCATTTGTAAAAGCGGAGAATGACCAACAGGAAAATCAACGGCAAAACAATGCTTTTGAGGACAAAAACAATGATTTGTTCTGTTATCGACTCAATGATTTGGGGCAGGGAAGACCGTATTTGAGATAGCTGGTCCTTGAGCTCGGAAACATTGTTCTTGATCTCGTTGGCAAACCGAAAAATATTGAAAAATCCGCTTTCCGCAGGATGATTGATTTGTTCTGTCTCAGTGTTGTCTTTCACTTTTTGACGGACAAATTCAGGCATTTTTTGCCGGGCCTGGACTTGTTTTTCCTTGAGAATAATCTGGTCCACGAGGAGGCTTCCCGCTCCAATAGCCGGAACCAGAATATAGAGAAACAGCCCTAGCACAATCATTTTGTATCCGGCAACAGCCATTGTTGTTCTGGTGTTCCTTGACCCCCACATGGAGGCTATGAACAAGAAAACCCCCAATGGGACAACCACTGCAAGCCCGATTATTTTTCCGATTTCCCCCAGTAGGAGGAGGCCGTTCACCGTGACGAAATTGATCAGCATGACAATCGAGAAACGCTCCACCAAGTCGTCCAGGGGCTCCAGGATTTCCCCAGGGCTCATGGATGCGCCGACCCCCAACTCAGCGGAAACCTCGAGCTCCTCGATCATGGAGAGCATGCCGTTGAGGAGTCTGGCCGTGGCAAAGGCTATTCCCACCTGTTTCGATGTTTCCAGTAAATAGCTCTGTCCGGACTTTTCCAAAGGGGATAGGGTCTTGTCCCCGTAGTTGTTCAACGGACCGGCAACATTTCCGGCAAGCAATGCAAAGAGGAGAACGAGGCCTGCTACAGTTGTGGAGATCCTGAATCTGTCCTTGGCTGGGTACGTGTGTTCCTCTCTTTGCCACAATCCCTTGTTCAGGGCATACAAGGTGCTCCAGGGCAAAGCGAGACAGGGCACAAACCACCAGAATGGAAACGCGTTTTTTTCCGAAGCGGACAGGATGTAGCTTTTGGCAAAATTGACGATGATTCCGACGACACCGATGAGGGTTACTGCATGGAGATTATACCCGAATACTGATGCCGCTGTTGCAGCGAGATAGGTGAGGTCGAGAAGAGCCGGGAAACAAAAGGTCTTCGTGACCTGAACTTCGAATCGAGAATGCAGGGATGTGTCTTTGCCGAAAAAACGCGACATGCGAATGCTCCTCTCACGAGTCTCGAATGACAAACTGTTAGTTACCAGTCTCGATCATGAAGCTTCTCAGGAGCCCATGAGGGCAGACCCATAACGTCCTGTCTGCTGATTGCCCCAAATTGTGTACCTGAGGTTTGTCGCGTGAGGATTCGGGCAATACTTTCCGTCTTCGGATGTTAGAGCCCACGGTTGCGAATGATGTTGATCAACACCCCGAAGCCGATCACCCCTGATATGACAAAGCCGCCAATTCCGATGACCGGCACTTCATGCCAAAGCGGAGGGACTTTGGAGTGGACGATGATTGCCGAGCCGACGATCAGTGATCCGAGCACAATGGCGAACACAAGGGACGAGCTCGCCTTGAAAAGGCTGTGCCGCACCTGGCCGATGCTTTCCTCGTCCAGGCTGAGACGAACCCTGCCGGAAGATATGGTGTCCACAACATTGTAGGAGTCAGCGGGTACGTTCTGTAGAAGCTCGGCGAAGTCCCCTGCCAGCGTGCCCGTGCTCGTATGCAGGCGGCGCCCGATGGAGTGGCCCAGGTCGGGCCTGTTGCTCAGGATTGGGCCCAGTTTGATGAACGTGGGCCCGAGCTCCTCGGCAACCATTCGGATTCGTTCCCATGTATTGGCCCTAACCACGTAGCGTGCCCTGCGAGGGACCGCCCTTCCGAAAACTCTGCTCACCAGACGCAGAACCTTCCCGGTGCCGGTCTGGTAGACGATCTCGTGAAATCCGTAGGCCATCAGGGTTGAAAAAATGCTGCGATACCGCTTGAATCTGAGCCGGCCCTTCCGTGTCAAAAGGCCCAGGATCCTCATCCTCATTGGACATCTTCGAAGGTTGCAAGGGTGGAAGTCAGGGTTTTGCTGTTTGCGGCACCGTATGTCCTGCCGTACAATCTTTTCGTTTTGGGTACAGGATGAAGGAATTCACGTGGTTGTGCAATGAGCCGTCCGCAACAATCCATCCCTGGAAGGAATATTTTCTGCCCATCCTTCTTGCCCCTTTCCGCGAACCGGTGTCACAATAGACAATAGAGAACGGTAGCTCCACGGATGGCGCATGCCCGCATCTGGACGGGCTGTCTTGCCGGGGGCGCGAAGGGATCCTCACATTTCGCAACCAAAGGAGGTTCGCTATGAGCCCGGAATCTCGAATATTCAAGAGGATCGATCATGTTGAGATCGTGCCCTCGGACTTCGAAAAGTCCCTTGCCTTCTACCGCCACGTATTGGGCTTCACGGCAGGGGAACGGCACGAGGTCAACGTGCCGCCGCTGCGGGAGATCATTTATTTGAGCCTGGGGGACACCGTGCTGGAGCTATTGTCCGTGGAGAGTCCGGAGAAACAACCGGAAACTCCGTGGCAGGTGGGCTATCGCATGATGGCTATTGAGGTGGAGGACATGGAGGAGGCTCTGTCCTATCTGGCGGAACGGGATGTCCGTCCCACCTGGGGACCGATGGATCTTGGGGGCGCCAAGCGGGCGGAAATCGTCGATCCGGACGGCCTGGGGGTCGAGCTTAGGGAGTGGAGCTAGCTCCCATCCGGAATGGGGTTTTCGAATGGAAATGAGTTCGAGAGCACTCAAGCTTTGAACAAAGACCGAGAAAAAGGAGGGGCCTATGGCTCGCCAAGAAGGTGTCCTGCTGGACTCAGGAGATCAATTCCCGGAGATGACCTTCCAGACAGTGGCGCACGGTCAGATGCGCATCGATGAGAACTTCATCCGGGGCTACGGAGTGGTTTTTGTCTACCGGGGGCACTGGTGACCCTTCTGCAGTCAGCAGTTGGCTGACTTCCAGGCGAACCTGGAGGAGCTCAAGGTCGAGAATATGGGAGTGCTGGCGGGCTCAGTGGACGCTCTCCCGGAAGCGCAAAAGACCGTCAACGAGCTGGGGCTCTCCTTTCCCCTGGCCTATGGCCTGGACCTGGAGGCGACTCTCCATGCTCTGGGAGGATATTATAGAGCGGATCAGCAGTATCTCCAGCCCTCTGGATTTGTGATCCGGCCCGCGGGCACTGTCGAAGTGGCCTGTTACAGCTCCGGGCCCATCGGTCGTCTCAAGGCGGCCAACGTTCTGGGCATGGTCCGGTATTACAAGCAAAACAGGGATTAACAGCATTCGAGGCTGACCGGAGGGAATTTGTATCAGGGGGTGCGGCTCAGTGATCGAGGAAAACTGTCCTATGCGGACGGTCCGAGGCTTCCCGCGTCACATTCCGGTCTCAGCTTTTTGGTCATCAATGCGTGTACATACCTGTTCAACATCTGTCTGATCGCCTCCTGCCGCGTCTTACAGTTTGGAATGCCTGTCGGCAAACAGAGCGAGGCAAGCCCAATTCTTCGAAATGGTCTGACATGCGGCGACATATAGCTTGCATCACCTGTTTGGCGTTTTTGCTCATGGCTTTGCAGGGGATGGCATACGCCGAGGAGTTGGTGGTGGGCAATTTCTCCAGTCTGGATCCCGCCGAGGAATTGCCTGCGCAGTGGGAGCCAATGACCTTTTCCGACATCGATGCCCATACCAGCTATAGCCTGGTACAGAGCGACAACCGGACCGTTATCCGCGCCCACAGCCGGAATGCGGCATCCGGCCTGATCCGTCGTTTACGGAGTGATCCCCGTGAATACCCCCGGTTGCAATGGTCCTGGAAGATCGATCATGTCCTGGAAAAGGGGGATATCACATCGAAAGCCGGAGATGACTATGCCGCCCGCATATACGTGGCTTTTGCCTTCGAGCCGGAGCAGTCGACCCTGTGGCAGCGCATGAAACGCAAGGCCGCTCATGCGTTTACCGATAAGGAGATCCCGGGCAGCGCCCTGAATTATATCTGGGCCAGCAGCGCATCCCCGGAAACGGTTGTGCCGAGCCCTTTTGAGCAAAGATCCAAGATGATCGTCCTGCAAAGCGGCAATGCCCGCAGCGGAAAATGGATCCAGGAAAAGCGCAATATTTTAAAGGACTACAGGCGCGCCTTCGGGAAAGAGCCCCCGGAGATCATCGGGGTCGGCATCATGACGGACACGGACAATACCGGGGAGGAGACGACGGGGTACTACGGGGACATCGTGTTTTTACGGGAAGAAGGCTCCTGAACGGAGATGGGATTGTGAACAAAAGGAGCAGCGCGGGATCGAGAAAACTGAGCCCGCGCTGCTCTTTCCCCAGGGAAACGAAGGTGGAAAGGAGACGGAACACTAGCTGACACCTCTTTCATTGAGGAAGGGACCGAACTTCTTGTCCGTACCCTTGATGTGGTTGACCAGCCAGCTGCTCAAAAATTGCATGATCTCGTTGGTGAGCCCCCGCTTGCCTTCATTGAATTCCTTTTCGAACTGGGATACCTGATTTTCGAAATAGAGATGCTCGTCTTTGTGCTCTGCGGCCTCTGGATATCCCAGTGTGTCGAAGTAGTGCTCTTCCCGGGCGAAATGCATGGCCGCATAGATGCTCATCTGGTTGATCAGCCTGCTCAATTCCTCGTTTTCCTTTCCGGACAGCATGGCATCGTAGAGGTCGTTGATCATCTTGACCAGCATTTTGTGCTGTTCGTCGATTAGCTCGACATTGACGCTGAAGCTGGAATCCCATTCGACGAGTGGCAAAACATGCCTCCTTCAAGAGTTTTTTTGTATGAAAATGCGCTCAATTAGCTGATTTATTGGGGAATTACCCGCGAGGCAACAGCGGGTGGAGCGCTTCGCCGGGTTTCATAATAAACCTTGGCCTTGTTGGAACTGCATAAGTTGAAACCCGGGTCCGCTCCAGAGAGAAGACCCATCAATTACATCACGCTTCAAAGGACGAGAGATCGCAAGTGTCGATGAAGTTGTCGCCTGTCCCATCAGGTGAAACCCGGGATGAAACCAGTGCTTCAGCGTCCACCCGCAATTGCCTCGCATTGTATGCTTGGTTGTGCCCGGATCGGACTGAAAAAGGGTTCTTAATGGCCATCAGCTGAGCAACCCCGGAAGCCAGAGGGCCGTCTGGGGCCAGGCGAGCAGGAGGGCGGCGCAGGCCAAAAAGCAGAGGAGAAAGGGCAGGACCCCGCGGAAGACCTGGGGCAGGGCGACGCCCTCCTCCATGGAGGCCACGATGAAGGTGTTGATACCCACTGGCGGGGTGATGGCCCCCATTGTGGTGACCAGGGTGATCCAGACCCCGAACCAGATCGGGTTGTATCCCAGGGATTCGGCAACAGGGAAAAAGATGGGGATGGTGATGAGCAGCAGGGCCAGGGCGTCCATGATTGCCCCCCCGACGAGGTAGATGCCGAAGACCCCGAACATGATCACTCCGGGGGGAACGGCCCATGAGGCCACTGCGGTGGCAATCTCGTGGGGCATGCGGGTGATGGTCAGAAAGCGGCCGAAAATCACGGCCCCCAGGATGATGACCATGATCATGCAGGAGATGCGCAGGGTGTCGTCCAGGGCCCGTCCCAGATCCCGCAGGCTCAGCTTCCCGCCCAGCAGGCTGAGCGCGAGGGCCAGACCGGCTCCAGCCGCCCCTGCCTCGCTGGGGGTGAAGAGCCCCAGGGTCAGCCCGGCCATGACCAGGATGAAGAGCAGGAGCATCTCGATTGCACCGGGGAGAGCGGCCAGTCTTTCCCTGAGGGAAGCGGGCTCGGTGGCTCGTCCGCCCAGCTGCGGCCTGGAGACGCACAGGAGCCATACCACAGCGAGAAAGCACCCCACGAGCAACAGCCCCGGAAACAGGGCGGCCCAGAAAAGGACTCCGATGGACTGTCCCGTCTGCAGCCCGATAATGATCAACACCACGCTGGGCGGGATCATGACGCCCAGCGTGGAGCCAGCTGCGACAACTCCGGAGCTGAAGACCCTGTTGTAGTTGAACTTGTTCATCTGGGGCAGGGAGACGGTGCTCATGGTCGCCGCGGTTGCGGTATTGGAGCCGCAGATCGCGGCGAATCCGGCGCAGGCGAGAATGGTCGCCATGGCCAGCCCGCCGCGGATATGTCCCATCCAGGCGTTGGCGGCCCGGTACATCCGTTCGTTGACCCCGGAATAGAAGCAGATCTGGCCCATGAGGATGAACAGGGGAATGACAGTCAGGCCGTAGGTGGACAGGGTCTTCCAGGTCTCCTCTCCGACCATGCCCAGAGCCGCATCCAGGCCCACCACCTTCCAGAACCCTGCAAATCCCACCATGCCCATGGCGAAGCCAACGGGAAGCCGCAAGAGGAAAATGGCGCCAAGGAGGGCAAAGACGCCCGCGATACCGGTCTCCATGGGGCTCACGCGGCTACCTCCTCCCTCGGAAAAGATCCAGGATCTGCCGGAGAAAGACCAGGATCAGGCTGAACACACCGAGGGCGACAGCAAGAACCACGGGATAGTAGGGCAGGTGCAGGGTCTCGGAGACCTCGCCGCTCTGCCGCAGACTCTGGGCGAGGACGATGAGCTGCCAGCAGATGAGCCCGAAGAATGCGATGGAGGCCAAGTGGGCCGCCAGCTTGAGCCAGCGGTTTACCCAGCTGGGCAGCACGGATTCCAGGAGATCCACCTCGATGTGGCCTCCCTGTCTCTGGGTCGTTCCCAAAGCGAAGGCGGCCAGAACGGCTCCGGCAAATCCCATGAGCTCGAACGTGCCCTTGATGGGATAGCCCAGGACCCGAAGCAGCATGTTCGCGCAGGAGACGAGCACCATGCCGCACAGGACGATCCCCGCTATCCAGATGAGCGCCCGATTGAGCCGGTGGACCAGAGTGTGAAGCATGTTGGCTGTTTCCGTGGAATCAGTGGTTTCGGCGTCGTAACTATTCAGCACATTGTCGAACCGTAAGCCGACACGGGGCATTTTGTCTCATGCAGCTCCAACTCTGGATTTTCTAACGCTCGCCACGTGGGGGCATCCCTGCCCCCTCCCGACTCTTGGTGACTGCTGTTTTTCTGGATCCAGTAAATTTCACCAGCGACAAATCTTTTGTCACTTGAAAATATGTTCACGGTCGGGTTTCCCCCACGTGGCGAGCGAAGAAAATCTGGCAGAGTTTCCGCTGAAATGATTCAAAATACCCATGTCGGCTTACAATGATCAGTGGGGTGGTGAATAGTTACTTGACGTCTAGTTCAACGGCAAAGGGGCCCGCAAGGCTTGCGGGGCGAAGCCCCGGCCTTACGGGCCCCTCTCCTGGATCGGACGGGGCTATTCACCCCGGCCGCTGAATTCCTCTTGCCAGGCCCGGATGTCCTCGAGGATTTTCTCTGCGGGAAGGTCCTTCTTCCGGGCTTTTTCCTTCCACTCCCCGATCAGGGGCTCGATCTCCTCCTGGATGCTCTCGCGCTCCTTTTCCGAGAATTCGAGAACGGTCACAGCGTGTTCCGTGCGGGAGTATTCCAGGGCCTCGTCCACGTGGCCGTCCACGTATTCCCCGGTCCATTCCGCGTGCTCCCGGGCCAGGTTTTCCATGACCTTTTGGCTCTCCTGCGAAAGGGCCTCCCATTTGTCCCTGTTCATGACCACCGCGAAGGGATAAACCTGGAGGTTGGCCCTGGTCACGTAGGAGCAGTACTGGGCGAAGTTCAGATCCTTCATGACCTCCAGGGAGGAGAGAAGGCCGTTGACCATGCCCTTCTGCAGGGCCTCGGGTGTTTCGGACATGGGCATGGATACCGGGGTCGCGCCCAGACGGTCCAGAATGTCCGAGGCGCTCCCCGAGGCCCGCAGCTCCATACCCTTCAGGTCCGCCAGGGACCGGACGGGCTCCCGGGTCATCAGGCTGGAGGGAGGACTGGTGAACACGGTGAGCACCTTGACCTTGTCAAAGGCCTCGGGCTCATACTTTTGGAAGAGCTCCCAAAGGACCAGGCTGGCGGCACGAGAGGAGCGAAAGCGAAGCGGCAGCTCCATGACCGAGGTCAGCGGAAAGGCGCCCGGCTGGTAGGCCATGGACAGGTTCCCGATGTCGGCCTGTCCCTGGACCACACCGCGCAGCATGTTCTTGGCCCCGAGCAGGGTGCCGCCGGGAAAGGTGTTGATGGTCACCTCGCCGTCGGTTCGTTTCTCCACCTCCTTCTTCCACTGCTCCATCTGTACGCTGGGAAAGGTCCCGGCTGGCGGGAAGTTGGCGTAGTTCAGGGTTGCTGCTCCCGCGTGGGCTGCCGCGAGAAGCAGAACGAGACAGATGCAGGAAATCGTGAAGAGGATCCTGTGGCGCATGGTTTTTCTCCTTGCTGAGAGGATTCCAGGCGGACGGCTTTCGGGGAGAGAGCCGGGCTCTCCCTGAAATCGGGAGTGTCCGTTTCAGGGTGTTGCAGGTCATGGGCGCGTCGGCAAAAATATGTTTCCGTTGATAAAGGGAGATGGGAGCCGTTCCCTGAGGGAAATGGCATATGGGCCCGGAGAATCGCGAAGGGAACAAGCCTGTCAAATGGTCTTGTCGAGGGCTAATAAAACTCCGTGTATCCCGAAGGCCGATACTCTGTCAAGGTTCGGCAATCGGGCGTTTGTCCGGAACCGGGCCGCGATTGGGAGCGGGAAGCGAGCCCCGGCCGGTACCCAGTTGGGTCAGTGCCACTCCGGGAATGATCAGCAGGGCGGCGACAAGACTTGCGGGCGTGGACAAGGGCGAAACAGTTCAATACAATTGCCGTGCTTGCGGTTCGCAGAAAGGCGAAAGTCAATGTGTCGAAGCTGACGAGCCCCATTTTGGTGAACAGAAAAGTGAGCCCCCAGCTGCAGGCAACAAGGAGCAGGAGCAAATCGCGCCATCCCGGCAGCATGGAACCGTTGGGCAATCGCATGAGTCGGACCTCCGGATAAGGTAATGGGCCGCTCCGGTGTGGGAGCCGGTCCAAGCGATACAGCACTGCCTTCGGTGATGGCTAAAGAAATTCGGTGATCCTTGTATAACGAGGTGTGATCCATGCTGCATTCCGATCTGGATATCCATCTGCTTCGGGCCTTCGTCACAGTGGCCCGGGAGCGGAGCTTTACCCGTGCCGCGGCCAGGCTCATGCGGACCCAGTCCGCGGTGAGCATGCAGTTGCGGCGCCTGGAGCAGAATCTGGGCAAGCTGCTTTTGGTGCGCAACAGCAAGAGGGTTCGGCTGACGGATTCCGGGGAGACCTTTCTCCCCTTTGCGGAAAGGATCCTGCGCCTGAACGACGAGGCCCTGAACGAGATGGGCCAGCCCGAGGTGCGGGGGAAGGTGCGCCTGGGTGTTCCGGACGACTACGCAGCGTATTTCCTCCCCCGTGTCCTGGCCAACTTCGGCGCCCTGTATCCCCGCATCAGGCTGGAGGTTTCCTGCGAGTTGAGCGTGAATCTGCCGGGGAAGCTGGCCAGCGGTGACATCGATATCGCACTGACCACCCGCCAGCCCCAGAGCAAGGGCGGGGATTTTTTGCGGCGGGAGCAGCTTGTCTGGGCCGAGGCGGAGCAGGGTCGGGTCCACGACCGGGATCCGCTCCCCCTGGCCCTGTTTCCGGAAGGGGTCTGCGTCTTCCGCGAGGCCGCCCTGCGCGTCCTGGCGGATGCGGGAAGGAGGTGGAATCTGGTCTGCACCAGCCAGGGCCTGGCCGGCATCCGTTCCGTGGTTTCCTCCGGCCTGGCCCTGACGGTGGTTACCGAGAACACCCTGTCCCCGGACATGCGCCGGGTGCCCCCGGAAGAGGGGCTGCCAAGCCTGCCGTCCATCGACCTGGCCCTGCACCGTTCCAGGCAGGCTGCTGGCGAGGCAGTGGAGGTCTTTGCCGAGCACATCCATCAGGTGCTGCAGGGAGGGGTCCGGACGGAGCCGAGGGAGCAGGAAGGTGACTCCGGGAGCTATTCCCGGGATTCGTAGAGGCTTCGGGTGGGCGGTGTCTGAAGCTGTTTTGTATGAAAATGCGTTTAACTAACTGATTTATAGGGGAATTATCCGCGAGGCCACCCGGCACTCATTCAAAGAATGAGTGCCGGGTTCGCCGGGGTTCATAATACACCACGGCCTTGTTGGAACCGCGCAAGGTACATCGAGTCCGCTCCAAAAATGGGAAGACACATCAATTGAAGCCTGTCTCAAAGGATGTGAGATCGAGTGTGTCGATAAAGGTGTCGCGTATCCCGTCATGTGAAACCCGGGATGAACCCCGCGCGTCAGCGTCCACCCGCAATTGCCTCGCGGCATTTTCATGCTTGGTTGTGCCCGGGTCGGCCCGGGAATGAAGGGTGTATGAGCCAAGGATATGCGGGCCGCCGCGGGCGCGAGCGGTTCCGGAAAGGAGGGATCATGACCGAGACGGACTGGGAGCTTCTCGCCCCGATGGATCTCGACTGTTTCGGCTGCGGCAGGGACAATCCCTACGGACTGGGGATGCGCTTCTCTCACAGGGATGGCGTGCTCCGATCCGAGCTGGAGGTGCCGGGGCACCTCTGCGGCTGGAACTCCCTGGTCCACGGCGGGATCCTCTCCACCATCCTGGACGAGGTCATGTCCTGGACCGCGATCCATCTCTTGTCCCCCTATATCCTGACCAGGGATATGAGCGTTCGCTACAGGAGGCCGGTGTACATTCAAACGCCCTTGACCACATACGGCTGGATCAAGGAGAGCGACAGAGGGCGGAAGGCGGTTGTCACCGCCGAGATCCGGGACGGGGAGGACCGGGTCTGCACCTCGGGGGAAGGGACCTACGCCCTGTTCACCGCAGAGCAGTTCGAGCGGCTGGGGCTGTGAATGAAATCGGTTGTCGGTGTATCAGTGTATCAGTCAGTTGGTCGGTGAGATACCGGCTGACCGATTCACCGACTCACTGACTCACCGGATCCCAGTCACGCCTTCAAGCATGGAGCCCAATGGTTTTCCCCGTATACGGGCTTTTTTTTGTATGAAAATGTGGCCAACCTGTTGAATTATTGAGGAAAATACCGCGAGGCGAAGGCGGGTGGAGCGCTTTGCTGGGTTTCATAATACACCTTGGCT
>JAZKRN010000079.1:0-11522 GCA_036628655.1 Desulfohalobiaceae bacterium | reverse complement strand
TCCTGGACGGACTTCTCATCCGTGTCGATGCCCACGGAATGGGCCACGTTGACCAGCTTGACCGGGTCCTTGATGGTGTAGTCCTTGATCTCGCCGTTGACCACATCACGGAACACATCGAGCATGGACATGCCGTGGTCCGTGTGCGCTGCTGCCCCGGAAGCCACCATGCGGGCGAAGTTCCGGGACTGGATCGTGTCGATGTCCGCCCCGCAGACCCCCACCTTGCCGTAGGGATCCTTGGCGTTCAGACGACAGGGCCCCATGGAGCAGTGCTTGCAGCACGCGGAATCCGCACCGATGGGGCAGGCCTTCATGCTGGCGGCACGTTCGAAAGCGGTATCAATACCCTCTCTCTGGGCCTTCTCCAGCATCTGGGTCGTGGCCTTGCACGTGGTATACTCCTTGGGGGAGAGTCCTTTGGATTGCGCGCCTTCCGTCTTCTTTTCCTTGGCCATAAAATCCTCCCTTTGTGGGTCGATTCAACAAAAGCCCGGCATTGAATACATCTGTCAATGGCTCCAGGTCCTTTGATTTCTTGCTCCCGTCTCCGTCGCCTCCGCGGCCCTGGCTCGCTCAGGAAAAGAATCCCTCGAGGCCCGGACCTCCACCACTCACATTGAGCCTCCTGAAGCGGACACGTATGCCAGCCACACGGGAACAAAAAAGAAAAAAACATAACTTGCTGATTTTTCTTAAAATCCTGTGTATTCTACGTTGTCAGCACGTCTTTGTCAAGATGCAATGCAAATTTTTACTACTGCTCCCAGACACAAAAAAAGGGAGCACTGAACGCGCCCCCCTTGAATCCTATTCCGCTTTGAGCTCCCGGCTCATCAGTTCCTGAACGGCGTCGCCCGGATCCTTCTCTTCATAGAGGATGGCATTGACCTGGTCGGTGATCGGCAGTTCCACTCCACGGCGTTTTCCCAGGCGATGCAGGGCCTCGGCTGTTTTGACCCCTTCCGCCACGGAACGCATGCTGGAGATTATGGGATTCAGGCTTTCGCCGCCGCCCAGTCTGAGCCCCACCTGTCTGTTTCGACTCAGGCTCCCTGTACAGGTCAGGACCAGATCCCCGATTCCGGAAAGCCCCATGAACGTATCCACGCGCCCCCCCATGGCGCTGCCCAGGCGCGACATCTCCGCCAGGCCACGGGTGATCAGCCCGGCCCTCGCATTCTGCCCGAAACCGAGCCCATCGGCGATGCCGGTTGCCAGCGCCATCACGTTCTTGATCGCACCTCCCAGCTCCACGCCCACACGGTCCTCGTTGGTATAGACGCGAAAGCGCTCCGTGGAGAGCACATGCTGAAGCTCTTCAGCCACAACCCGGTCTTCGCACCCCAGGCTCACCGCTGTCGGGTGACCCTGACTGACCTCCTCGGCAAAGGACGGCCCGGAGAGCACCGCATACAGAGGATTCCTGGTCCCGAGGGCCTCGGAGACAACCGCGGACATGGTCTTGAGACTGGAAAGCTCCACGCCCTTGCTGGCGCAAACCACCCGCGGAGTTTGCCCATAAAAGGGCTCGGCACGCTCCAGAACACTGCGCATGTACTGGCAGGGCACGGCTGCAATGGTGCAGAAGGATCCCTCCACCGCCTTCCTGAGATCCGAGCTCAACTCCAGGCTGGGGCTGAGAGGGACCCCGGGGAGATAGCGTTCATTCTCCCCGCTGCTGCGCATACGCTCCAACTGATCGCTGTCCCTGCCCCACAGGACGACGCGATACGCCTTCCCAGCCACAAGATTGGCCAAAGTGGTTCCCCAGGCACCTGCTCCCAGTACTGCGATCTTTGCGTCCATTCCGGCAATTTCCCTCGATTCGACAGAATTATGACCCCTCGATCTGCATGTGGCCCAAATTCCGATTGCTTCCAGTCGTAGTTCTTGTTACATATTGCATTTTGAAAGGTCAAGATGGCATCCCGGAAAAGGCTTGTCCGCGCCCTGTTAGCGTACGAGCCATTCAGGACAGGTTTTATGTGATTACGTGGTTATGGGCTTAAGGTGGACGTTTTAAGGGTCAAAAAAGGTTGATCCGGGCAGAACCAGGCATGAATATGCTGCGTGGCGAGTCACGCTTGGCTTTTTCTCCTGACAATTCAGCACCTTAGATAAATTTATCCGCAAAAAAACACGCCTTCCCCTCGAACAGCGGTTTGCGTCCCTCTGCGCGAAGAAGGAAGGTTCCGGAGCTGTCCCATGACCGAGTCCCTCGACTTCACTCCCGAGCAGCGAACCATCCTGCGCATAGTCCAGGACAACCTGCCGGATTCGTCGACCCCATTCCGGGATATCGCCGCAGAGGCGGGACTGACCGAGTCCGAAGTCATCGAGTTTTTGGGGCGTCTCAAGCAGGAAGGCTTCATCAGGCGTTTCGGAGCCACGTTGCGGCATCAGATTGCCGGATACGACTGCAACGTGATGGTCGCCTGGCAGGTGGAGCCCGCGGAAGCCGTGGATAGGGTTGCCCGGTCCGTGAGCGAACGGCCCGAGATCAGCCACGTGTATCAGAGGCGGACCTATCCGGAATGGCCCTTCAACCTCTATACCATGCTCCACGGACGCAATGAGGAGGAATGCCGCAAGGTCGTGCGCGAGCTCAGTGAACACACAGGGGTTTCCCGCTACGAATTCCTCTTCAGCCAGGACGAGCTCAAAAAGACGTCCATGCGCTATTTCTGAGGGCCGCATCACTGGACGCGGAAGCCGAAAGATCCCGAAATCGCGAACGTCGAGCAGAAGGAGCGAGCCTATGACCGATTCCACAGAGCTCAATGCCAAGGCAAGGGAGCTTATTCCCGGAGGCGTGAACAGTCCCGTTCGCTCCTGCCGCAGTGTGGGCACAGAGCCACTCTTTATCCGCCAGGGCTACGGAAGCAGGATCTTGACCGAAGAGGACAAGGAGATGATCGACTACGTCCTCTCCTGGGGCCCCCTCCTCCTCGGACACGCCCATCCGGAAATCCTGCGCGCCGCCCGCGAGGCCCTGGACAAGGGTTCCAGTTTCGGGGCTCCCTGCAATGGGGAGCTGGAGCTGGCCGAGCTGATCATCGACGCCCTTCCCGGAGTGGAAATGGTGCGCCTGGTCAACTCCGGCACCGAGGCCAGCATGAGCGCCATTCGCGCCGCACGCGCCTATACGGGCCGAAACAAGATCCTCAAATTCGAGGGCAACTACCACGGCCACGTGGACAGCCTTCTGGCCAAGGCGGGCTCGGGAGTGGCCACCCTCTCCATTCCCGGCACTCCAGGAGTGCCCGAGGATACGGTCAAGGACACCCTCGTCGCCCCGTACAACGACCCCCAGGCGGCCCGTGACCTCTTTGCCGAGCACGGCAGCGAGCTGGCCGCTGTCATCCTGGAGCCCGTCGCCGGCAACATGGGCACCGTGGTGCCGGATAAGGAATTTTTGACCGAGCTGCGCCGTCTCTGCAGCGAACACGGGACCCAGCTCATCTTCGACGAGGTGATTACCGGCTTTAGAGTGGCCTATTCCGGAGCCCAGGGCTATTTCGGCGTCACTCCCGACTTGACCTGCATGGGCAAGATCATCGGCGGTGGATTCCCGGTGGGTGCTGTCGGCGGTCATAAGGCGGTCATGGAGATGTTCGCCCCCTGCGGCAGCGTGTACCAGGCCGGCACCCTGGCCGGAAATCCGGTGGCCATGGCGGCGGGCGCAGCCACACTGCGCACCCTGTCCAAAATGGACTACGGGGAGCTGGAGAAACGCACTCGCGACTTCGCAAACCAGCTCCGGGATGTGCTCGAGCCCAAGGCCGGACCCATCCAGCTCAACGCCATCGGTTCCCTCTTTACTCTCTTCTTCACACCGGACCCGGTCACGGACTTCGCATCGGCGCAAAAGACGGACACAGTGCTCTACGGCTCATTCTACCGGCAAATGCGTGATCAAAACATCTACCTCTCACCCGCAAACTTTGAGTGCACTTTCACGTCCTTCGTCCACACCGAGGAAGACTTCTCCGCGGCCCTCGAGGCCGCCAAGAAGGTGCAACTCTAAACGAGCCGCCTCCGGAAAGAGGGCTTTCCGGAGGCGGCTCGTTCCCATTTGCTCTTGGAATCCGAGAAGAAGTACCAAAGTCGTAGACGACAGCTCCCTTTTTCCGTTTCTTTGTCAAGACCAGAAAGGATCTCGCACCCCTTGGTGCAATTTGGGGGAGATTCAATTATGCATCGACTGAACTGAATTTACGCTGCATTTCCCCTTACAGGATCAACTTGCAAAAAGAGCTGATACATCCAATACGCAGCAGAGCACAGCCGGAAATCCTTCTTCTGCAGGATACCATGTGGCCATTGTTTCCGGCTTCAACAGAGATCAACAGCATCTTTGGCCTATGAGTGACAACACCCGATTTCCGTGTTGAACCTTCCCAATCCTATCCCACTGCAAAATATTTCAGTCAATTTCCGGTACAGATCCCGACCTTTTCCGCAAACAGGCAGTATAGAGACCCATCACACCTTGACAGATGGAATTTGCCTTTCGTAGTGTCAAAGGGGTTTGTAGAAAACGCGAACAATGGCATCCCGAAGCCGCCTTTTCGATGCTGTTGAGAATGCCTTTTGAGCCGCTTTATCCAGTCGGCCGAATCAAGGCTCATCCAGAATCGGGGATGCCTTGAACACAATCACGGAGAAACGAACGCCACGCAGCATCCGAGAGAGTATCAACGCCCTGCCCAACCGTTGCTCAGAATGAAAGATTCCGGCTTCCGGATGTGCCTTTTTTCGGGGCACTTGCAACCGGCCCGCTGCAGCAACTCCCTGGAATAGATGCGGCAGCTGGCAAATTTTTGAGGTGTTTTCACATGGCCAAAAAGGAAAATTCCACACAAGACCAGGAACAGGACGACATCATCGAATTAACCGATGTCGTCGAAGAACAATCCGACGATTCCCTTCTTGAGGAAACCATCGAAAACCTCGGAAAATCGGAAGAGCCCGGAAGCGAGCCGGAGGTCTCCACAATCCCGGGAGACGAGCCCGTGGATGCGGAGGAAACCGACGCGAGTCTTTCCGATGAGGACCTGGATTTCGACGCCCTTTTTGAAGAGCTTGACGACGAGAACGAGGATTTCTCTGCAGGATTTGAAGCCGAGGCCGTGGATACCACGCTCTCCCCTGAAGATGAGGCAGAAGTAACCGGTGGAATCCACACGCCTGACAGCGAAGAGGACTTTGATGCCCTCCTCGAGGACCTGGACAAATCGGATGACATGCTCTCCTCACTGTACAAACCCGAATCCGAAGAGGAGCAGCCCAGCGAAGAGGAAACATCCGTCTCATCCCCCCAGGAGCCTGTTCCGGAAGAGCCTGAGGAAGAGGATATAGAAGATATTCCCCAGATGGATGAAGCCGAGGAGTTGGAACCCGAGGAGCCTGAGGCAGAGGCCAAGCCGGAGATGGGACCCCAGCCCCTCGAAGCCGAGGGCGAGGAGGAGTCGGAGCTCGAACCGCAAGCTCTCTTTGACGAGGAGGACGAGGAAACCGAGCTCGAGCCGCAACATCTCGATGACCAGGCGGACGGGGAGATCGAGCCCGAAGCTCCCGAGGGCGGCGAGGCAATCGACGTACGGGATCTGGCGAATCGGCTGGAACGCCTGGAAAACGCTCAATCCGCCCAGGGTATAAGTGAAGAGCAGCTTGTCAGCGCTCTGAATGAGCTTCCATCCGACGCCCCCTTTTGGAGCAGGATCGAGGAGCGGGCACAGAGCATTGTGGAGAGCAAGGTCCGCGAATACACCCAGGACATGGAGAACCGGATCGCCAAGCTCCAGGAAAACCTGGACAACCTTGCCTCGGGCGACCTGGTCACCAGGCAGACCCTGGTGCAGGAAATCGGGGAGGTGAAAGAAGAGCTGCCCTCTATGCAGGATCTCGACGAGCACAAGCAGAAGCTGCGCCAGGAGCTCCAGCAGGAGATGGAATCGCAAATCCCGACGGCTGCGGCTCGCGTGATCCGCGAAGAGATCCAGAACTTGCGCTCCGAGATGGAAAAATAGCCCCGTACGACTGCACCCGGAGAAGACAAGCTTTTCCGCCGCACTCCTACTTCAAGCTCAAAAAAGGAAGGGGTGCTGTCAGGTTTCTCTTCCTTCCCGTCCGGAGAGCCCGATCGGCGTTCGGTCATGGCCATTTCCCCCCGGACGGGTTTTTTTATTCACAATCCCGCCGCACAGGACAAGGCCCATGAACAAGACGAAACAAATGGCCCTCCAGGTCGCCAAGGAAATAGTGGTCAAATTTATCGAAATAGGCAGGATCTCGCCGAACAACTTCGACCAGTTCTTCTCCTCCATCTACTACGAGGTCCTGAGCACTATTTCGGAAGAGGAGGAACAGGCACCTTCCCCTCGGGAGAACGATGGCCCGAGCGCCTAAAGACGCCACCCACTCACGGGACCCGAGCATGCAGGTGGCCGAGATGTTCGGCCGCATCACCCCGTGTTACGATATCCTGAACCGGGTCCTCAGCTTGGGGACGGATATATACTGGCGCAAGCAACTGGTCCGCAGCGTCTCCCTCGGTCCGCGAGGCAAACTCCTTGATCTGGCAGCGGGCACACTGGATGTGACCCGTGCCGTCATCCGAACATACCCCTCCTCCCGCGTCGTCGGCCTGGACCTGGCCCTCCCCATGCTGCACAAGGGCAGAAACAAGGTCGACTCAGGGAGGGTACAGCTCGCCTGCGGCAACGCCCTGTCCATTCCCCTGGCGGATGCGAGTGTGGAGTGCGTGACCATCGCCTTCGGGATACGCAATATCGACCCCCGAAGGGAGGCTTTCGCGGAGATCCACAGAGTCCTTGCGCACGGGGGCAAGCTGTGCATTCTCGAATTCGGCGCAGTCCGGCCGGGCCTTTTGGGAAGGATGTACACGCGGTATCTGCACTCTCTCCTGCCCCGCATCGGGGCCCTTGTTACCGGAGACCGCAGGGCCTATTCCTACCTGGCGGGAACCATCTCCGCATTCCCCTCTGCGGATGCCCTGGGGCGGGAACTCTCCGAGGAGGGATTCGAAGGGGTGGAGTACACCCCCTTGAGCGCCGGGATTGTGTGGCTGCATACAGCCCGAAAATCCGGAACTCCGGAAGGGGAAAACAGCGCTCCCCCATCTTCAGAGTGAGTCCTGTCCCGCCAAATACAGCAGAGACGGCCCTGCGGCCCGTCACGGCTTCGCATCGCCCCTGCAGGAGCGCGCCGGACTTCCGCCGACCGGGAGGGGAGGTTTTGCACGGAGACCCAGCCCTTCTGCCGGGAGAGTCCCAACGGGCCACGGACCTTCACTCTCCCCCTTGCCCGCCACTCAAGCCGGAATCCCCCAGCCGGGGCCCCGTACAGGGCCTTTAAAACCTTTGACTCAAATAGATAAGCACAAGTCCGGAAAGCAGGGCGGTCAACCCGAGCTTGCGCAAGAAACCCGGTGACTTTTCCAAAAGCTGCTCCAGCACCTGGGGCATTTTCTCCGCGAACAAAAAGTAGGGGATCCCCTCTATAATGAAAGCGAGGCCGAGGGCCTTGATAAACAGAGGCAAATCCATGGGAGCCGTTCCTTGAGCCTTTTGTGTTGTTCCTTTTCCGGTCTGGAGGCCTGCCTCCCCTTCTCGCGGTGCGGGCCAGTTCAGGTATCGGGATTCGGTCTACGGAAATCCCAAGAGGCTGAGAAAGGAGAACAGGTGTGATCGACACAATTAAGGAACAGAAGTACAGCGCGGCAGTGGGATATAGCCCTTTTCTGCCTCAAAGGGGCCTTTGAGACAAGGCGGAAAAAGCCTGGGCAGGGCGTTGAAAAGCTTTCAATTGCTTCGTTGCTTCAAAAAGCTCAAACTCTCACTGAGGCTCACTACGCCCCAGTGAAACAAAAGAAGGTTTCACCCCGGTAGCATCACAAGGCTGAGCTACGGGGCAGGCGGGGTAAACTACGAGCTTGCCCGGCACTCACTTTTTTTATGTTTGCTCGTAATATATCGAACTTCGGGAAAAAAAGTGAGTGCCGGGTCGCGCTTGGCCCTTGAAATTTTTAAACGTCCTGCCTGATAAGGACTTTTTCAACAGGCTATGGGGAGGCATTTGCGGAATGGGGAAGCGTTTCGGGGGAAACCCGCACCGCTGTCGGCTCGAATCACGGCGCGCAAAACGGGCATTTGACTTCGGTACACTCCGAGATTTCCGCGAAAACGTCACAAAAATGCCCGCCGGCTCCAACACCCGGAGCCGGCGGGAAATGTCTCGAAGCATAACCGGGAAAACCGTTATTTTTTGCCCCAGGAGGCAATTTCCCGGCAGGAGAAGCGCAAGGGGATTATTCCTCCTTCTCCATATAGCGTTCTTCGTACCCCGTCTGAATCACAGTCCTCTGCGTCTGATTCTGCCACTCCATGGGCGGCCGGATCTTGATCACGTCCTGCAGCCGATCCTGGCGCTTGAGGCGCTCATAGATCTCCTGCCAGGCACAGGGGATGGCATCGTCGACCTCGCACATCCCCTCGTTCGTCCCTCCGCAGGGACCGTTGAACAGCCCCTTGGCGCAACGGGTGACAGGGCATATTCCCCCGGCGTATCCGATGACGCAATTGCCGCAGGCACGGCATTGCTCCTCGTAGAGGCCGATGTCGCGATCGAGTCCGATGGCGATGGTGTTCACAGCGGGCAGGACCGGCGTGTCCGGAAAACGCTCCGCGATGAGCTGAGTCCCGGCGGCACAGGCCATAACCAGGACAGCCGTCTTGCGCGGGGCGATATTGTCCAGCTCCCGAACGTATTCCATGTTGCAGGCCCGTTCGACCGTATATTCCGTGAGCTGTCTCTCGTACCTCTGCTGACGGAAATACTCCCCGAGCTCTTCATTCAGGACCCTGGCCTCCTTCTGGCCGCCCCCCAGACATACCGAGGCGCATCCGCCGCACCCCACATTGAGGATGGTGGGATAATCCTGAATCGCTGCCACAATTTCCTGAAACGGCTTCCGCTTGATCTTGATCATGGTTCCTCCCGCATAGAGGGATTGGCGAGCTCCTTCTCCTCGCATACGGAAGCGGGGCTTTCCGGTGAGACAGGAGCTCCGATTTTTTCGTGTTCCAAGCAGTAGCAGGACAATACGTGGAAAATCCCGCCGCATTCCGGTTCATTCGGTAGGGGAAGCGGACTCACGATCCGTCGTACTCCCGATACACCCCCTGCTCGCGGCAAATTCTCCGCGCAAGGTTGATCATATAGGGAATATCCACGCCCAAGGGGCAATAGCAGCGCGTACAGAGCACACACCGCTTCCAGACAATATCGCCTATGGAGTGCAGCTCCCGCATGTCCACCTTGCCCTTCTTTTTGTACAAGTAGCCTATGGAATTGATCATCTTGTGCGAGGGCATGTACTTGGGATCCTGTTCCCGGGACTCGTACAGGAAACAGCTCCTGGCGCACATGCTGCAGTGCGCGCATACGGAAAGGCAAAACTTGATCTGCGCCTTGTGCTGGGCGAGCATTTCCTTGATTCGCGAGCTGTCCACTATGCTGTTCTGGGCTTCTGCCATCTTCTCTCTCCTTCAACTCCGGCAGGCCGGCAATTTCCCGTATCATTCATCAGTGGCGGCGTGAGTTCCAGGGCTTCTGGGCTTTTCCTCCCCTCCCGTCACAAACCGCGAAGGCTGCTTGCAAGCGGAGGGGCACAATCCGCGCTCAGCTGCCCGAAAACATCATTTTTCCGGAATGTGAGCGGGTCTCTTTGATCGGAGACCCTCTATCGCCAGACCCGGCTCCCGGAGGCAAAGCTGTATTCACCCGGGAGGAAAAGACGATAGAGAAAGAAAAAGATCATATGCACCAGCTTGGTGAAGGGAATGCAGATCAGCAAGAGCTCACCGGCCAGGACATGAATCAGCACCACTGTCTTGTAGGCGAAGAACTGGTGATAGGCAATGAAACCGGTCAGAAAAGGGAGAAAGACGATCAGAAGGAGGAGGAAATCGTAGGGGGTGCTGATGGCCCGAACCCTGGCCCAAAAGATCCGCCGAAAGAGGAAAAAGACGCAGAATCCCATGACCAGGACGGTCAGGACGTCGCTCGTCCCCTCGCCCAGCGAGGGCGGCCGGAACCCCCAGGCCATCTCGATCATGAGATTGTGAGCCAGAAGCAGAATCGGGGTCAGTATGAGCAGCAGGTGAAAAACTGTCGTCAGCACGGCCATGAAGGGCTCCATCTCCATGACCGTGCCCGGGAACCTGACCCTTTTTCGCACCTCTTCGGGCGGACGCTGCGCCTCCACATCCTTTTTACGGGGTTTGGGGAAGGATGCGTTGACCGGTTCCTTTTCCCGGGTCATACGGAAAAAGCGGACGAACTGGATCGCCAGCCCCAGGACAAAGAGCGCAAAGGCGATGAGCACGAGCGGACCGCTGACAAACGCGTACATCGCATCCCCCAATGCCTTAGAGGTTGACCGGGCTCCGAGCCGGGTGCCGTTCGGTTTGGCGGCATCAGCTCCGCACCCGTACGAGGCCCATTGAGCAATAACTGCGCCGGATTGCTCAGACTGTGAGCCCGGTCCTAAAATTTCACCCCGGAAAAGTCAAGCACGTTTGCGATTTTTACCCACCCTTTCTCTCCGAGGCCGGGTTCTCCCGCAGCCAGCGCCAGACAGTCACGGCCAGCCACTCCAGGATGAGGGCCGGATTGACATTGTTCCGCACGATCTCTTCCGCCTTTCTCAGGGCCAGATCCAGGCGGGGCCAGTATTCCGGGCTTAGATGACGGCGCAAATAGGTGGCCACGGGCCCCATGTCCGTCCCGAGAAAGACCTGATGCAGTTCCCTTTCCAGCGCCAGCAGGATCTCGCCGAGCAGCACCCTGTCCACGGCCTTCTTGGCCCCAGTGTGCTCGAAAAGGCCGCTGCCGCTCTGCCAGAACCGGAGCATGGCCTCCAGCCAGGGTCCTGTTTCCGTCTCCCCCTGGCCCGGATGATCCAACGGGATTTGACTCAGGGTGAAGGGGGAGCTTCTGGAGACGAGGGTGGGCAACAGGAGAAAACGCTGCGGCACGAGGAGGACGAACACATTCCCGGGCAGCGGCTCCTCCAAAGACTTGAGCAGGGCGTTGGCCGCGGAGGCTGTGAGCTCCTGGGCCTCGATGAAGAGGACCACACGGTAGACATCATGGGGCTTGTCCGCCAGGCTCTGGCGCAGGGGCCGCACATCGTCGACCTTGATGGAGTCCTCAGCCCCGCGGAAGATATAGAGGTCCCTGTGGGCCTCCTGGGTGATCGCCCGGCAGGCGGGACAGCTCCCGCACGGGATGCCCTCGGGGCAGTTGAGCAGCGCGGCCCAGTACAGGCCCAGCGCCTCGCGCTCCCGTCTGCTCCCTCCCTCCAGGAGCAGGACATTGGGCGGAGCCTCCGCAAGCCTCTCCAGATAGGCGATGAGCCGCTCCTGACCGGCGGCATGGCTGAGTGTCTCCTGCATAGGCCTGCTGTCCGGGCGAACACCCGGCCTCGCTAG
>JAZKRN010000078.1:0-11561 GCA_036628655.1 Desulfohalobiaceae bacterium | reverse complement strand
GAGTCAAAATGCCCCGTGTCGGCTTACGGTTCGGCAAAGTGCTGAATAGTTACCCAAAAATAAACAATCGAGTGTGAGCTATGGATCGACTCTGGACCCCGTGGCGTCTGGAATACATCCTGGGACCCAAGCCGGACGAATGCGTCTTCTGCATCCCAGAATCCGACGAGGAGGACCGTGAGCGTCTCATCCTCTACCGGGACGAGCGCAATTTCGTGATCATGAACCGCTATCCGTACAACAACGGCCATCTCATGGTCACTCCGTACCGCCACGTCTCCGCCCTGACCGACCTCGAACCCGCGGAGAGCCACGAAATGATGGACCTGATGCAGCGGTGTTCCTCCATCATGTGGGAGGTATTCACCCCGGACGGCATGAATGTGGGGCTGAACGTCGGCGAAGCCGCTGGCGCGGGCATCGAGGAGCATCTGCACTTCCATCTCTTGCCCAGATGGACCGGGGACCACTCCTTCATGGCCGTGTTCGGCGGGACCATGGTCATCCCGGAAGACCTCTACAGCGCCTACGACAGGCTCAAACCCCGATTCGACGCAATCGGCAACGGGTAAAGGAGACGGATTATGCGCTATATCAAGGCCCTGCTGGTCATCCTCCTGTTCGTGCTCGGGCTGACCTTCTTCCTGCAGAACTCGGAGATCTTCACCGCCACCCTCTCCGTTCGCTTCGAGGTCATGGACTGGGGCGGCCGCTCCCAGCCCGTCCCCTTGTACATGTTTCTGGTGCTTGCCTTTCTGGTGGGCGGACTGATCAGCCTCCTCTACCTCGCTGCGGACAAGATCAAGCTGCACCGTGAGCTCAAGCGCAGAAAATCCCGTATCGCCAGCCTGGAAAAGGAGCTGAGCAGCCTGCGCAACATGAGCCTGGAGGAGAGCCAGCGCGAAGAAGAAAGCGCCTAGCAGGGCGCCCCCAATCTTCCAATTGCTGCGTTATTTCCAAAAGTTCAAACTCTCATGGAGGCTTACTACGCCCCAGTGAAACAAAAGAAGGTTTCACTGGGGAAACTACGAGCTTGCCCGGCACTCACTTTTTTTTATGTTTGCTCGTAATATATTGAACTTCGGGAAAAAAGTGAGTGCCGGGTCGCGCGCACCCTTGAAATTTTTGAACGCCCTGTCTGAGACGGACTTTTTCAACAGTCTGCTAGCGGCGCAGGCTCTCGCATCCCGATGCCGCGATCATTTCCGGAGCCGGAGCGCGAACGGACCTTTGCGGTTCCCACGGCCCGTCCATCCGGGAAGACGATTTTCCGCCATCCGCACGCGCCGAATATTGCGCGCGCCAACTGGACCGGTACTGCCATATGATCACCAAAGCCCTTCAGTCCCTGGGAAAACGCCTTCCCTTCCTCGGCGGAAAAAAACAGCAGCAATCTCTCTTCTCCTACAGACAGGGCCGTCCTTTTCCCTACACCGACACCCAGACCGCCATCGACGAGCTCAGCCGCCTGGCCAAGCACACCCCCGAGGCGGTGGAGGTCTATCTGGCCCTGGGCAATCTGCACCGGGCCCAGGGGGATTTCGAGCGGGCCATCCGCATCCGCAAGACCCTGACCGCCCGTCCGGACCTGGAGCCGCAGTACCGGGCCAAGTCCCAGTACGAGCTGGGCCTGGACTACAGACGGGCCGGCTTTCTGGACCGGGCCGGAGAGGCCTTTCAAGAGGCCCGAGAGCTCATCGGCGACGACCCGGTCCTTTTGGAGGAAATGGCCGGCCTGGCCGCGGCGTCTGGAGAGTTTGCTACCGCGGCGGACTACTACCGCCTTTTGAAGAACCCCCTGGCCCAGGCCCACTATCTGGTTCGACAGGCCAAGGCAGAAGCCGGCGAGAGCGGCGTTGTTACGGACAAGACGCAGCTGCGCAAGGTTGTCCGCATCTACTCCGGATCGGTTGAGGCCTGGCTGGAGATCCTGATCCGCGACTGCAGCTTCGGCGCCTGGACCGATATGGCCCACGACTTCCGGCAGGCCATGAAGCATATCGATCCCGGGCTCTGCTTCGTCCTCCTTGAGGGGCTGATCCGCTATCTGGTAAGCCAGAGGGACGAGCGGGAGATGTTTACCCCGGACCTGTCGCCGGAGCCGGCCCAGGTCCTGCTCAACGCTCTGAGCAAGAGGGATCCGGACCCCATCCTGGCCTTTTATGCCGCCTGGCTCGCCCTGCAGATCGGCGACGGCAAGCAGGCGGAAAGCTGGCTCAACAGCTGCCTGGAGCACGATCCCGAGTTCTGGCCCGCCCGGGTGGAGCTGGTGTCCCTCCAGTCCCAGAGCGAACAGCTCTCCCTGGAGTTTCGGACCCAACTCGACGCCCTGTTCAAGCGATTCCGGCAGCAGGGCCGGTTTCTCTGCCGCGCCTGCGGCCTCAGGCGGGATCAGATCTTCTTTGTATGCTCCCGCTGCCACAGCTGGCACTCCATCGCCTTTGTCAAATAGGTTCCCAGTTCAGCGTTCAGCGTTCACGGTTCAAAGCACGGAAACCCCATTCAGACAGCCCCGGATGACTCCTAAAATCGGCGAGCCCGTAACGGCATTGATTCACCGAACCGTGAACCTGAAACCTAAAACCTTGAACGGCGAACCCAGAACGGGGAACCGGGAACCCTGAACGGGGAACGCTGAACGGGGAACGGGGAACGCAGAACGCATGAGCACCCAAAACCGCAAGCTCACCCCCATGCTGGAGCAGTACCTGCGCATCAAGCAGGACTATCCTGATGCGCTCCTCTTCTACCGCATGGGCGACTTCTACGAGCTCTTCTTCGAGGACGCACGCATCGCCGCACGCGAGCTGCAGATCGTGCTCACCTCCCGGAACAAGGAGAGCGAAGAGCAGATCCCCATGGCCGGGGTTCCCCACCATTCCACGGAGGAATACCTCAAGACCCTCCTCGAGCGGCGCTACAAGATCGCTATCTGCGAGCAGATAGAGGATCCGAGCCAGGCCAAGGGCCTGGTGGAGCGGGCGGTCACCCGCATCCTGACCCCGGGCACCGTGGTGGAGGACTCCACCCTGCAGGCCAAGCAGAACAATTACCTGGCCGCGGTCTGCTTCCGTGACTCCGGGAGCGAGGGCGGCCTGTGCTGGCTGGACTACTCCACCGGGGAGTGGAGCGGGATCTTCAGCAAGCAGCCCGGACAGATCTGGCAGTGGCTCCTCAAGCTCTCCCCCGGGGAAATCCTCTGCCCGGAAGGGCTCCCCCTGCCCGAGGGCATGGACGAGATCAAAGAGCGGATCACCCGGCTGCCCTTCTCCGCCTACTTCGAGCAAAAGCGGGCCAGGGAGATGGTCTGCCGCGTGCAGGACACGGCCAGCCTCAAGCCCCTGGACCTGGAGGACAAGCCCCAGCTCATCCAGGCCTGCGGGGCGGTGCTCACCTACCTCATGCAGACCCAGAAGGAGGACCTGTCCCATCTGCAGGGCTTCTCCCCCCTGGACCTGTCCCGCTACCTCATCCTGGACGAGGCCACGGAGACCAACCTGGAGCTCTTCCGCCGCCTGGACGGGGAGAAAGGGCAGGGCACCCTGTGGCACGTCCTGGACGAGACCATGACCCCCATGGGCGGGCGCCTTTTGCAGAAGCGCCTCAAGCAGCCCTACCGCGACCTGGGCCCCATTCAGGCCACCCAGGAGGCGGTGGCCTTTTTCCTGGAGCAGGAGGAGACGACCGGCTCCCTGCGCCGGGCCCTGGACGGGGTCTACGACCTGGAGCGTCTCTGCACCCGGATCACCCTGCAGCGGAGCACCCCCAAGGACTTCGAGGCCCTGCGGAGCAGCCTCCTGGGCCTGCCCGAGCTGCGGCGCGTGCTCGAGGCCGCGGACGGAGAGCGTCCGCCCCGCGAGCTGCGGCAATTGCTCCGGGACTGGGACTCCCTGGAGGACGTGGCCGAGCTGTTGCAGAACAGCCTTGTGGACAGCCCGCCCCAGCTCATCACCGAGGGCGGGCTCTTCCGCCATGGATACAGCCCGGAGCTGGACGAGCTGCTGGAGCTGGCAGAGCACGGTGAGGCCAAGCTCTCCGAGATCCTGGCCCGGGAGCAGGAGGAGAACGATCTGCCCAAGCTCAAGCTGGGGCACAACAGGGTCTTCGGGTACTACTTCGAGCTCTCCCGGGCCCAGAAGGGCTCCGTCCCGGACCACTTCATCCGCAGGCAGACCCTGGTCAACGCGGAGCGCTACGTCACCGAGGAGCTCAAACAGCTGGAGGAGCGGATCTTCCAGGCCAGCGAAAAACGCAAATCCCTGGAACAGGACCTCTTCCACGATCTGCGCCGCCGCGTGCTGGAGGCCTCGGAGCGGATCCGGGCCGCAGCCGAGCGTGTGGCTCGGCTTGACTTCTGGCAGTGCCTGGCCGAGGCCGCCCGGAAGCGGGAGTGGACCCGGCCCGAGCTGCACAGCGGCCTTGAGCTGGAGATCGACCAGGGCCGGCACCCCGCTGTGGAGGACTCCCTGGGACGGGCCAACTACATCCCCAACGACCTCCACATGGACGAGGACCGCCGCATCATCCTCATCACCGGCCCCAACATGGCGGGCAAGTCCACAGTGCTGCGCCAGGCGGCCATCATCGCCATCCTGGCCCAGATGGGCGCCTATGTCCCAGCGGACCGGGCCCGCATCGGCCTCTGCGACCGCGTCTTCACCCGCGTGGGCGCCTCGGACAACCTCACCCGCGGGCAGTCCACCTTCATGCTGGAGATGATCGAGACCGCCCGCATCCTGCGCCAGGCCGGAAAGCGCAGCCTGCTCATCCTGGACGAGATCGGGCGCGGCACGAGCACCTTCGACGGCCTCTCCCTGGCCTGGGCCATCGTGGAGAACCTGGCCCGCAGAGGGGAAGGGGGTATTCGCAGCCTCTTCGCCACCCACTATCACGAGCTGACAGACCTGGCCTCCAGCTTCCGCGCCGTGGCCAACATGAACATCGCGGTCGCGGAGTGGAACGGGGAGATCGTCTTTCTGCGCAAGCTCGTTCCGGGCCCGGCGGACAAGAGCTACGGCATCGAGGTGGCCCGGCTCGCCGGAGTGCCCAAATCGGTCACCCAGCGGGCCAAGGAGATCCTGGGCCGGCTGGAGGCGGGAAGCGAACACCTGCGTCCGGCCGCGAAACAGCAGACCAGGCGCAGCTCCAGGCTGCTGCCGGGTCTGGGCAAGAAGGCGGCGGAAAGCGAGGAGCCGGCAAAGCCCCAGAAGGGCCACCCTCTCCTCGAGGAGCTGGAGCGGATCGATCCCGAGGGGATGACCCCGCTGCAGGCCCTGCAGACCCTGGCCCAGTGGAAGGAGAAATGGGGGTATCAGAGGACAGAGGACAGAGGACAGAGGACAGAGAGTGGAGATCGGAGGTCGGAAGTCGGAG
Organism: Desulfohalobiaceae bacterium; assembly: GCA_036628655.1. Classification (GTDB taxonomy): domain Bacteria; phylum Desulfobacterota; class Desulfovibrionia; order Desulfovibrionales; family Desulfothermaceae; genus JAIPDU01. The sequence continues at coordinate 6,188 of JAZKRN010000078.1, read as the reverse complement.
ACCAGGGGGAAGAGGAAGGCGGTTTATCCGACGACGGGAGCGCCTCCCAAGCGGGAAGCTAAACATTTCGAGCCGGAGGATGCGAGGGTGAAGAAAACGCAGCTGCCCCCAAGAGCCTTGCTAATCGCTGTGCTCCTCCTGACGGCGGCCGGCCTGCTCCTTGCCGGCTGCGGCAAGAAGGAGTGGCCCAGCCCCAGGGCGGAAAAGGACCGCTTTACCTGGGACTCGATCCGGGCGAGCCGGGACGAATCCTGTCTTATCATCCGCGGGGAGCTGCAGGGCGCGGCCCAGAACCTGCAACAGGTGGAGCTGCGGCTGGAAACGAGCGAAAAGCTGTGTCCGGGCTGCCCCTTCACGCCGCAGAGCAGCACCGTCTATTCCCTGGATGATCCCTCGTTGAGCCGTCAGGGCTCCAGCGTAGTCATCACCCACTGTCCGGTGGATCCCGATACAGCCGTCCGCTTTCGCCTGAACGGAATCAACATCTTCGAGCAGATCCCGGGCACCCTCTCGGACACCGTGGAGCTCGAGGCGCGCAACGCGACCCAAACAGGACCCTAATTTTTGAGTAACTATTCACCATCTGCGTAAATATGCGGTTCTTTTTTATTCGGCGCTGGCGACTTCGTCGCACACGGGCGCCCTTCGGCCGCACGCGGTGAAGAGTTTTGAACCGCCCCCATGCACCCACTTTAACACTATTTATGATTAGCTCTATCTATCTAGATAAATTGAAATTATTTAGAAATTGTACCGGTGCAATAAAGTGTGTGCAGGGCAAGCTGCTCCCTTCGGTCGCTCGACGTGCGGGACATCCCCGCGGCGGACCGTTGCCGCGGGGATAGGCCCGGGCAAGCTTCGCTTGCCAATCACGTCCCTCCCTCCCCTCCTCCGAAACGCTGAACTGGGAACGGGAAACCCTAAATAAAGGCTACCGCCGCAATCAGCAGAACCACCATTCCCCCCAGAACGATCTGCCTCGGGGTGACCATGCTTCGCTGGCGCCAGGCCCGGGGATCGTCCAGCCCCCTCGCCGCGATGGCCAGGGTCTGCTGCCAGGTGGTGCGCTGCAGGACCCGGAGCACGGTCTGGACCCAGAGGCGCAGCCTGGTCCCCGGGCCCCTGCGGACCGGACGCAGCCGCAGGCTCATCCCGGCCTGCCGCAGGATGCGCAGGGTGAGGGGCAGGAAGTGGATCATCAGGGCCAGCCCCAGCGCCCCCTGCCAGCTCCGGCTTCCCGCAACCGGATGCAGCAGACGGTCCACCGCCAAACCGATCTGCCGCGTGGAAGTGACAGCGGTCAGGCACAGCCCGCCCAGGATGAGGACGAGCAGGCGCAGGCCCAGGATCCCCGCCTCCTGCAGGGCATCCGCCGCGGCAGCGCCATCCCAGAATTCGAAACCCGCCTTGAGCAGGACCCAGCACAGCAAGAGCGTCGTCACGGTGCGCAGGCTCACCGGACGCAGCTCCCCCCTGCCTGGAGCCGCCAGCCCCACCAGGACCAGGCCGGCCAGATAGCAGGCCAGCCCCACCGGGCCGACGTGCCAGACAAAGATCCCCAGAGTAAGCCCTACGGCCAGCTTGACCAGGGGGTCGGTGCGGTGCAGCGCCGCCCCGGCCCCTTGCGGTGGCCGGCCGGACTCCGTGCGAATGCCTTGCGTCGCCTGTTCCATTCCCTTACCACAGCCCCTTTGCCACCACGCCTTCGCGCTGCCAGAGACAGGGCGGCCGCACGCCGTGCCCTGCCGCCCGGTCCAGCAGGCCTTCCGGAGGGCCCTGCCCCACGATCTCCCCGCAGTCCATCAGAAGCATGTCCCGAGCCAGATCGAGCACGGGCTCCAGATCGTGCGTGGCCACCACCTGGGTCACCCCGCGTTCCGCGTTGTCCTGCAGGATGCGGCGCAGCTCGCACACAGCGGGATAGTCCAGCCCGGAAAATGGCTCATCAAAGAGCAGGACTTCCGGCTCGGCCATGAGCAGGGAGGCCAGACACAGCTTGCGCCGCTGCCCCCCGGAAAGATTCTCCACTGGGCTGTCCCAGAGCTCGAGGAGCCCCAGCCGCGAAGCCAGGTTCTCCGCCCGCTTCCGGTTTTCCGGGTCCACGCGGTCGGAACCGAGCAGCATATCCTCACCCACGGTGGTGCCCAGGATCTGCAGCTCGGACTCCTGCAGCAGAAGACCGGTGCGAGCCCGCACCCGCTTCTCCTGCCCGGGCACGACGTCGCCCCCGACGGAAATGCTGCCCTCCCGCGGCGCAAAGAGCCCCGCGAGCAAAAGGAGCAGGGTGGACTTGCCGCTGCCGTTGGCACCGGCCAGGACGGTAAGGCCTCCCCGCTGCAGGTGAAAGCTCACTCCGCTGACAACTCGCTGTCCCCGGGTGTAGCCGAAGCCGACGTTGTCCGCGCGAATATAATCCTTCACGGGGCATTTTTTCACTTGAAACCTCCGGTTCCGGATTTTCTAACGCTCGTCACGCGGGGGCATCCCTGCCCCCACCCGACTCTCATTTATTGCAGAATTCCTTGGTATTGCCGAGGTACGTCACCGTGAACCATTTCCCATAACGTGAGCCTTGTCGCGGTCGGGTTTCCCCCACGTGACGAGCGAAGAAAATCGACGAAACCTTCGCTGAACAAGTTAAAAATACCCCGTGAAGGGATATGCGCGAATCATGCCCCGCCTCCGAAGCGCCGCAGGAAAAATCGGGCTGCGGCCCCGGATGCCGCGATCTGCAGGCAGTCCGAAACCAGAAAGGGGAACATCCCGGTCATAAAGGCCTTGCTCCAGCCGATGTCCATGCTCGCCTTGAGCCAGGGAATCCCGATGCCGTAGATGGGCACATAGCCCAGCGCGGCCAGGGCTAGGGCCCAGCCCCATCCCAGATGGCCGCTCCGGGCCAGGCGCCTGGACTGTCCCGTGACCATGGGAGTCAGGAGAAAGCCCAGGAGATAGCCCCCTGTCGGGCCCAGGATGTGTCCCAGACCGGAGGTGCCTCCGGCGAAGACGGGAAGGCCCACCAGCCCGGCGAGCAGGTAGAGGCCCACTGCAGAGGCGCCGGCTATGGGACCCAGGATGAATCCGGCCAGCAGCACAAACAGGACCTGCAGGCTGATAGGCACCGGTCCCAGGGGAAAGTGGGCATAGGCGCCCATCGCGATGAGGGCCGCGATCAGGGCGATCCAGACCAGCCTGTGCAGCGATTCCAGGGATGAGCTCGCGACATGCTCAGCCATACTGTCTCCTTGGGGGTTACTTTCAGATTTTCCGCGTGTGCCGAAGGATTGCTTTGCCTCGGATAAACAGGGTATTCCATCCTCCTCTGTCCCGTGACTTCTTCCGGTCCTAGGCGATCGACGCGCTCCTGTCAACCAAATTCAAAAAATGGGTTAACATCCCTTGTTTTGACTTGCCCATCCGATCGCACGACAACCGTTGCATCCATTGGACCAGGGGGTTATTTTGAGGCACTTTATCCAACCTCTTCTCCGGGGAGCCGAAGTGCAGGATCAAGCAAGCAAGGAACGCATACTCAGCGCCCTCCTCAGAGAAAACCGGGTCTCGGGTCAGGCCCTCGCGGACGCCGCCGGCATAAGCCGGACTGCGGTCTGGAAGCACATCTGCGGCCTGAGGGATCTCGGCTTCCGCATCCAGGCCGGAGCGGGCAAGGGATATCAGCTGGAGGAAGTGCCGGACAGCCTGCATCCCCTCGCCGTCCGCCCGGGCCTGACCACACGCACACTGGGCCGAAAGCTTACGTATCGCGAGGAGCTCGAATCCACCCAGCAGCTGCTGCGAGAGCTCGCACGGGACGGCGCTCCCGAGGGGAGCGTGGCCCTGGCTGACCGGCAGGTCCGCGGACGGGGGCGCAGACAGCGGGGTTGGGTCTCCCTCTCCGGGGGCGTGGCCATGTCCGTTCTGTTTACTCCGCGCCTGGCTCCGGACCGCATTTCCCTGTTCCTTCTGCTGGCAGGCGTGGCCGCCGCGGAGGCGATCAGCCTCCACAGCGGGGTGCGGGCCGGACTGAAATGGCCCAACGACGTCCTCCTGGAGGGAAAGAAGGTGGGCGGGATTCTGGCGGAGATGAGCTCAGACGCGGAGCGGATCGAGCACCTGATCCTGGGCATGGGCCTCAACCTGAACACGCCCGCCGAGGAGATCCCTCCCGAGATCCGGGACCAGGCCACATCGGTCCTGGCGGCCACCGGATCGAACATTTCCCGGCCCGGGCTCGTGCAGGACATCCTGGGCCGGCTGGAAAAGTATTACCACCGCCTCATGGAGGAGGGGCTCTCCCCTGTGCGGCAGCAGTGGCTCGCCTACACCGTCACCCTGGGCCGCAGGGTTCGCGCGGAGACGGACAGCGCTGTTCTCCACGGGACTGCCCGGGACATTGACGAGAGCGGCGCCCTTCTCCTACAAGACGACTCTGGAGCAGAACACCGCCTTGTGGCGGGAGATATTTCCCTGCGGACGGAAGGTCGGTAACCCGTGGTCGGGGGGGCGGAGGTCGGAGACCGCTGAGGGGTGAACGCGGCACGATGAACGACGAACAAGGAACCTGGAACTGAAAACCGTGAACGGGGAACGGATAACGATAACCGATAACAGATAACGGATAACCGACAACGGAGAACTATGCACCACTTTGAGCACACGAACAACGAGCTCTATGCCGAGGATGTGTCAGTCCGGGAGCTGGCCCGGGAACATGGTACACCATTGTACGTGTACTCCGCCGCGACATTGCGGCGGCATTTCCAGGCCTACGACTCCGCCTTCGACAAGGTCCGCCACATCACCTGCTTCTCGGTCAAGTGCAACTCCAACCTGAGCCTATTGCATCTGCTCAAGCGCGAGGGTGCGGGCGCGGACATCGTCTCCGGCGGCGAGCTCGCCAAGGCCCTGGAGGCGGGGATCGCCCCGGAAAAGATCGTCTTTTCCGGAGTGGGCAAGAAGTACTGGGAAATGACCTACGCCCTCCGCGCGGGGATCCTCATGTTCAACGTGGAGTCGGACCAGGAGATGGAGCTCCTCTCCCGCGCCGCATCGGACACGGGCATCCCGGCCCGTATGAGCCTGCGGATCAATCCCGACGTGGACCCCGGGACGCACCCCTACATCTCCACCGGCCTGAAGAAGAACAAGTTCGGGGTGGCCATTGAGCGGGCACCGGAGCTCTATGCCCGCGCCGGGGAGGACCCGTGGCTGGAGCCCGTGGGGATCGACTGCCACATCGGCTCCCAGCTGACCCAGGTCTCCCCCTTCCTGGAATCCCTGGAGCGCCTCAAGGAGCTCTACACCAGGCTGCAGAAGATGGGGCTGTCCATCGACTACCTGGATCTGGGCGGCGGCCTGGGCATCACCTACGAGGAGGAGGACCCGCCCCATCCCGGAGAGCTGGGCGAGGCCCTGAGCGATGCCCTTGCGGACATGGATGTGACCCTTGTCCTGGAGCCCGGACGGGTCATCGCCGGCAACGCCGGGATCATGGTCACGCGGACCCTGTACACCAAGGAGACCGAGCTCAAGCAGTTCACAGTGGTGGACGCGGCCATGAACGACCTGATCCGGCCCTCCTACTACGGGGCCTACCACCGCATCGCCGAGGTCACGCCCCAGGGCAGGAAGATCGCGCCCAGGGACGTCGTGGGCCCTGTCTGCGAAACCGGCGATTTTCTGGCCCAGGACCGGGAGCTGCCCTTTATCGAGCCCGGCGAGCTCCTGGCGGTCTTCTCCGCCGGCGGCTACGGCTTCGCCATGGCCTCGCAGTACAACTCCCGCCCCAGGGGCGCGGAGGTCATGGTGGACGGGGACAGAGCCCGACTCATCCGGGAGCGGGAAACCATCGAGGAAATGATCGCTCCGGAGAAGCGGCTGCTGCAACGAGGCGATGGGTAAACGGAGATCGGAGATCAGAGATCAGAGGTCGGTGATCCGGTGTGTCGGTGAGTCGGAAGTCGGAGGTCGGTTGTCAGAGGTCGGACGTCAGAGGTCAGACGCCAGACGCCAGAGGACAGAAGACGGAGGACGACAGATGACGGCCCCATGAGGAACAAGTCACCCTTACCTGTCCGCTGTTGCCTCACCCATCCTGAGGTCCCAAACGGTGAACGGGGAACGGGGAACGCGGAACGGTGAACGGTGAACGCGGATTCGGAGATCGGAACTCGGAGGTCGGAGCCTCTGAA
>JAZKRN010000077.1:0-11587 GCA_036628655.1 Desulfohalobiaceae bacterium | reverse complement strand
AGCTTCATCCGTTTCTCCTGCGCCACGGTGCGCTGCACCGAACGGGTCATGCTGACCACTGTCCAGTCCAGGTGCCGCAGGAACCTGCTTGCGGAACGGCTCAAGGTGCTCCCGTAGAGCTGCCTGCGCGAGGCCCGGCTCAGGTAAAGGCGCGACTTGGCACGTGTCAGGGCCACATAGAGCAGGCGCCGCTCCTCCTCCACATCCTCGGGTTCGCTTTCCTGCCCGCGGATAAGGGGCAGGACGCCCTCCTCCAGGGCGGGCACGAACACGGCCTCGTATTCCAGCCCCTTGGCCGCGTGCTGGGTGATAAGGGCCACACGCTGGCTTCTGCTCTGCACCTGGGCCAGCTCCCGCTCCAGGGCGATCCAGTTGAAGAGCTTGTCCCAGCCGTCCTGCTCGCGCCAGGCCCGGGACAGCTCGCAAAAGGGTCCGGACTGCCAGAAAAGGGGGTCGAATTCCGATCTGTCCTGAAACACGCCTGGCAGTGCCGCGGGGCCTTTTTCCAGGGCTTCCTCCGGGCATTCCGGAACGTCATTTGCCGCGGCGACGTGCCCCAATTTGGCCCCCACGGAGGCCAGGATGAGCTGAATGCGGGAGTCCTCCCAGAAATGCTCCCGCTCCGGAACAAAGCAGGGGATGCCGTGGTTGTGCAGGGTCTTGTGCAACTGGGGGAGCAGGGCCTTGACCCGGACCAGGACCGCGATGTCCCCCGGCCCCAGGCCCCCCGAGTCCTGTTGGTCCGCCTGCAGGTGGCCGGTGCCGCCCAGAAGGTCCCGCACGCGCTCCGCGATCCAGACGGCCTCCTGCCTGTCGCTCTGGGCCCGGTGGAAGCGGAGCTCACCGGTGAGCGCCAGCTGGCTGCTCAGGGGAGAAGGGGTGCGGTACAGGCCGGAGGCGAAATTGAGGATGTTTTGCGCGGAGCGGTAGTTGCGCTCCAGGGCGATCTTTTGGGCATGGGGCCAGTACGCCGCCAGCTCGCTTTCCACGTCCCCTGTGGCCCCGCGGAAGCCGTAGATGGACTGCCTGGGATCGCCGATGGCGAAGAGCCCCTCCCCGGATGAAGGACAGAGGTGGGAGACCATTTTGAGCTGCAGCGGAGAGAGGTCCTGGACCTCGTCCAGAAGGACATGGCTGGAGCGGTCCCCGCTCTCGCTCTCGAGCCACTTTTCCAGCAGATCGGTGTAGTCGTGAAGCCCGAGCCGCTGTTTTTCCGCCCTGTAGGCGTGTTCCGCATCCCGGAGGTCGCCGTCCGGCTTCAGGGTCTCCCGGCTGAGAGAGAGCCGCTCCCAGAGCTCCTTGCCCTCCCGGGAGCCGAGACTGGGATTGGCCCGGAGAAAGAGCTTGCGGGCCTCTTCCTGGGTCATGATTCGCGGCGCGTTGCCCGTCCGGCTCAAGTCGGCGTGGGCCAGGGAATGCAGGGTGTCCACCCGCGGGGCCTCTTCCTTTCTGGAACCGCCGGGTTCCAGGCGCTGGCGGACCTCTCTCGCGGCGGCCCGGGTGAAGGTGAGCACCAGGATGTCCGAGGGCCGACACCCTTTTTGCAGCAGGTGGGACGCCCTCCCCACGAGGGTCCGCGTCTTGCCCGTGCCCGGCCCGGCGACGACGAGGAGGGGACCGGATTCCGCCTCGATGGCCCGTTTTTGCTCCGCGTTGAAGGAGGCGGGATCATCCCCCTCGGATTCCCATGAGGGGGGCCCATCCTGTCCGCTGTCGGGCCTGTCCGGCCTGCCCGAGCTCCGGGAGCCGCTTCCGCCGCCGGGGACGAGGCGTTTGCCGTGATGCAGCTCCTGTCGTTCCTGTGGGGTAAAGGCGGAGATGATCCCGAACTGGCCGTCGAAGCCGGGCTCGCGGTGGACCTCGCCGCTTCGCATGCGGCGGATCGCCTCGGCCAGGGGCTGAGAAACGGCCTTGAGCTCCGCGATGGGGGCCCCTAGCAGGACGTTCAGCTCCGAGGTGTGGCTCTGCAGAAGACTGTGGGAGAAGCGCCGCACCTTCTTGGTCTTGGTGCCCACCCCCAGGATTTCGGAAAGGATCTCCGGCAGGGGGATGAGAAAGTGATAGGAGGGACTCTGCGGGGGCTTCTGCGGCTCATCGCGGTCCGCGAGTCGGCATACGCGGTTGAGCACCCCCACGGTCACCGGCTTGCCGCAGACCGGACAGGTATTGTTCAGCCGGAAGGTTTCCCTGGGGTCCAAACGGATGCCGCAGGCGCGGTGACCGTCCAGATGGTACTTGCCCTCCTCGGGGAAGAACTCCACGGTTCCCAGGAAGTTGGGGTTCTTCTCCGGATGTTTCAGGGACTGGTGGATGGTGTCGTAGCTCACCTCGCCCTGGAAGAGATTGGCCTCGCGGGCCAGCTTTTCCCCGGAGTGGGCGTCGGAGTTGGATACCAGCCGGTAGCCGTCCAGCTCGCTCCAGAGCCAGTTCATCTCCGGGTCCGAGGAGAGCCCGGTCTCCAGGGCGAAAATCTCCCCGCTCAGGGACCCGAAACATTCTTCAACACTGTTGAACCCGGACTGGGAGCCGAAAAGGGAGAACCAGGGAGTCCAGATATGGGCCGGGATGACAAAGGCGCGGTCGTCCGTCTCCAGGGCGATCTCCAGCAGATCCCGGGCGTCGAGGCCCAGGATGGGCCGGCCGTCGGCCTTGAGGTTGCCGATGCGGTCCAGGCGCTGGTTGAAGCGGCGCACGCTCTCCAGTCCGGGGAAGAAGACGAGATTGTGCACCTTGCGCACCGCGCCGTCCCGCTTATAGATGGAGCTGATCTCGGTGCAGAGGATGAAGCGGGGCGGGGTGAGCTCCGTGTCCTCCTCGAGCCAGGGAATCTCCCGGTGCAGGCCGGACGGGTCCCGTAGCCCGAGCAGGCCGTTTCCCTCCTCCTCGAGGGCTTCTTCGATTTCGGCCAGCCATCCGGGGTGGGTGAAATCGCTCGTGGCCACAACCTGCAAGCCCTTGACCGCCCCCCATGCGGCCAATTGCCTCGGCCCCAGCGACTTGCTCGTGGCCATGGAGTAGCGGGAGTGGATATGCATATCCGCCAGAAACTCAGGCATGATCAGGGCTCCTTCTCCTGTGGTCCCTTGCGGGGGGCGTAGAGTCTGGCTTCCGTACCGCCCATGGGGCGATTGCGCAAGGAAAGATGCGATCCGTTCTGGTTGGCCAGCCGCAGGGCAATGGAGAGTCCCAGGCCTGAGCCCTTCTGCTTGGTGGTGACGAAGGGATGAAAGATCCTTTCCTCCATTTCCGGGTCCAGTCCCGGCCCGTTATCCGCTATGAACAGATACTCCCCGCTTCGGTCCGTATCCAGGTCGATCCGGACCGCGGGCTCGGGGTGATCGGCACAGGCCTGTCCCGCATTGAGCAGAAGATTCATCAGAATCCGCTGCAGCTGCTCCGGATCCCAGTACCAGTGCGCGTCCTCAACTGAAGGATCGGTCTCAAAGCGAACCTCGGGATGGAGCTGGTTCAGATTCTCCAGGCAGTCGCGCAGGACTTTGGCCAGGGAGGTTTGCCGCGGGTCGGCCTCTTCGGGTCTGGCGAAGGCCAGAAATTCCTTGACCAGGTTGTCCATGCGCTCGATGTCCTTCTGCACGACCGCCTGCAGCTTGCTCCGCTGTTCCTCGGAAACCGAATTTTGCTGCGTGAGCTGCAGGCTGGCCTTGATGCCCGCCAGCGGGTTCTTCAGCTCGTGGGCCAATCCGGCTGAGAGCTCGCCAAGGCTGGCCATCTTCTCCATCTGCTTGACCTGATCCTGCAGGGCCTTGATCTCGGTGATGTCCGAAAAAAGGATCAGTGAGCCCATGTTTTCGGGCAGAGCCCCCAGCGTTGCTCCCAGTGTGCGCCCTCCCATGGTCGTTTCGTTGCGTTTATGGCTGGATTTGTCCCACTCCCGCCAGAGCTCGGCCAGAGGGGGGAAAATCTCCCGGAGATGGCGCCCGAGCGCGGCGGGATAGTCCCTGACTCCGGCCAGCTGAAGGGCGGACTGGTTCATGACCGAGATATAGCCCTGGGGGTTCACCACGAGCAGGGCGCTGTTCATCCAGTCGAAGACCTTGGTCTTGAGCTCCTCGGACCGCTGGAGCTGCTGCTGTTTTCGGGCCAGCTCGTGCAGGAGCTGATCTTCGTTGGTGTAGCCCATGCGGAGCAGGGAGGTAATGAGCAAAAGGGCGATGAGCTGCATCAGCGGATAGTACAGGGCCTGTTTGAGATCGAGAGAGGGAGGGAGCATGCCGAGGGGCTGCTGGTACTGCAGGAAGGCAAGGACAAGGGTCAGGAAAAAGGTGGCCAAGCTTATCCACTTTGCTGTGGAGAGGCCCAGCAGACGGCCGTAGAGAAAGATAATGCCCAGAAAGAGGAAGAAGAAGTAGCTGGTGACTCCGCCGGTGAGGATGATCAGATAGGTGCACAGCGCAAAGTCGGCGCATAGCTGGAGGCGGAAGAGGAAAAGGACGTCCGTGAAGCGCTTCCAGGTGAGCAGGAAGAAGAGGGTCAGGCCGAACCCGGATACGAGGAAGGCCACGTAGTGGCCCTGCTGAACGATCTGCAGGGTGTCGCTCAGGACAGTTCCGCTGGTATTGCTCAGGGCCAGGGGCAGGATGAGAAGAACAAGGAATATGAGTCGGAAAAAGCAGATGAAGCTCACCCGCTGCCGCAGCTCAACTGGGATGTCTCCCTGCTCTGGGCTCCTAGTTGCTTCCGCATTCCCCAGGATCATCGGCGATCTTGTCCAGTGTGTGTTTTAGGGCGGGGAGCACGGCCTCCAGATTGTCCCGTACGGCGCGCTTGCTTCCCGGAAGGTTGATGATCAGGCTTCTTCCCAGGATTCCGGCCTTGGCCCGCGATAACACGGCCTGAGGGGTCTGGGCCAGGGAGGCGGCCATCATGGCCTGCTCAAATCCGGGAAGATGCCTGTCCAATACGCTCTGCGTCGTATCGGGAGTGATATCCCGGCTGGTGAGCCCGGTCCCTCCTGTGGTCAGAATAAGGTCCAGCCATTGGTCCAGAGCGAGGTGGTGCAGCAGGCCTTTTAGGGCCGAGGGGTCATCCGGCAGCGTATAGCGCTGGCTGTGGGCGAGGGGAAGCTTCGCCTCGACGAGCTCCCGGATAAGAGGGCCGCTCGCGTCTTCGCGGACTCCGGCGTGGGCCTTGTCGCTCAGGGTGATCGTGGCCAGGGTCGGGCCTTCCTTCCAGCAGGCAAGACCGTGTTCGCCGGGCTCCAGGACGATATCGCGCAGGCAGCGCAGGAAGCATCCGGGCTCCATGGCGGATTCCCCCGGGAGCCAGAGGGTGCTCAGGGCCCGAAAGCAGGGTGTGCCCGCATCCAGCCCCACGAGGTCGCCGAAGGGAAGCTGTGACGGGGTTGCGGAGATGGACCGGAACGGTCCCGCCTCCCGGGATGATGAGGCGAGAAGGAACGTCTCATCCGCTTTGAGGGTGAGCTCGCGGTCCAGATGGAGCGTGATCGTGTCCGGGTGCATATTTTGCTCGATCCGTCGGGCTGCGGAACCGCCTTGAAAATGCCGTGCCTCGGATTCATGCGTCTTCAGTCGTTCTTCCCTTCCAGGTTTTTTCCTCGCCGCGTGCGAGACGCAGGATATTGTCCCTGTGTTTGGAGAAGACCAGGATACAGATCAAGATGCTCAGGGCGAGGAAGCCAAAGTTTCCGGACAGAAGGATGAACAGGGGCAGGGAGGCGACCAGGGCCAGGGATCCCAGGGAAACATAGCCGACTGTCAAGATAAGGAGGATGCAGAGCAGGAAAGACCAGAACAAGGGCGCCGGAGTGACCGCGAGAAATATGCCGATGGTGGTGGCCACGCCCTTGCCGCCCTTCCGATCCAGGAACACGGAATGCATGTGCCCCAGCAGGGCCGCCAGGCCGGTCAGGCTCAGAAGCAGGACCGAGGAGCTGATCGCCGCGGCCATGAGCACGGGGACAAGGCCCTTGAGCAGATCAAGGACCAGGGTCGCGATCCCGTAGCGGGCCCCGCAGACCCGGGCCACGTTCGTGGCACCGGTGTTCCTGCTGCCATACTCACGGGGATCGATGCCGCGCCCCATCCTGGCCAGGAGGAGGCCGAAGGGGACGGATCCGGCTATGTAGACCACGACGAGCCAACCGATGAGCGCAATGAATACTTCCATCACACCTCCCGGGCATCAGTGATTTTGATTTGATTGTTCAGGGGATCGATCTTTCCCAGGGTGAGCTGATAGCTCTGTCCGGGCTCCACCTTTTCCCCGAAGAGCTTTTTCGGGGCTCTGAGAAGGAGCTGTTCCCGGGGCAGGGAGACGGTGACCAGGTCTCCGACTTCAAGGACAATCCCATTCCAGGTCCTAGAATTACACCATCTTTGGCAATAGAGCAACTTCCAGTATCGGGTCCGGAACTTCTGGATTCGGCCCACGGCTTGGCTCCGCGCCGTGAGATGGGGGAGCATGGTTTCCATTTTGTCCTCGTCCCAGAGGGGAGAACGGCCCAGGAGATGGCTCCGGATCTGGGCCAGGTTCAGGAAATCCACGTAGCGCCGGAGTGGCGAGGTGATGGGCGCGTATCCGGATACTCCCAGGCTGGTGTGGGGCTTGGGCCGCGTTTCCAGCCTGGAGCCGCTCATTTCCCGGATGATCTGGTGCATCTCCACCGGATCGGTCCAATCCCCGGCAAAGCCGCGGGGCAGGGTGATGTCCTGGCTGCGGTGGAAAAGGGGCAGTCCCCAGTCGGTGGCCCAGTCGGACAGCACGGAGTTGGCCAGGATCATCATCTCGGTGACGATGAGCTGGGCCCTGGGGTATTCCGGGGACTCCTCCAGCTCCACACGGGGCTCGCCGTCCACATCCCGGAGATGGATCCGGGGCTCCTTCTGGTCAAAGATGACCGCCCCCCTGTGGATGCGATTCCGGCGGAGCTTCTCCGCGAGCTCCAGGGCCGTGGCGAGCTGGCCGGGATCGGCTCCGTCGAGCTCCTCTTCCGCTCTGGCGTAGGTGGTGTTGCGTTCCACCTCGGCCCAGGTGAGCCTGGGCCTAACGGAAAGGACCTCCCCCTCCCCGCTCAGCTGAAGGCTGACCCAGAGCACGGGCCGGATCCGTCCCGCCTGGAGGCTGTACAGGTCCAGCCCCAGCCGTTCCGGCAGCATGTGCGACGTGCCCTCGGGGAGATACAGGCTGCTGCTGCGGTGAGCCACGGCCTGGTCCAGGGGCGAGGAGAACTCCCAGGTCATCACCGGGCAGGCCAGGGCCAGCTCGATCCCGTAGCGCCCCTGGTCGTCGCGGTGGACGCTGAAGGCGTCGTCGATATCGCGTGTGGTGGAGGAATCGATGCTGACCAGAGAGGCCCGCTCGGGCTCCTCGGTCTGCAGGCGGGAGAATTCCCGCTCCTGAACCCGGATTTCCTCCAGGTGGCGCTCGCTCCACTCATCGCCCCAGGCGTAGCCCGCCTCATCCAGGAGCTGGTTGTAGTGCCTGGGCACGATGCCCCATTGCTGGGCCAGGCAAAGGGCCAGGTGCTGCTGGTCCGGCAGGCCCTGAGTCAGGCTTTTCCAGAGGTCTTCCTGCTCTGTGTTGTCCGGAGAGGCGATCCGATCCAGAAGGATCTCCTTCAGCTCCTCGGCGATATCCGGATCGGGCTCAGGGCGGGACGCGGAGGCCGCGCCGGAGCTTTCCTTCCACAAAGCCCGGAAGAGGGCCTGGCCCTGCTGGGCCACCTGATTGCGCCGGCGCTCCTTTTCCTGCTGGTGCAGCTTCATCTGCACCTTTTCCCGGGACAGGACCTGAAAGACCGGCGGAGTGAACTTGAAGTAGGTCTTGTGCTGCAGCAGGAGGCGCCCCAGGGCGGCGACGTGGTCCGAGTCGGGCTCGCTCCAGATCAGGTTGGCGAGCCATTCCGGGTCTTCCTCGTCCACCTCGCCCTGGAGGAGCTCCCAGATCTCCACGGGATCCATGCGGTCCTGGATGCGCTGGCGGAGCCCGTTGATGCGCTCCAGCTCGCGCAGGATCTGTTGTCTGGATTCTTCGGGGCTGATCCAGGGGCCGGTCCAGGGCAGGGCCCTGGACCGCTGGAGCTTGATTTCCCGCTTGGTGAGGGTGAGCACCTTGAGCCGCCCGGAATCCTCTGTGAGGACGATTCCGATGCAGGGAAGGTTGTCCTGGAGGTATTCGACAATGTGGCCCGGCCGAAGACTGGGGTTGGTATTCGCCATAGGGATCAGTGCTTGAAGGAGCGCTGGCCGGTAAAGACCATAGCCACCTGGGGATTGGCTTGGTTGACTGCCTGGATGACCTCGAGGTCCTTCATGGAGCCGCCGGGCTGGGCGATGGCGGTGACTCCCTGCTCGATGGCCAGATCGACGCCGTCGCGAAAGGGGAAGAAGCCGTCGGAAACCATGACCGAGCCGCGAAGCCCACCCTTGGCCTCCTCGCTCTCGTTGCGGATTCCGTCCAGGATCTGTCGGTGTTCGCTGTCCTGCTTGGCCTTCTCCCGCAGCTCGTAGATGGAAAGCCCGGTCCGCTCGAAGGCCAGGTTGTCCATATACTTGATATGGGCCTTGTGAATGGTGATGTCCACGCAGCCGACCCGGTCCTGCTCACCGGTGCCTATGGCCACGGTGGCCCCGTCCTTGGCGAAGAGGACCGAGTTGGAGGTAACACCGGCCTCCACGGCCCAGGCGAAGAGCAGGTCCTCGCTTTCCGCGGCGGTGGGAGGCCGGGCAACCGCTTCGGTTCCGCCGGATTCGGCTTCAGCGGGGATCCAGTCCTGTGAGGAGCGGATCTCGTTGAGATAGGAATACTGGATGATGAGCCCGCCGTCCACGAGGGACTTGAACTCCAGGAAGGGAGCGTCCATGATTTCCTCCAGCCGTCCCAGGCCGGGGATCTTGAGGATGCGCAGGTTCTTTCTCCTGGAGAGGATCTCCACGGTTCCGGACTCGAATTCCGGGGCGGCGATCACCTCGAAATAGCGCTCGTTGATGTATTCCGCGAGCTCGCGGGTAACGGGAGAATTGACCACAACCGCCCCGCCGAAGGCGGCGATGCGGTCGCAGGCGTAGGCCTTGCTGAGGGCCTGGGTGAGCCCCTCGTCGGACCAGCCCGCTCCACAGGGATTGTTGTGCTTGAGAATGACCGCTGACGGTTTGGCGGTCAGGTACTGCAGGATGTTGATCCCGTTGTCCACGTCTGTAAGATTGATTTTGCTCGGGTGCTTCCCGGACTGAATGATGTGCTCTTCCTTGAGCGCGGATAGCAGGCCCCTGTCCGGGGAGGCGAAGCGAAGGCCATTCAGCTCCAGCCGGCCCTGGTGCAGCTCATACATCGCCGCGGGCTGGTTGGGGTTCTCCCCGTAGCGGAGCCCTTTCTCCTGGTCCTGGATGGTCCAGGTCCGCTTCTTGAAGATGAGCTCCTGATCGCCCACTGTAAGATGGAGCTCTCCGGGGAAGGGGTCGGACTGCTGCGCCTGATACATTTTTTTGAGATCTTTCATGGTCCTCTCCTGTGTCCTTGGGGTCCTTCGTCCTCTACCTCGTGCCGCCGCGAAAAGAGGGACCGGCGCCAGCCGCTTCGAGCGGCCCGGATCGAGGCTCTGACATCGCACACCGGGCTTTCCGGAGGGAAAAGGGTGTGCCGGCAAGCGGTGCGTACGGGATTGTTTCGCGACGTGTTTTGGTTTATCACAACACTTGAAGAGAGGCAATTTTGCATAGTAGGGTCTCTGTGTTTGATCGGGACCTGAAGCGGCATAAAACCGCTTATTGATTGAAGGAGCTTGGCTTTGGAGAAGATGCTGGAGAGGCTCGCCAGCCAACTGGCGGCCTACGACGAGGCGTCTCTGCTTTCTCTGTGGGACAAGTACTATCGGGAAGTGGAGACCTTCCAGCCCACCAGGGAATGGGAGGAGTCGGTGATTATTCTGTGCCTGCTCCAGGCGGTGCGCTGGAAGAATCAGCTTTTCAACAGCAAATGGATGGAGCAGAGATCCGCGGATTCCGAGCCCGGGGGCGAGAACGCCCCGGATGAGGCGAATGACGGCGTAGAGCTTGTATCCGGAGAGCAAAGCGACGAAGGAAGCGGGCCCCGGGGAAGGGTGATCGCCTTTCCCTCCAGGGAAAAGGGCACCTCCTGAGTGCGACGCCAGAAGCGGAGCGCTGCGAAAACATGGCACCCAGGCGCTGCCGCTCGATCGGCGGCGCGTTTTTTTGAACCAGGGTAATCCGGTCTGCTGCTGAGGGTGGGACCCGGAAGCACAAGGAGCGGTGCAATGAGCCAGAATCAGGTTGTTGTCGGAGCCCAGTGGGGCGACGAGGGCAAGGGCAAGTTGGTGGATCTCTTGACGGAGCAGGCGGACGCGATCGTCCGCTTCCAGGGCGGCAACAACGCCGGACACACCATTGTGGTCGGCGGCGAGGAGACGATCCTGCATCTCATTCCCTCCGGCATCCTTCATCCGAACAAGATGTGCCTCATCGGCAACGGAGTGGTCCTGGATCCGGAGGTCTTCTGCCGCGAGCTGGACAGCCTGCAGAACAACGGCGTGTCCGTGGGACCGGAGCGGCTCAAGATAAGCTACAAGACGCACCTGATCATGCCCTACCACAAGCGGATGGACAATCTTCGGGAAAAGATCCGCTCCGGGGATGCCCGGATCGGAACCACCGGCCGGGGAATCGGGCCGGCATACGAGGACAAGGTCGCGCGCGTGGGTATCCGGGCCGTGGACGTTCTGGACGAGGACGTATTGCTGAACAAGATCGCCAAGGCCCTGGCGGAGAAGAATGTCCTGTGCGAGCACTATTTCGGCGAGGCGTCGGATACCGCCGAGGATGTGCTGGAGCAGGTCCTGCCCTGGGCCAAGCGCCTGAGACCGCACCTCGCCGATGTGCCCGGCGAAATTCAGCGCGCCCGCGACGCGGGGCAAAATGTCCTCTTCGAGGGGGCCCAGGGAACGCTTTTGGATGTGGATCACGGGACCTTCCCCTATGTGACCTCCTCCAACACGGTGGCCGGAAACGCGTCGGCAGGCGCCGGTTGCGGCATGTTCGTCATCGACGACGTGGTTGCCGTGGTCAAGGCCTATACCACACGTGTGGGCGGAGGCCCCCATCCAACGGAAATCGAGGACGAAGCCGGGAAGCACATGCGGGACAAGGGGGCGGAGTTCGGCGCGACAACCGGGAGACAACGCCGCTGCGGCTGGTTGGACCTGGTCTGCCTCCGCGAGGCGGTGCGGCTCAACTCCCCCACCCGGCTGGCGATCAGCAAGCTCGACGTCCTGGGCGGACTCCAGGAGCTCTGGGTCTGCACGGAATACGACCACGAGGGTGTGCGCTTGACCCATCCGCCGCAAAAACAGGACGGCCTTCAGGAAGTCAAGCCGGTGTACACCCGGCTGGAAGGGTGGCAGGAGGACATTTCCGGTGTGCGGTCCTGGCAGGACCTGCCCGGTGCCGCCAGGCGCTATATCGAGTTCATCGAGGAGGACCTCGGGGTCAAAGTGGGATACGTCTCAGTGGGGCCCGGCAGGGATCAGACACTGATCCGCTAGCGAGGCCGGGTGTTCGCCCGGACAGCAGGCCTATGCAGGAGACACTCAGCC
>JAZKRN010000076.1:0-11669 GCA_036628655.1 Desulfohalobiaceae bacterium | reverse complement strand
ACAGGAAAGTCCGAATCATAGTCCGCGCGAGAGGGATCGTTTTTGACCGGCACCTCGCGCAGCTTGTCCGTGTGCGAGCCCGAGAGGCGGACAAAACCGTCCGAGGGCAGAAGGAAGCCGATGCGGCCGGCGATGGTGTCGATGTCCGCGGCATTGTTCCGCAGATACCCGTCGGTGCTGTAGTCCCGGTAAGAGAGGCCGTAGCTCAGGGCGTTGTATCCGCCGTCCGCACGGGCCAGATGGTTCCTGGTGTCGTAGCTGGCGTAGCTGCTCTGCAGATCGATGTCCGGCTTGGAGGTGTCCCATCTCTTCGGCGCCCTTGTCTTGAGGTCGAGCACACCGCCGATGGCCTTGCCCGGATACAGGGCGGAGTGGGGGCCGGGAATGATCTCGATTTCCTCGATCTCCGCCAGGGGAATGCCGCTGAAGTCCTGATAGTGGCCTCCCCAGTATCCGCCGATTTTCTGCACCGCCAAACCGTCCAGAGCGGTGACAAACATCCGTGAGCCGAACCCGCGCATCTGGACCCCGTCCTCCGCAGGGGCCAGGTCGCTGGCCTGACGAAAATCGATGGTCGGGCTCTGCTTGAGAACATCAAGGACGTTCTGTGGAGAGCCAACGGTTTGATACTCTCCGAGATCCAGCGTGGTGGAGCCCGGTGTCAGGGAGACGTCCTTTTCCTCTTTGGTGGCGTTGACCGTGACCCCTTTCAGCTCGTAGGTGGGATCGCCCTGTTCTTGCTGTGCCAAGGAAGGCCAAGCCGCGGCCAGGAGAAACACGATGAGGGCGCATAGGGAGATGGCGTGCTTCATGGGATCTTCTCCTTTCCGGTTGCTCCCTGCCTAGAAGCTCACATTCAGGGCCGAGGTGTAGAAGTACTGGTCGCACACGGACTCATCCGGATAGGGCGTGCGGTGCTCCGCCCGGAACATCCAGGCCCCCTCTCCGTCGATCTCGAAGCGGGCGACCCCGTCCTGATCGGTTTTCTTCTTCGAGACCCACTCCCCGTCGTGTCCCCTGGAGGTGGCCTTGACCGTGACCCCGGATTGCGGCTCTCCCTGGAACAGGGCCCGCACCGGGAGAGTGTTTCCTGGGCTAAGCTCGGAGGGATTCTCCAGCGGGACGAGCTGCAGGGCGAGGCCATCCTGTCCGTTATCCGTCGTGTCAGAGGCTCCGGTTCGGATGATGGCCTTGACGTTCATATTGTGCCGGAAGCAGGAGACGGCGTTGTCCAGCTCCTTCTTGTTCCCCAGCTTGTGGCCCTTCGGGGTTTTGGAGACGAATCCGGGCTCGATTTGAACCAGCGCGTGATAGGTTCCTTCGGTTTTCGCGGTGAAGCGGTGCACATCGGCAAAGACGGGCTCCGTCTTCACCTGCTGCCCCTCGGGGCCGAGGACCTGGACCTCCTTCACCATATCCGGGTTGACCAGCTGGTCGCGGGGGTATTCGTGGCCCCAGCCGATTCGGATATGGACCTCATCTCCCGCATTCGGTGCGAAATCGCTCGCATTGATCCACACCATGTGCGCGGATGCTGCCGCGGGCAGGACAATGCCCGCGGCCAGGACAATGAGAAAGAGTCGGAGCAAGGCCATGCGGGACCTCCTTGGGTTTGGTCCGGAAGCCGGATGGGCCTCGGAACGTGATTGAGCGGAGGAAGCAATGCAACAAAGCAAAGGGAAAAGCGATCGCTTAGTAGCAC
This sequence comes from Desulfohalobiaceae bacterium, assembly GCA_036628655.1. Lineage (GTDB taxonomy): Bacteria > Desulfobacterota > Desulfovibrionia > Desulfovibrionales > Desulfothermaceae > JAIPDU01. The sequence continues at coordinate 9,967 of JAZKRN010000076.1, read as the reverse complement.
GAATATGAAAATCGTGCTACTAAAGGCCGAGCCAGTTGTCAACCCGCGCCATGCTATGAGCTGTTTCAGTCGGACAGAGTGAAGGAGACGGGGAGCCGGACCCAGGTGGGAACGGGATCCCCGTCGACACGCCCGGGCTCGAAGCGCCACTTCTTCACTGCGGAGACCGCGCTGTCCTCGAAAACGCCCTCGGGCTCCGCGGAGACCACGGAGACCTTGCTCACCTCTCCGTCCCGGTCCACCAGGAACTTGAGCACCACCTTGCCGGTTATATCCCGCTGTCTGGCCCGGTGGGGATATCCGGGCTGGATGCGGCTGATCACCCGGGGCTTGCGGTCCACCTGCCGCAGGGAAAAAGACTCCGGGCCCGAGGAGGGCTGCTCCGTGGGGCGCGTTTTCGGCGCGGAAACGGCCACCGAGCCGATGTCCGCCTCGGGCAGCTCGAAGCTCGGCTCCGGCAGGTCCAGATCCGTCCGCATTTTTGAGGGCTTAGGCCGCCGGTCCGGAATATACGGGAGCCGGGGCGAGGGCTCCGGCCGCTCTGTCTGCGTCGGCTCGGGTCTTTGATCCGGCTCGGAGTCCTCCGGTTCGTTCGCGGATTTTTCCGCTTGGTAGGACACCGCGACCGGAGTTCCGCTGTACGGCTTCTCCCCCTCCTGCTCACGAACCGTATTCAAAAATGGGATGGAAAGGAAGATCACCGCGTTGATCAGCACCGCGCAGACAACGGCTATGGAACTGTCGCGAAGAGCAGGTCGCATACGAGTTACTGCGGCTTCCTCGCCGCGACGCTGATGTTGGAAACGCCAGCCAGGCGGCAGGCATCAAGGACACGAATCAACGTATCCGTGGTGCTCTTCTTGTCCGCGGCGATGACCACCGAGCCACCGGGATTTTTCTCCTTGAAATCCTCCATGCGGGACCGCACCGCCCGGATGTCCACTTCCTCGTCCTGGATGTGCACCCTGCCGTGCTCGTCCACACCGATGATCAGGTTCGTCTTTTCCGGAGTGGATGCGCTCTCGGCGGAGGGCCGCTCCACGGTGACCCCGGATTCCTGGACAAAGCTGGTGGTGACCAGAAAGAAGATGAGCAGGATGAAGATCATGTCGATCAGGGGGGCCATGTTGATGTCCGTCCCCCCGCTCCGTCTGCCGCGGATCCGCTCCAGCGCTCTCATGAGGCGGCCTCCGGCGTTTGCCCGGGATCGTGCTCATGGGTGTGCTCGCGCAAGAGCCCCAGACAGAAACGCTCCATGCGGCCCCTGGCCCCGCGGGCCCGCCTGCGCAGGAAGTTGCCCAGCACCAGGCCGGGGACGGCCACAACCAGTCCGGTCTGGGTGGTGATCAGGGCCTGGGAGATCCCGGTGGACAGGGACTTGGCCTCGCTCGTTCCGGAGGCGGAGATGACCCGGAAGGTCTCGATCATGCCCTCCACCGTTCCCAGCAGACCAAGCAGGGGAGCTGCCGCAGCCAGGACGAGAATGGTGGGGACAAAGCGCTCCACGCGCCGTCCCAGGGATCTCTGCAGGTCGGCCATGATCCGCTTGTCCGGCTGGATCCCTGAGCCGCGGTAGTGCTCGACCCTGTCCAGGATCTCCCTCTGCCACTGGGCCCCGGGGAACTCGGTATCCTCCTCATCCCTGGCCCGAAGGCAGCGGTCCAGGGGCTGCTCCCGCTTGCGCATGCGGGAGAGCTCCAGCCACTTGCCCAGGATCAGGGCCCACATCCAGACGGAGACAGCCGCCAGGAGCACGAGCACGGGGCCTCCGCTCTGAAAGAGGTCCCGGGCGCTGGCCAGGATCTCGGACATGGGATCAGCCCTCCTCCCGACGTTTGTTGTCCCGGCTCAAGAGAAGCAGGATCAGGGAGTTTCCCTTTTCCTCCGCGTCGGACAGGATAGCGTCCACCCTGCGCTCCAGGAGGTGGTGCAGGAGCATCACCGGCACGGCCACGGCCAGGCCGAGCTGGGTGGTGACCAGGGCCTCGGAGATCCCGCCGGCCATAAGGGACGGGTCCCCGGAGCCGTGGAGGGTGATGGCCTGGAAGGTGGCGATCATCCCGGTGACCGTTCCCAGGAGGCCGATAAGAGGGGCGACCGCGGCCAGGACGCTCAGGGTGGGAACAAAGCGCTCCAGACGCGGGGCTTGCCGAAGCAGGGCCTCCTGGACCGCGTTCTCCATCACCTCCCGGCTGCTTCCCAGGTGCTCCAGCACGGAATCCAGGACCCGGCAGGCGGGGGAGCGGGAGAATCTGCGGCAGTAGCCCCGGCACTCTTCCCACTTTTGCTCCCGGGCCAGGTCGGTGACGCGCTCCATGATCCGGTCCGAGTCCGATCGGATCCGCAGGAGGAAGACAAAGCGCTCCCCGGCAAGGACGAGAGCGGCGGCAGCGATGAGCAGGATGGGCCAGACCAACACGCCTCCGGAGGCGAGCCATTCCTGGACGCTCTTTTCCTCGCTCCAGCGATGGAACACCCTGCCGCCGGAAACATCCAGGGGCAGGGCGGAGGAATCCCCGCTCAGATAGGAGCCCAGGGACCACCGGTCCAGCCGGGGCGCCTTGCCTTCCACCGCCGCGAAGGTGCCGTTGTCCTCCGGACGGAGATAGCCCCGGCCGCTCTCCGGAATGTCATAGACAGCGGTCAGGGCCCCGATGCGGTGGATGTCCGCGGACTGGACGCGACCGTCGCGGTCGACAATGTCCCCTCTGTATTCGGCGATTTGCCCCGAGGCCCGCATCTCGGTCCACAGCCCGTCCATCAGGCCCTGGATGGCCTGCATTCCCGGGAACTCTTCCGAGGCGAGGATCTCCTCGGCCGTCTCCAGTCGCCCGCTCTTGCGATGCGTGATCGGGCTCGCCTCGAATAGGGAGCGCGCGTTGCGGGCGGCTTCGGTCACGATGCCCTCGACCTCGCGGATCTCCTTCTTTTCTTCGCTGATTTCCTCCCTCAGCTCCCGCTCTTTTTGCCTGAGGGACCGGAATTCCTTCCTGGCCGAGGCACGGGCCTGCTTGCTCTTTTCCGTCTCTTCCCGGAGACGATCCAGCTCCGCCTGGAGCTCGCTTCTGTCCTTGTGCAGGAGCTTTTTTGTGTACTCGGCCTGCTTTTCGATCCCAGCCGCCTTTTCCCGCACCTCGGCCTCGATGGGGTCCGAGCCCGATTTAGCCAGAGCCGGAGATGCGGAAAACAAGAGCAGGAGCGCTACGGCAGCGAGGACGATCCGCTTCATCGTTTTTCTCCCTTCACCGGCAGCTCCACAAGCTCGGCCGGGGTTTCATCCCGGGCGATGCGGACGGCCTTATGGATCGCTTCCGCGTAATCCGGTGAAATCGGCTCCCACTCCCCGGAGCTCCTGGTCCAGCGTCCGGCATATTCACCGTCCGGAGAGCGGTAGAACTTGGCCACCCGGCCCAGCCTGAGCACCTGGACCCGGATTTCTCGTCCGTCCCGTTTTACTGTTGCCGATCGGGCCTCCACACCCCGTCCGTAGCTCGCCTCGATCTGCAGGGCCTGCAGCACCCGGCCCAGCTTGTCGCTCAGGCTCTTGTCGTGGCTCCCCAGAACGTCCCGGAGAGAGGCGATCCGGTTCTCGCGTTCGCGGGGGAGAAAGTCGAGGTCGTTAGCCACGAATGCGGCGAGATCCGCGACCACCCGGTCCAGATAGGGCTCCAGCTTGCGGCTGAGGGCCCCCATGTTTTCCTTCTCCCGCACAAGCCCGGCGATGGTTTCCTTCTGATTCCGGATATATTCCCTGTACTTGGCGGTTCTGTACTTGTGCCAGTCCGCCTCGGACTTGAGTTGCAGGATGCGGTGCAACAGCTCCTGCTTCTTTTGGCTCCAGTCCTGGATTTCCTTCTGCAGATCGATCTCCCGCTCCAGGGCCTGTTCCAGGTGCTGGCGCGGCCCATCCGGGCTTTCAGCCAAGGCTGGGTAAGGAGAGAAAGAGACAAGAAAACAAGCGCAGGCCGCAAGCAGAAAATAAAAACAAGTGATTCGCATGAGCCTTTCTCCGGATAGCCGGGGGAGATGATCCCATAATCTCCGGGATCCTAGATTCTTTCCCTGAGGTCCGAAACATGGACCTTCACACTTTCACAGCTTCGCACTTTCGTACTTTCGAACCTTCGAACCGTTAACGGGGAACGCAGAACGGAGAACAAGGCCCTTCAACCCCCTTTCCGGGAAAGGGTTTTCCCTGTGTCCTGTGCCTCAATCACGGCCAGGACGGACTGCAGGCCATTCTCCGCCTGCTTTCCGTGCTCCCCGTCCCGGGGCACCCGGTCAAAGGAGCGTCTGGCCAGGTCCCAGTCCCGGAGCTGCCAGGCGGCGTACCCCAGCCAGAGGCGGGCCTCGTTGTTCTCTGGGTTCCTGTCCAGGGCTTTTTCCAGGGCGACGCGCGCCTGCCGGAACTCGCCGGCCCGGTAGCAAAGGCGCCCCTTTTCCAGATACAGATCGGCGGAGGGCTCCTGTTTCAAAGCCCGATCCAGGTGCTCCATGGCCGAATCGTGGCGGCAGGCACGGGAATAGAGCCGGGCCAGCCGTTGAAGATCCTTCACGGAGCAGGTCTCGCCACAGGCCTTTTCCAGGGTCCTGGCCGCCTGGAGCGGAGCGCCCGCGGAGGCGTAGATGTTGGCCAGATTCTTCCATCCGGAAGAGTCCGGGGCATCGAGGTCATAGGCGATCTCCAGGGCGCAGGCGGCCTTGCGGTTCTGTCCCTGCTTGAGCCGGACCTGGGCCAGCAGCTTCCAGTAGCGTCTTTGCTCGGGATTTTCTTCCAGCAGTCGGTCCAGGGCCCTTTCCGCCCGGGTCCATCTTTCGGCTTCCAGGCAGGTGTAGACCAGGAGCTCGGCCCAGCGGGGCTCGATCTCCCCGGCCTGATCGAAGAGCCGGCTCAGTGCGCGGAAAGCCCGCTCATGGGCCTTTGCCCGGTAAAAGGCGGCTCCGGCATGGTAGAGGAGCTCGGGGTCCGGTTCCTCGGAGGCTTCGTGGGCACGTCGATAAAGCCGGCCGGCCCTATGAGGATCTCCGGTCCGCAGGCAGACGGAGGCCAGGTTGCGGAGCAGGGCGGGGTGATCCGGGGCCTTGTCCAGCCCCCGGGAATAGGCTTTTTCCGCCTTTTGGTATTCCTTTTGGCTGTACAGGGCATTGCCCCGGACCAGATGGAAGAGGGCGGATTCGGGCTCGCCGTGCTTTTTCCGGAACCTGCGCAGCTCGGCTAGGCATTCGTCCGCGCTGTCTTTGCTCAAGAGCTTCTGGGCCCGGTGCAGGGCCTTTTGCTCCTGGCGGGGCATGTCCTCGGACTGGGCGAGGATTGGTGCGGGCTGAAGCCAGAGGGCCAGGATGAATAGCAGAATAATGCCCCGGAACGGCCCGAGCGGCCCGTTCCGGGATATGGAGGAGGGAAGGAGGGAGGGGAAGTGTGTCATAATTCGGGTATCTGGCTTTCGTGACACGAGTTAAAGATTCGTAACACTCAATGAGTGATCGTGTCAATTTTGCCTGAAACGTGTCATCAAGCCCTCAGTAGTTGTAGCGAAGCCCCAGATAGAAGGATCTGCCGGGCATGGGGTAGCCCTCGACGTGGGAGTATCTCTTGTCCAGCAGATTGCGGATCTCGCCCTTGAGGGAGAGGTCCCCGAATTTGCCTGCATCGAGAATCTTTTGCCGCAGGCTGAGATTGGCCACGGTAAAGCCGCCTTTTTGCGTGTCTTCAGGGTAGGTGATTCTCTGCTCTCCGGTATAGGAGAAGCCAAGGTTCCCGGCGAATCCCTGGTTGTCCCTGATCTTAAGGCCCCAGGAGGCGGTCAGGTCCGAGACATAGGGCAAGTCCTCGCCGGTCCTCTCGTTTTCGTATTCCGTCATGTACACGAAGCTGCCGTAGGGCACGAAAGACCACTGCAGGTCGAGCAGGGGGCCGGCATCCCAGGAAAATCTGCCTTCCAGCCCCGAAGTGGTCGCCTCGCCGATGTTTCGGTACTGATAGGTCCAGAGGCCGATCTCCTCGGAGACGATCATGTCCTCGAAGTCGTTGAGGAAGTAGGTGAGCGAGGTGTTCAGGGAGCGGTAGGCAAAGTCGATCCCTGCTTCATAGGTTTGCATCTCTTCCGGATCCAGATCGGGGTTGGGCTCGTGATATTCGCTGCCGAAAACCCCGTTGCCAGGCGGCATCCGGAAGCCCTCGCTGTAGTTGGCCCGGAGCTTGAGGCTTTCAAAGGGGAGCCAAGCGATGCCCAGACTCGGCGTGGTATGTTGATTATCGAAGTCCCGGTTTTCATCCTGGTCCTCGACTTCGTATTGATCGAAGCGGAGCCCGGCGGACAGGTTGAGGTTCTTGTCCAAGAATCCCGCCTTGCCCAGCAGGAAATAGGAGGGGTTGTCGTATTCGTATTTCCCGCTGTAGTCGGAATCCACCTCGTAGTTGACCCAGTCCCAGCCCGCTGTGATCCGGTATCGACCGGGGCTGTAGCTTGCCTGGGCCTGGGCTCCCTGATTGTCCACGTCTCGGCTGGAAGGAATCCCGTCGTCTCCGCCCATGGCTCCTCCGGGATTGCTTGCCACGGGATCGTGCCAGGTGTTCTCGTCCTTTCCCGTAAAGTATCTCGCCTTCCAGGAAAGGGGAGTTTCCTGGGCTGAACCGTCGTAGATTAAGTCCAGGGACTCGTTTTTCTTGTCCGAATAGTCGTCCAGGTCGTTCTGGCTGAGTCTTTGCGGGTCGCCCACTTCCTCCGCATCAAAGCCGGTATAGATGACCCCGATCCGATTGCCTGGCAGAAAGGTGTATCCCAGGTTCAGGGAGGCGTGTTCTTTTTCCTCGTACCCGGTATTGTGGTACTTCTCTCCGTCCGCTGTGGTGTAGTCTTCCCGGTTGCTCCGGGAGTAACTGCCGGAGAAGTCGAATGTCCCCGCCGCTCCGGAGAGTCCGGCGCTTGCCTTCTCGTGATCAAAGCTGCCCAGCTCGCCCTGGGCAAAGCCCGAGGGATCGCCTTTTCCCTGTTTGGTGATCACGTTGATCACCCCGCCCATGGCTGCGGAGCCGTACTGCACCGAGGAGGGGCCCCGGATGATCTCGATTTTCTCCACGTTTTCCGTCATGATCTTGGCCACGTTGCCGGTGCCCGCCCTGCGGCCGTTCAGAAGAACCAACACCCGGCCCTTGAGGTCGTTGCCGTGGGCCTCCCCGCGGAAGCCGCGGATCCCGATGGTGGTCAGCACTCCCGGGTACTTGTGGAAATGCCCTAGCCCCCTCTCCGCCAGAAGATCCCCCAGTGTGTCCGCAGAGGACAGCTCGATGTCCCTTTCTTGGATGACCTCAATGTTCGTGGTGGTTTTACGCTTAAGCTCCTGGACCCGGCTCGCAGTGACCACCATTTCCTGCAGGGATGACGTGGTGTTTGTGGCGAAGGAAGAGCCGACTGGAAAGGAGAACAGGAAGAGCAAGAGCACAAGGGCTCCCGTAATCCCGCGCAAGAAAGGGATAGCTGTCGGTTCGATCCGATTTTGCGCATGCATACCCGCCTCCTTTGGTTGAGCTGAACACACGATCAGGATCCCATTGCGATGACTCTTCGAAGACCGAGGCCATCGGAGTGGCACCGGCTCGGATGAAAAGGGCTGTCGCCCCGGCCCGGAGCCGGGATGTTCCGTCCCGGCTCCGGGCCGGGGCGGGCAACGCGCCCGCCCGGCCAATCAAAGGAGTGCCTGGTGTCTGAAAAGCGTCCAGGCCCAGGAGCTACGAGCCCCTGGCCGCAAGCCGGACCCGTGCTCCCGTTCCGGCTTGCGGCCAGGGGAGGAGATGCCTCGGTCTCCCCCGGCGCTTCTCAGCCGGACAAGCGCATGCACCTCTCCGTGATCCGTACTGTGTTGTCCGCGTCCAGTTGCGCGACCTGGCAGAGGATCCTGTGCATCCCCTTGGCGGTGAGCTCCCACCAGTGGTTGACCACCTCGTCCTCGCTTTCCGCGAGGCGGTAAAGCTCCGCCCGGGGAAGATCCTTTTCCAGCCCCTTCAATTCCATCTCCCATTCCGGATCCCTTTCTCCGGCTATGTAGAGAATGATGCCGGTTTTCATATGCCCTCCCTTGTCCTGATTGATGAGGTACAAAAAAATTCCCGGATCGATTGAGCTCAATCGATCCGGGAATGTCCCGTTTTCATCCCAACGGATCGCGTACGCGCTTCAGCCGCGGAAGCGCGCAACTCTTCCCTCGGGCAGGTCTTCTGACTCGCGGATCGTCCTACTTGCCCCCCTCACTCACTTGATCCTGTGCTGTAGTCTGTTCGTGTGATCAGCCGATTCAGCTAAGATCCAAATGATTCAAACAGATTCGATCAGGATCAAGTGAGTGAGGGGCTGACCGCGCCTTCTCCGGCCCCTCACCCACTCGATGCACAAGTTGTTGCCGCCTGAATCATTTGGTTGCTTCGCGGCCAACCTTTCAGTAAATGCAACAATTCTTGCTTGGAGTGGGTGAGGGGCCGGATGGCCTCATGCGGCTTTCGTCCCCGCTCACAGCGGCGGGCCCGTCCCGGACTTGCACCGGGTTCCCCTTTAAGCCCCTGCGGGCACCAGAGGGAAGCAATATGTCGTTCTTTTGTGACTCAAAGAGCGAATACAATCGGGATTCCTTGTTAGCCTCCCGAGTTGATGGTGTTTGGTTTTTTTAATGGAGAACAAGGGATTAGAATCCCATTGCCAGCTGTGTAGTGATAGTCTGAGCTTCGTCACCCGTTCCGCCTTTGTCCTGATCATAGTCCTGGTCATAGGCGTATTCCAGGGACAGGGAGACATTGTTCTCAAAGAGTCCCACGCTGATCGAGGTCATGTAGCGGTTTTTGGGCAATCCCAAGTCCAGAGCTTCATCTGTTCCCTGATAGGCAGCGGCCATAGTCGCCTCTCTGCCCAGCACCGCGAAGGAGTAGCCCACCTCCATATTCCAGGCCGACATCTGGGCTCCGTTTCCGTCGAAGCCGACCTCATCCTGCTGGAACTCCTCCAGAGCGAATATGTATTCCCCAATGAGAGAGAAGCTGCGGTAATTCACGGAAGCGCTGGCCGCCATCCCTGCCACATAGTCCTCGATGGTGCCATTGGCCTGGGTTTGCAGGGTGTCTCCCAAGGTATCGCTGTCTCCGATATTGTTCAGGTAGCTTACAGAGACATCCGTTGCTAGCTCGCCGGTCTTCAGGTTATAGCCTGCATTCGCTCCAAAGTTGTCGATGTGGTTCTTGGAATCGTCGCTTTCATCCACGTCGCCGTTGAAGGCGTACATCCCGCCATAGGCTCCACGCTTCTCGAATCGGACCTCGAGGGCGGTTTCCTGGCTTTCGGCGATCTCCAGAGTCAGGGGGTCGGAGACCATGGCGGTCTTGTAGACGCCAAAGGGGAGATACTGTCGGCCGGCGGTCATATAGACGGGAAACTTCGCCGGGTTGCCCAAGGTTATAACCGCCTCGTCGACCTCGATGTCTTCATTCGTAGGTTCTTCGTAGAGAAAGAGGACGTGCGAAGAGACATACTCATGGATAACGGCATCCACTCCGAATTCAAGAGTGGCCAGCTCAAGGTCGCTGCTCGCGTCATCTTCATAATTGCTGTTATAGATCCCCTCTACCTCCAAAAGCCCGGAAAAAGTGAGGCGATCGCTTATCTTATTCAAGGGATCGGTCTTTTTTTCCTCTTTTTCCTGTTGACTGGAATGCAGTGCTTCCAACTCCTGCTCCAGCTGGTCGATCCGCTTCTCAAGCTGTTCTGCATCCGCAGCAAGAGCCAAGCCTGGCAGCATGAGAAGCATCGCGCTCAATAGGCAAATATATGCGCCAAGGCGCTTCATAAGAGATCCCCCCTTGTAGGCATTCATGATCGGTTGTGAGCTCAAGCACCCTGATTATGCGGCTTGGGTGCTCTGTTCCTCCAGATCGACTCCGGTGCCTAACAAGTTGTCGGTCACCTTAGTGGTCGTCTGTCTGCTT
>JAZKRN010000075.1:0-11695 GCA_036628655.1 Desulfohalobiaceae bacterium | reverse complement strand
GGCCGCGCTGCGCCATGCGTCTCTATGAGGAACAGCGCGGCGAGATCGAGGGCCGCTAATACCCCAATCCTTCACGGGGATTTGCAGTGAAAAACTCCCCGTGAAGGATTCCTGATAACTAGGCCCGAAGCCAAGGAGCGGATCCATGATCCAGCGAGAGGAACGCATTGTCCGGGGACTGACGCGGTTTGCCGACGACTGCGGGACGCCGGATGCGGCGCATCTGGTCTTCGTGGGCAGCGCCATGGCCCACGCCCGGATCAAAGGGGTCGACACGCGCCGGGCCGAATCCGTGCCCGGAGTTCTCCGGGTGCTCACCGGCGAGGACGTGGCGGCGAACACGAACCAGCTCCCGGCCCAGGCGGACTACAGCGCAACGCGCTTCACCTGGCGGCTCGCTCCAGTGTATGCCATGGCTGTGGAGCGGGTACGCTACCACGGCGAGCCTGTGGCTGCGGTGGTGGCCGAGGATGAGAGCAGCGCACGCGAGGCCGCCGCCCTGGTCGACGTGGAGTACGAGCCCCTGCAGGCCGTGACCTCCAGCGAACAGGCCCTGGAAGTGGAGGCGCCCAGGCTCTACGAGGAGTGGCCGGACAACACCCAGGCCCATCTCACCTTCGAGATGGGCGATCCGGACGGAGGGTTCGCCCGGGCGGAGGAGGTCCTGCGCGTTACCTATCGCGAGGGCAGGGCCTCCGGGTTCCCCATCGAGCCCCGCGGATGTGTGGCCCGGTTCGATCCGGCCAGGCAGACCCTTTCCCTGGAGGGGTCCTTCCAGACCCCCTATCTGCAGCGGCACAACATCGCGGCGACCCTGGGCCTGCCCGAGTCCAGGGTCCATGTGGAGGCCGTGGACATCGGCGGGGCCTTCGGGAACAAGATCCACGTACACAAGGAATACACCGTCGCCCTGGCTGCGAAGCTTCTCGGCCGTTCGGTCAAGTGGGCCGAGGGCCACAGGGAGTTCATCGTCTCCGGGCCGCATCAGCGGGATGTGGCCTGGGATGGAGAAGTAGCCTACTCCCGCGACGGCCGGATCCACGGGGTCAAGGCCCGGATCGTGCAGGATCTGGGCGTGGAGAGCACGAACAAGGGGATCGCCACCCTGAGCCTCTTCCCCGCCTGCATGGCCGTGCCCAACATGTACGCCCTCACCGGGGCCCGGATCGAGGGCGTGGGCGCGGTGACGAACAAGTCCTTCTACTGCGCCTATCGAGGCTACGGCAAGGACAAGGGGATCAAGTTCATGGAGCACGCCATGGACCGCGTGGCCCGGAAACTGGGCCTGACCCCGGAAGAGATCCGCCGCGCCAACTACATCCCTCCCGAGCAGATGCCCTTCCAGCAGATCAACAACTATCTGCTGGACAGCGGGGACTATCCAGCTGTGCTGGACAAGGCCCTGGAGATGGCGGATGTGGAGCCCTGGCGACGGAAACGGGATGAGGATCGCTCCAGTGGCCGCTATCTGGGGGTTGGTGTGGTGAGCAGCGTGGAGCCCGCGGGAGTGGCCGTGCCCAACTCCCAGATGGGCGGCATTACCCAGGCCCGGGTCCAGATGACCGCGGATGGGTCTGTTACGGTGTACAGCGACCGCACGGAGATCGGGCAGGGGGCGGAAAAGAGCCATGCCATCATCGTGGCGGATATCCTGGGCTGTCCCAGGGAGACGGTGGATGTCAGGCCCGTGGACTCGGAGTACATCGGCCAGGGCCCCCTGTCCAGCCGCGGCGCGGTCTACCCTGCCAGCGCGGTGCACAAGGCGGCGAGTGAGCTGCGTGAGAGAATTGCCCGATGCGCCGGCGCCTTTCTCGAGGAGAGCCCGGAGCGGATCGTTCTGCGCGACGGGTGCGCCTTTTCCGCGGACAATCCACAGAATTGCCTCTCCTTCGAGGACCTGGGCAGGAAGGCGTACTACTTTCCCGGGCCGCGGAAGCTGCCCCAGGAGATGCTGCAGCGTCACGAGCACTTGCTGGATGTGACCGCGACCTGGTACAGCCCGACTACCCCGGAAACGGGGACCACGTACACCACCTTCTGCAATTCCGCGGATGTGGCTGTGGTGGAGGTGGATCCGGAGATCGGCAGCACCAGGATCCTCAAGTACGTGCACGTGCACGATGCGGGCACCATTATCGACAAACAGATCGTGGACGGGCAGATCCACGGCGGGATCGTGCAGGGAATCGGCGAGGCCCTGAGCGAGGAGCTTCGCTACGACGAGCAGGGCCGTCTGCTGAACACATCCCTGTCCGAGTATCTCATGCCCACGACCATGGAGTCCCCGGATATCGAGGTGGAGCACCTGGAAACCCCCTCTCCGTACACGGAGACCGGGAGCAAGGGGATGGGCGAAGCCCCGATCATCGGGTCCAAGGCGGTGATTCTTTCCGCCATCGAGGACGCCCTGAGCCCCTTCGGCGTGGAGGTGAACGACTCGCCTGCGACTCCGGAGCGGGTGCTGCGCTGGATCCGGGAAAGCGGACGGACGGAGACGACGTAATGCATCGGGACCTCTGTTTGTTCAGTCCGCCCGGCCCGGAATCCGCGTTCGGTCGGGACGGCGGTCCCCGAGCCGGAGGGCGGGGAACGGATTCTCCAAGATCAGGACAGGCCCTTTATGGGGCCGGAGGGAGTCACCCATGACAACGCGCATCGATATCGAGGTGAACGCCCGTTCCCACAGCCTTGAGGTGGAGCCCAGGGAGACGCTCCTCGAGGTGCTGCGGAACAGGCTGCATCTGGCCAGCGTGCACCGAAGCTGCCAGGAGGGCGAGTGCGGGGCCTGCACCGTGCTGGTTGACGAGGAGCCGGTGAACAGCTGCCTGGTCCTGGCGGTGTCCGCAAACCGGTCCAGGATTCTGACCAGCGAGGGGTTGGAGCGAAACGGACGCATACACCCCCTGATGCAGGAGTTCGTGGAGAACCACGGTTTCCAGTGCGGCTACTGCACCCCGGGCATATTGATGAACGCCTACGCCCTGTTGCAGGAAGGCAGGGATCTGAGCGAGAGCCGGATCCGGAAACGACTCGAGGGCAACCTGTGCCGCTGCACCGGATACGTCAATATTGTCAGGGCGGTTCAGGCCGCAGGGCAGCGCAGGGAATCGGGCGATTGGTGGTGAGGCCTGAAACGCCGCGAAAGCGGGAGGAAAGAGAATGCAACAGTTTGTCGGCACCCACGCCCTTCCCAGGTGCCGCTACGAGCGTCCCGGGGACTTGCAGCAGGTCCTGGAGCTCATCGGCGCCGAAGGGAACAATTGCAAGGTCATAGCCGGCTGTACGGATTTTATACCCGCTGTGCGCAAGGGAGTCTGGCGCTTCGATTCCGGGGTCCGGCTGGTGGATGTCCGGGCGGTGGAAGGACTGCGGACTGTGGAGGTCCGCGACGGAGAACTGGTCATCGGCGCAGCGGTGCGTTTGAGCGAGCTCGCGTCTCTGGAGGCCGTCCGCGCCCACGCTCGGATCCTGGCCGAGGCGGTTGAGGATATGGGGTCCCTGCAGGTCCGCAACAGCGGCACTATCGGGGGCAACCTCTGCACTGCCTCCCCTGCCGCGGACACGGCCCCTCCGCTCCTGGCCCTGGGGGCGCGGGTCAGGATCCAGGGCCGGGATACGGACCGAATGCTCCCTCTGGAGGAATTCTTCACCGGCCCCGGGAAGACGGTGCTCGAGCCGGGTCAGCTGCTCACCGAGATCCATATTCCGCGGGAGGCGATCGAGAGCGGTGTTTCGGATCGGTGCAAGCTGGGCCTGCGCAAGGCATTCACCATATCCGTCATCTCCGAGGCGGTGTGGATCGTCCTGCGGGAGGGCACAGTGGAGAAGGCCCGGATCGGCCTGGGAGCGGTGGCCCCGACTCCCATGCGGGCCCAAAAGGCGGAAGACTTTCTGGTCGGCCGGACCCTCACTGAGACTACTGCACGGGAGTGCGCGGACATCGTCTCCGGCGAGGTGGCGCCGATCAGCGACCTGCGGGCCAGCGAGTCCTATCGCAGGGAGATGGCCGCGGTTCTGACCCGGAGGCTGCTTCTGGGATGTGGGGAGTAATGAGTGATAAGTGAGGAGTGAGGAGAGTTATCAGTTATTGGTTATATGGGATTCGCTGTTCCTGATCCGCAAGTCGGTGATTCGTGGAACAGGGATTCCTGCTCGCGATAGGGGCTTTGGAAACCGGGAACCCGGAACTTTGTTGAGTGAAACCGAAAACAGGAGCGACACATGGCTTTCAAGGGTGTGGATTTCTTCAGACTGGATGACCTGCTGAGCAAGGAGGAAAAGCTCGTACGAAGCTCGGTACGGGAATATTTGAGCAAGGAAGTGGAGCCCTACGTGGCCGAGGCCTTCCACGGGGAGCAGCCCCTGGATATCAGGAAGCTGGCCCCGCAGATGGGCGATCTGGGCATGCTGGGCGCCTTCCTGCCCACGGAGTACGACTGTCCCGGAACCAACTACGTGGAATTCGGGCTCATCTGCCAGGAAGTGGAGCGCGTGGACAGCGCCCTGCGCAGCTTCGTGGCCGTGACCACGGGGCTGGTCATGTACCCCATCTGGCGCTTCGGCAGCGAGGAACAGAGAAAACACTGGCTCCCCAAGCTCGCCAGCGGGGAATCCATCGGCTGCTACGGCCTGACCGAGCCCAACCACGGCTCGGATCCGGGCTCCATGGAGTCCACCGCGGAATGGGACGGGAGCCAGTGGATCCTGAACGGGAGCAAGACCTGGATTACAGAAGCTGATATCGCGGACATGGCGGTGGTCTTCGCCAAGGATACCCAGGACGGCAAGATCAAGGGCTTTATTGTCGAGGCCGGAACCAAGGGCTTCACCCAGAGCTCGCTGGATCAGAAGGGCTCCATGCGCGCCGGAGGCGTGGGCGAGCTGGGCATGGTCAACTGTCGCATCCCGGATGAGAACAGGCTCCCGGATGCCCTGGGGCTCAAGGCGCCCTTCAGCTGTCTCAACCAGGCCCGCTACGGGATCTCCTGGGGCGGCCTCGGGGCGGCCATGGACTGCTACGACACGGCGCTCAACTACTGCAAGCAGCGCAAGCAGTTCGACAAGTCGCTCACGTCCTTCCAGCTGGTTCAGGACAAGCTGGTGCACATGTTCATGGAGATCGGCAAGGGGCAGCTCGTCTCCCACAGGGTGGGGCGCGTGCTGGACGAGGGCAAGGCGATTCCGGAGCAGATCTCCTTCGCCAAGAAGAACAACGTCTCCGTGGCCAGGATGTGCGCTCGCACGGCGCGCGAGCTGCTGGGGGCCAACGGGGTTTCCCTGGATTACTCCCCCATCCGGCACATGGCCAATATCGAGAGCGTGTACACCTATGAGGGGACCAACGACATCCATACCCTGATCCTGGGCAGGCACATCACCGGGACGCCGGCTTTCAAGTAGCAGCCCGACCGTGACCGTGCCCCGATCCGACTCGTAAAGACCGGCTGGAGCAGCAGGGGTATTCCTTGGATGTTGCTGCCCCGGCTCCGATTGTGTCAACCTTGCGCAAAAAGGGGGTTCTCCGTGGAGGACCCCCTTTTCCTTTGGGAGCGTGAGCCGATATGGGGAGCATTTCGCTTTTTTTCCGGAACGAGGGCGGTCTGAGGGGATTTATCCTGCTCTGGCTTGCGGGCTTCTATCTGCGGACGACCATTCTGGCGGTCCCTCCAGTGGCTCCCATGATCCAGGACGATCTGCAGCTCGGCGGTTCCGCGGTGGGGATGCTCACCACGCTCCCCACGCTTCTCTTCGCCGGATTCTCCATTGTCGGAGCGCTCATCGTCTCCCGCTGGGGAGCCCGCAATACCGTGATCTACGGGCTGATTCTGGCCGGAGCCGGATCCGCCCTGCGGGGGGCGGCGGTGGGCAGCCTCTCCCTGTACGGGGCCACCTTTGTTATGGGCGCCGGCATAGCGGCCATGCAGCCCGCCCTCCCCACGCTCGTCTATCGGTGGTATCCGCAGCGGATCGGGTTCTGCACCGCCCTGTACACCAACGGCCTTCTGGTGGGGGAGGTCATGAGCTCCGGGCTCACCCTGCCCGTGGTGCTTCCCCTTGTGGGCGAGAGCTGGCGTCTCGCCTTCCTCTTCTGGTCCCTTCCGGCGTTCCTGGTGGCGCTCGCCTTTATCACCATCCCCCGCGAGCAGGACCGGGAGGAGAAATCGCCGAGCATTTGGTGGCCTAACTGGCGCGATCCCAATGTCTGGCTCCTGGGGCTGGCCCTCGGCGGGGCTTCCGGCCTCTATTTCGGCACCAACGCCTACCTGCCCAGCCTGCTTCAGGGCATGGGCCATTCCGGGCAGACCACCCAGGCCCTTGTCGTCCTCAACGGGAGCCAGCTCATCTCCTCGGCCATTCTTCTGGTCTGGTCCCGCATCTTCGTGGGAAGGCGCCTCCCCCTGATCCTTCTTTCCCTGGTCGGGGCGGTATGCGCCGCAGGCCTGTGCCTGGGCCTGGCGCCGGTTGTACTGGCGGGCGTCATCGGGCTCAGCTCCAGCTTCATGCTCATCCTGCTTCTGGCCCTGCCCCCGCTCCTAGGTGGTGAGGAGCGGACCGCCAGCATATCCGCGGGGATGTTTACCCTGGCCTATGTCTGCGCCTTTGTGATTCCCTTGGTGGGCGGAATGTTCTGGGAGATCACTCGGGAAGCGAGGATGGCCTTTGTTCCCTTGTTCGCGTGCATGATCCTTGCGGCGGTGCTGTGCGCCCAGCTGCGGATTGGTGGGAGCTCGGAGTGATCGGCTGTTCGGCGCGGAAAAGGGCCTTCCGGAAATCAGTCCGTTTGATCCGGATCGCGGGGGAGGTCGACCCAAACCCGGGTTCCGTCCCCGGGTGAGCTGCTGAAACCGATATCGCCCCTGTGGGCCCGGGCCAGAAGCCTGGCGCTGTAGGTGCCCAGCCCCGTCCCGTCGGGCTTGCCCCAGGTTGCGTGGGGCTCGAAGAAGCGGTCCCTGATCTGGTGCGGCACTTCACCGCTGTTGTGGACGGCGACGCGGATCCGGTTAGGAGCGCTTTCTGCCCTGACGGCGACAACGCCGCCCTCTGGTGAGCCCTCCAGGGCGTTCTGGAGCAGATTGGAGATCATGGACTCGATGTGGTGGCGTTCTCCGCGGATGGGGCACCCCCAGTCCCCCTCGCGCTCACAGGCAACCTCCACTCCGACCGAAAGGTTGCGGGTCCGTTTCAGGGCCCCGTGTTCCCGCGCAAGACGATGCAATACAGGCTCCAGATCGAACCATTCCGGACTGAGCTCGTAGCTGCCCTCCTCGATACGGAAGAGATCCAGGGAGTGGTCGATCATGTGCAGCATGCGCTCGCCCTGCTGCTGAATGGCCTCCGCCGGTTTCCGCGGATCCATGCCGGTATCCTCCCGCAGGAGAATCCGGGAGTACCCGATAATGGTATTCAACGGGGCCTTGAGATCGTGGCGCACGATCCTCTCCGTGTCCCGGCGCAGCCGCTCCAGCCGCTTGCGCTCGGAGATGTCGCGCACAACGATCACCTCGTTATTGCCCTCCCTCTGCGCCCCGTTCCCCACAGTGACTTCCACGGGCGTATGTGAGCCGTCGCTTTGCACCAGGCTGGTCTCGAACGGGCTCTGACCGGGCAGGGAAAGGCCGGAGGTGGCTGGCTTTGCGCCGGACTCAGCCGTATCCGGGGATAAGATCACTTCTTCCGCTCTGCGGTGAAGCAGGGCGGAGGGGTCATATCCGGTGTGGGAATTGGCCGCGGGATTGGAAAAGCGGATTTCGCCATGTTCATCGATGAGCAGGATGCCGTCGCGAGCGGAAGTGGTGATCATGCGGAAGAGCTCCTCGCGACGCGCCAGCTCCCGGGTGAGCTCACGCATTCTCCCGTAGAGCGCACCTGCGAACGCGGCGGCTGCGGCGAATCCCAGAGTCCAGGGGAGCATCTCCGGGGTGAAGCTGCGTAGGAACTCCAGGCGGGCCGTCCGGAAGAAAAGGGCCCATTGCAGAGTGTTCTGCTGCATCAGATTGCCCAGGAGCATGATCAGAGGGTGGAGAATCAGGACGCCGAGCAGCGCCCCGCAGAAGGACCATTTCGCAATTGCGGCTGAAGTGCTCCTCTGCTCCGGAAGAGAGGCAGAGCCGGGTTGCGGGTGCACCTGGTCGGCTGGGGCCATGTCCGGTATGTCCCTTGATTCCGTTGGTTGGGCATTCTCGGTGATTCGGCATTTGCGTGGCGCCGGGCAGAGGGGATGGCAAGAATGCGCACGGAAGCCTTGGCGGGCCCCGGCTCGTGGTCTGTTTCGCGGTAATGTGGCGGATCGTGGATGCATGGGGCGACTTCGCCCCATGCGGTCCAGGTTCGGGCGAAATCGCTCTGGCTACCAATCGGCCGGCTACTCGCCGAGCCTGCGAAGCTCCGCGCGGAGCTCACCGTCCCCGTCCTGTTGGATGAGGACGTATCCCCCTGTCTGCAAGGGGCCAGGATTGATGACCTTGCTCGCTCCGATCCGCTCCTCTCCGTCGGCCTCGTGGATATGGCCCGTGACGACCACTTGGGGCTGGGAGTTCTCGATGAATTCGCGCAGCTTGCGGCTTCCCACGTGGCGTCCGTCGGAGAGCCTGTCAGCCACAGTGTTGAACGGCGGATTGTGCGTGGCCAGAATGGTGCGCGGGAGATGCCCGATTTCGCTCATAGCCTGCTGCAGCCACGAGGCGAGGGTCCCATCGGACACCTCCGAGGGCGTGCCGAAAGGAGTGGGGAGGGAAGCGCCCACTCCGGCCAGTCCGATGCTTTCGTTGAGGCGGAGGCCCCTGGCGTGGATGCTCACGTTTTTGTCCTGAAGAAGGGTCTGCACCCCCTTCTTGTCCATATTGCCAAACAGGGCGTAAATAGTGGGGTTCACCTCAGCTATTTGCTCCAGGATGCGGTCCGCTGTTTTACTGTCCCCCGCATTGGTGAGATCTCCGGTGACAATGATCCCCTCGGCATGGTCCGCATCCGGTATTCGTGAGATATTTTTCGCGGATTCGTGCAAGTCGCCGATCGCAATCCAGAACTTTCCGTGCTCCATAGCTTGCGTTACCTTGTCCTTTTGCGGGGTAAACAGAAGGGTGCTTCTGTGGTGAAATACAGCCCTTGCGGGGCCGCCCGCTTCATTCTGGCCAAAATATCGGGAGGTTGGACGCATCATCTTCACCGAATACGGTGAAGCGTGTGCCATGCCGGGCGGGAAAGGAACATAGGAGGAGTGCGCACGAGCACTCCGCCTGTCGGGCCGTGTTCTTGCCTCAGGATTGTCCGGTTTCCGTTATGGGCAATCCCCTATTACCGGTCCGATATGGAACAGTGGTCCACATTAAGTCAATGCTGCCTGAAAAGGAATCTTTACCAGGCTCCTAGAGCCCGTGATGGTAGACGGCGTACTCCGTCCTTCCACCCAGAATGCCGTCGATCTCCTCCTGCACCTGTTGCCGTTCCTTGCTTTCAAGCCAGCTCTGCCAGTCCTCCGGAGAGTTCCAGACACTGATGACCAGATAATCCTCCGGATCGTTGTAGTTTCGCAGTGTTTCTCCAGAAATGTACCCCGGCTGATCAATGGCCATGGCACGCATTTTCTTGAACAGGGGAAGGATCTGCTTGCCCTTCTCCGCGGGAATATGCCTTTTGATGAGTACCTTGATCATAGGCCCTCCTTGCGCCTCTCGCAGAGGTGTTGTTGGGCATCCCTGAGAAGAAGGGAGCCATTGTTCTGTTTAAAAATTTTTCCACACCCCCTTTGTGTCGTCAAGCGAAAGAGTTTGGGTGTCTGATGCGGAAAAGCTTAAGAGATCGGGTTGTGTCCGTATTGACGAAGGTTTGGCTCAAGGAGTGCGATTGCCTGATGGCCTTCAGCCTCCTCAACAGGATCCAGAGACCAGGAATGGTGTCTCACTGGCGCAATCGGCGAGGCCGCTTGACAAAGAGCAACCTGGTGTTACGTGTAATTTTTGAGTAACACGAAAAACCCCATACATGCTCCTCTGGAGATCGATTATGTCCACACCGCAGAGCCCCATACAGATATTTCAGCTCCTGGACAACTCCAATTGCGGTCAGTGCGGGGAGACGACCTGCATGGCCTTTGCCGCGGCCGTGTTCAGGGGCCAGAGGAGCCTTGCGGAGTGCCCCCGCGTGGATCCCAGCCTCATTCCCTCCACAGAGGATGAAGAAAAGCCGATCGATCCCGTGGAGGCCTCGGAGCGGGAGATGGCCCAGCGGATGCAGGAGCTGCAGCGCGGGGTCGAGAGCCTGGATCTGTCCGCTGCCGCGGAAAGGCTGGGGGGCAGCTATGAGGGAAACCGCCTGCACCTGGACGTGCTGGGCATGGATGTGGCCGTGGACCAAGAGGGCGGTCTGCACACAGCCATTCATACCAATTACTGGGTGGCCGTACCGGTGATGGATTACGTCCTGAACGCTCCAGGAGCCCGGCCCAATGGCCAGTGGAAGCCCCTGCGTGAGCTGTCCCAGGGCATCTCCTGGCAGGGTCTATTCGGCCAGCGCTGTGAAAAGCCGCTCAAGCAGGTTGCGGACACCTGCCCAGAGCTGTTTCGGGATCTGCTGGGGATGTTCCGCGGCACTCGCCCCGAAAACGGCGCGGAGGCGGATATCGCCGCAGTGCTCTATGTTTTGCCCCTGGTTCCGGTGCTGATTGCCTACTGGTATCCCGATGAGGGGCTCGATTCCCACCTGAATGTGCTCTTTGACGCCAATGCGGAGAGGAATCTGAGCATGGGCTCGATTTTCGCCCTGGGCACGGGACTGGGCAGGATGCTGGAAAAGCTTGCGGGAACGCACTGTCCCGAGTACAGGGGTTAGCAGCCTGTTGAAGCCATCCGCAGCAATCGGGCGCTTATGGTCAGATATCCGGGGTTTGATGCCCATACAGCGATTTGACATAGAGCGTGCAGAATGCGCATGGAAGGCTTCGAGCAATGAGGTACTTTATGGAGGAACAGGACTCCGGATGCAAAGTGTCCGACGTCGCTTGTTGCAAGTCGGATTCGGATAACGGATCACGAACACAAGATATCGCCAATAACAAAGAACGCATCCCCAATAACGCATTCCAATGAGCCACGCGATCCCGCTCGAGGACCCACCGCTTGCCAAATCCCTTTTCGGGGATGTAAGCTCAGATCAATACACTGCGAGAAACATTCCCATAAAGGAGAGACGGATGGGTTTTATCAGCGCGATCTGGGGCATAGTTGCTCTTATTGCCATGTGTGTCGCCTTTATTCCCCTTCTGGGGATCCTCAACTGGTTCGTGATCCCCTTTTCCGCAATAGGCGTGGTCCTCGGCTTTCTTTCCCTGAACGGCCCGGGTCGCGCAGGAGCGAAAACCGGGCTCGTCTGTTCCGTTGTCGCCCTGATCCTCAGCTTTGTTCGACTCTCCATCGGCGGGGGGATCATTTAGAGCGACGAGTGAAAAGCGATGAGTAACGAGTCATGAGTCAAGGGAGGGAAGGAGTCGAAATCAATCGACGAGTTTGCTTTGCTCCCTGTCATTCTCTGCGCTGACTCCTGGATCCCGGACACTGGGACCTCAGCGCTCGAATCGGGTCACACCCTGAATCCCGTGCTTTTATGCGCTATCAAGGCCCTGTCTACCGACCACCCAGTGAGGCCGACAGCCTCCTGATCCAGGCAACAGTGGGATGCCCGCACAACAAGTGCACCTTCT
>JAZKRN010000074.1:0-11887 GCA_036628655.1 Desulfohalobiaceae bacterium | reverse complement strand
GCGTCCTTTTCGGGACCCTGAGTCATACGCCCTCACCTCCTCGTCCCACGCCTGCGAAACAAGCTACCCGGAACTCCCCGGCTCAAGGCAGAAGGCGCAGGTCAGGATTCTGTTGATGCACTGCACGGCGACGGATTCGGAGACCACTCCGCAGGAGGGAAGGGGGGCGAGCTCGCAAAAGTCCATCCCCACCAGGCGCACTTCCGGCAACAGATGGGCCCAGAGGGACTGCACCCATGCGTAGGGGAGCCCATTCGGCTCGGGAGTGCCCGTCCCCGGCATGAGGGAAGGATCCAGGGCGTCCGCATCGAAGGAAATGTACACCGGCCTGTTCCCCACAAACGCCTTGATCCGCTCCGCCGCCTCCGTCGGAGAGGGGAGGCTGAATCCGAAGAGAGCCAGAATGTCCCTGTCCGTCCGTGAGCGGATAAATTCGGACTCTTCCCGGCAGAGGCTCCTGATGCCCAACTGGACCAGCGGCACACCCCAGTCTCTGAGCCTGGCCATCACGCATGCGTGGGAATACTGGCTTCCCTGGAATTCGGGCCGCAGATCCGCGTGCGCGTCGAGCTGGAGGACCACCAGATCCGGGTATTGCTCCAAATAGGCCGTGATGGGGGGCAAGGCCACGCTGTGCTCCCCGCCCAGGGTGAGCAGGAACTGTTCACCGCAATCGCAGTGCTGGCGAAGGATCTGCCGCATCTCCGCCTGCACCCCCGAGGGACCCGAGGCCGGAGCCTGGAAGAAGGGCAGGTTCCGGAAACGGAGCCCATCCGCGAGATCCACTCCGAGCTCCTCGTCCCAGGTCTCGATCTCGTAGCTCGCCTCAAGGATAGCTTGAGGGCCGTTGCGGGTCCCCTTGGCAAAACTGGCCGTCCCTTCGTAGGGCACCGGCCAGACGAGTATTTCCTTGTCCCCGCCATTGGGAAGGTCCAGATAGGAAGCCTGCATATTTGTCGTCCCGCGCCCTTTCCTTGCTCGACAAAGGTGTTTTGTTCCGCTTCTCGCCGCTGCCCGGGTGCGCCGGATCAGCTCGGCACGAACACCGCCGCGGAGATGGTTGTGGTCCACAGCCCGGCAACTCCACGGGTCACACATGGAGCAGAGGTGGAATCGATGATCGCGCCACTCATGAGGTAAATTTCGCGACGCTCGTCGTAGTCCTTGTCCGGATCGAAGTCGATCCCCAGCGTGGTGGCCAGCATGGTGGAGGCCAGGTCCTCGGCGAAATCCCCGATTTCCTGCTCTTCCGCTCCGAAGGCGTGGTGCTCGGAAATATACCCGTAGTGGCTCTCGTCCGCCGGGAAGGCCATTCCCACGGCCGATCCCACGAGCCGACCCTTCTCGTTGGTGGCGTTCTTGGCCATGACGCAGTAGGTAATCTGTCCCGGATGGAGCTGCTCCACCCCCTCCTCGAGCTCAATGATGCGACACTGGGGCGGAAATATACTCGATACGTAGACCAGGTTCAGCTTCTCGATCTTGGCGTCCCTCAAGGCAAGCTCGAAGGACTGCAGCTTGTTCTTGTGCCTGCCGATGCCCCTGGTGAAAAACGCCTGGCTCGGTACAAAGGTCATGAGGCAATCTCCTGCTCACGGACCGAAACGTGTCGGCCCCCTGATCTGCGGACTTTTTGGATGAGGTCGTGTGTTACTCCATCTTGGCCTTGTCCCGGAGAAAAGGGGTCCCCAAGCCGTACCCCTTGAGGCGCTGCTTGAAGCTCTCCGTCTCCTTCGGCCCGCCGGTGAACCGGACATGGATCCTGTACCAGGTCACCCCGTCCTTGTGCACCTCTCGGAGGTTCACACGCATCCCTTTTTCCTTCAGCTCCCGGACCACTTTCCGGGCCTTGTCCTCTGCCTGCAGCGCCGCCACCTGATAGCGGTATTCATAGCGTTCTGCGGCCCGGGCCTGCCGTTCCGTCTGCCGAGCTTCCCCCTCGCCCGGGGCCTGCTCCTCGGCCTTTTGCCCGTCCCGATTTTCGGGGGCCTGCGCCTGTTTTTCTCTCTGATCCAGAGAGTTGATGAATCCGAGCTCTTCGGCGTGGAGCGGCTCGCCGCGCTGAGCCTGCGGGCTTGGCGTCTGTCCCTGCTCCTGCTGGGGCACAACGCGGGACAAAGCCGGAACGAGCGTCTCCGGGTAATAGCCGCGTCCGATGATTACGCCGAAAATAAAGGCCCAGACCAGAGCGATCCCGGTCAGAACGAGCGTCGAGATCAAGCCGGACCACCCGAAGGTGAGCGTAACACGCCTTCCGCCCTGCTTTTTTCCGGACGTGCTCTTTTTCTTCGTTTTCGTCGCGGCCATAGAGCGCTCACATCGTTTCCGGAGCCCGAACGCCCAGAAGGGACAGCCCGTTGCGAAGCACCTGGGCGATTCCGCTGAGCAGAGTCAGTCTGGCACGGCAGAGCTCCCGCTCCTCGTCGTCCGGAATGAGCACCGGATACTTATTGTAGTAGCTGTGGAACGCTCCGGCCAGATCGCGCAGATAGAAGCTCAGGTGATGAGGGGACAGGGTGCGCGCAGCCCCCTGCAGCATCTCCGAAAAGCGGTCCAGGCGCTTGAGGAGGTCCAGCTCCTCCTTCGCTTCGAGCCCGCCGAGTGCGGAGGGCAACTCCTCCTCCCCGATATAGCCCCTTTCCCGGGCCTTCTTGAATACGGAACAGATGCGGGCGTGGGCGTACTGGACGTAATAGACCGGGTTGTCCATATTCTGTTTTTTGACCAGATCCAGGTCAAAGTCCAGATGGCTGTCGCTCTTGTGGCTCAGAAAGATGAATCGGGCGGCATCCGTTCCCACTTCACGGCAGACCTCGGCCAGAGTGACGAACTCTCCGGCCCGGGTGGACATGGAAACGTACTCCCCGTCGCGCAGCAGGTTGACCATCTGCACCAGCAACAGCTGCAGGTCGTCCCTGTTCCGGCCCAGGGCCTGGACCGCGGCCTGCATCCGAGGAACATACCCGTGGTGGTCCGCTCCCCAGACGTTGATCAGGCGGTCGTACCCGCGCGCAAGCTTGTCCGCGTGGTAGGCGATATCCGCGGCGAAGTAGGTCAGCTCCCCGTCGGACTTGCGAAGCACCCGGTCCTTGTCGTCGCCGTATCGAGTGCTTGCGAACCACAGGGCCCCCTCGCTTTCGTAGACCAGGCCCTGCTGCTGCAGAGATTCGAGCGTCCCTTCCACCCCGCCTTCCTCGGTGATGCTGCTCTCGCGGAACCAGATGGCATGCTCCGCACCGAACTCCCGCAAATCGGACCGGATCTGCTCCAGAATGCGCTTGAGCCCGAATTCGGCGCACTCGGCCTCGGCCCTCTCTTGATCCAGATACAGGAGCTCATTGCCGCGCAAATCAAAAAGCTCCCGAGCCAAGTCCCGGATGTATTCCCCCTGATAGCAGTCCTGGGGCAGGGGATCCGCGTGCTCTCCGCAAAGCTCTTTGTAGCGGAGAAGGATGCTCCGGCCCAGAAGCTGGACCTGGCGACCGGAGTCGTTGACGTAGTATTCCGTGTCCACCTTGTGGCCCGTAAAACGCAGGATCCGGGCCAGACTGTCCCCCACTGCCGCTCCGCGGCCGTGGCCGATGTGCAGGGGGCCCGTGGGATTGGCCGAGACGTACTCCACAAGCACGCGCTCGCCCTCTCCCGCACTGGAGGCGCCGAAGCCGGATCCCTGCTCGAAGACGTCGGAAAGCACCTGATGCCAGAATTCGGGCTTGAAAAAGAAATTGAGAAATCCCGGTCCCGCAACCTCGACCCGATCCAGATACGGATCACCGGCAATGTGCTCCTGGAGCGTCTGGGCGAGATCGCGGGGCTTTTGGCCCATGGAGGAGGCCAGAACCAGGGCCGCATTGCTGGCCATATCCCCGTGTTCCTCCTCCCTGGGCGGATCCACCGAGGCTTTTTCGGGCCATTCCAGGCCTTCCTGCCACAGGGCCCGCTGGAGCAGATCCTGGATATACTGCTTGGCGTGCATTATGTGCTGCGTCTCCCCGCGTCTCTCTTTTTTGAACTCGCGTCTGCGGCTAGAGCTTGTCCGCGGAGTCGACACACTCCGCGTGCCAGGAGTCGGACTTGCCCAGAATCTGGGGCACCATTTTGGTCAGCACTCCCTTGGGGCCGTATTCGAGCCAGCTCCGGACTCCCCGGTCCCATTGATCCTTTATGAGCTGGCTCCAGAGGACGGGGGAGACGATCTGCCGCTTCAACAGATCTCGGATGCTTTCCGCGCTTCTCTCGGGAGTTGCGCTCACGTTCATGTGGATGGGGATGCGGGCGTCACTCCAGTGCAACTTGTCCATGAATCCCGCGAGCTCCTCGGCGGCCGGCTGCATGAGCGGGGAGTGGAAGGCCCCGCTTACCGGCAGGGGCACGGCCCGTCCGCGCCTCTCCTTGATCAGCTCCACCGCCGCGTCCACGGCGTCGACGGAGCCGCTGATAACCAGCTGCTGGGGCGTATTGTAGTTGGCCACGCACAGCTCGCCGCCGGCTCGGGACTTGGCCTCGGCAACCACCTCTTCCACACTGGCCTGATCCAGCTTCAGGGCGGCGGCCATCTTGCCGGGCTGTTCCGCTCCGGCCTCGGACATGAGGCGGCCGCGCAGGGCCACGAGCTGCAGCACCTCGTCTGGCCCCAGGGCTCCGGAGGCGGCCAAAGCGGGATATTCCCCCACACTGTGCCCCGCCAGATAGTCCGGAGATCCCTTGGAGGAGCAGAGCCACACCCCCAGGCCGACCACGGTCAGGGCGGGCTGCAGATAGCGCGTTTCGGCCATTGCCTCCTGATCCCCGTCCCAGTAGATGTCCCTGAGCTCGGCGCCGGTTATGGACTCAGCCCTGTCCCAGAGCTGCATGACCTCCTTGTTGCCCTCGGCCATGTCCCGGCCCATTCCCTGTTCCTGCGACCCCTGTCCCGGGAACAGGACCGCCCAGGGAGTCGTGCTCGTGTTTGTATCCGCCATATGTCGCTCCTGTATCCGCTCTCTTGCAATTCGTTTGCCGTTGGGGCATGCCTTTCCGGGCTCAGGAGCCGTCCGAAACGAATCTGTGTCGGATCACACGCCCTGGCTATCGGCCCTCCGCCCGGTAGACCCCTTGTAACCGTTTCGCGGAATAAGGTAAAGGGTTGCCCATGCACGGAGATATACGGGATGATCCCGTCACCGCCGACAAGATCGTGAATGCGCTCGCCGAGCACGCAGGGAGGTCCGTGGCCCCCCAGCAGGCGGAGCAGCTGGCGATCTATCTCGATTGCCTACTGCGCTGGAACCGTCGGATGAATCTGGTGAGCGCTGCGGATTGGGAAACAGCCCTGACCAAGCTGATCCTGGACAGTTTCTTCCTCGCGGAGCTGCTGGACGGAATCCGCCCCGTTCCGGAGCCCCGCGTCCTGGATATCGGCGCCGGTGCGGGCCTGCCCGGCATTCCCTACCGCATCCTGCGACACGGCGGCAGGTACACGATGCTTGAGCCCCGGGGCAAGCGCCAGAGCTTTCTCCGCTTCGTGCTCTCCCGCATCCGTCTGCCCGCAACCGAAGCCGTACAGGCCCGCCTGGAGGACCTGCCCCCGGAATCGAGCCGCGCGGATGTGATTCTGGGCCGCGGCACGGCCCACTGGCGGAAATTTCTGGAGCTCGTCGAGCCCTACGGGACGAATGACGCCGTCGCCGTGGTCTTCAGCGGATCGTCCTTTCCCCAAGGGGAAACCCCTCCGGGCCAATGGCAACTGCTCCGGGAGACGCCGTATCGGACGAGCCCCGAGCTCGCGACGCGCTACTTCTGGGCGTTCTCGTCGTTCTCTCCGAAAAAGGCCCCGAGCTGAGAGTTCTTGAAGATGATCCCGGTAGCCGCCTCGTCCGCGACCTCGCCCAGCTCCATGAGCATCTCCATGAAATCCAGGATCTCGTAGCGCCGCTCCTCCGGGGAGTGCTCGAAGTCCTCGGCGAGTTGTCCGGACTGGATATATTCCTTGAGCTGGGTGATGTACTGATCGTCGAGTTTCATATATGCGCTCCACTGGGCTTTTGTATCGCCGGCACAGACCGAGCCTTACACCCGGCGCTGGCATTCGTCGCACTCTAGCACTTCCTTGTCCGCGGCACAAATTGTGCCTTCCCCCTCTGCTTGACACAGACCCACCGCTCGCCTAGAATTTTTTGCTCATGAAGCCGGGGTGGCGGAATTGGTAGACGCACGGGACTCAAAATCCCGCGGGCCTTTTGGTCCGTGCGGGTTCGACTCCCGCCCCCGGCACTGAAGTGAAAAGGGTTTTTGGCACGAGACCAAAAACCCTTTTTTTTGTGTACGCACACGAGGATAGAGTCCGACCACCTGACTGGCCTGCCGCTGTGCTTCCTCCGACTGGGCGGCTAGCCGTCCAGCACGATGTGTCTACCGGTCCTGGAGTAAGAGAGTCGTAGCTCAAGGGTCCGCTCCAGAAACTGGAATGGGTCGAAGGGGCTTGCGGGTGAGCATGTGATCAGTCTGTTGTAACCATTCAGGGGGCAAGCACCTCGAACCGCGCGGAAAAGGGCGCCAGTCAAAGAAAACGAACCGCCAAGACGCCAATGGCGCCCAGGAAGATACCAAGAAAGAGTTTTTCCTTTGCCGCCTGCCCCGTTAAATGCGAAGCCTGTTTAACAGGGGGGTTGACGGCAAAGGAAAAGGCTTCGCCTTGCGGCTGTCACCCCAAAGCAAAGCCTCTTCCCTTGGAGACACCCTTTGCAGCCTCGGCGGCTTGGCGGTTAAGAGAACACGGCATAGGCGTTACTGGAGGTTCATCTTTGCAAACCTAGGTTCAAAGCAACCCCGTGAACGCTTTCGATCAAAAAATCCCCTTCAATCTCTGAGACTTCTCTACTCCATCAGTATTCTCCTTGTTCGGGACTTTCCCTTTCCTGAAGGGGAGAAGGAAGCTTTTATCGCTTTTTGATTCGGTCACCTTGCCGCTCTGCGCGGCAACCTGAGCCATGACGATCCCTTCGGGTTTTTGAAAGTCCCGGTTAGGATATTCTGAAACCACCTTGCGCATATAACTCACCCATATGGGAGAGGCCGCTCTGGAGCCTGTTTCGTACTTGCCCATGGGACGGGGATTGTCGAAACCGCAGTAGACCGTTGTCAGAAGGTTGGGGGTGTATCCCGCGAACCAGCCCTCCTTCTGGTTGTTTGTGGTCCCGGTCTTTCCGGCCACAGGACGGTCAAGCTTTTTGGCTCGCCATCCCGTGCCGTCGCGAACCACCTGACGCAGAAGCTCGGTCATAATGAAGGTGGTCTGAGGACTCAGTGCCCTGCGCGTGCCCGGATCCGCCTTGTGGATTGTACGGCCCCAGGAGTTTTCGATACGGGAAATCAGGGTCGGCTCAATTATTGTTCCGTCCCTGGCAAAGGCAGTGTAGGCCTGGGTCAGGGAGAGCGGTGAAACATCGAGGCTGCCAATGGCAATGGTGAGGTTGCGGGGAAAAGGGCCCTGCAGCCCCATTTCTTTGGCCTGGTCTATGATTCGCCCGGTACCTATTTCCTGGGCCAGACGAATGGTGGCCCGATTGATTGAGTGCACCAGGGCCGTACGCAGCAGGACCCTCCCGCGAATATGAAGGCTATAGTTGCGTGGCTTCCAAGCCGTTTGCGAGCGAGCGCCTTGCAGAACCACAGGGGCGTCCATTAGTCGGCTGGCGGCGGTATATCCCGCTTTGAGGGCGGCGGCATAAGTGATGGGCTTAAAGGCAGACCCCGGCTGTCTTCTGGCCTGAACAGCCCTATTGAACTGGCTTCCGGAGAAGCTGTATCCACCGATGAGCGCCCTGATACGCCCCGTGTTCGGCTCCATAGAGACCAGGGCTCCCTGTACCCTGGGGCGTTGCTGCAGGGCAAGACACCACTTTTCCTGCGCCTTATCCGGCTGGGAAACTATGCTGGCCCGAACCACATCCCCGCGTTCAAGCACTTTGCGGGCATCCCGGATCTCCGGAGCCTCGTTCGGGGCTAGATCCGGGTTGATCGGCCGGGCCCATTCCATGGTTTCCACGCCGATTACTCCCGTCTGTTCCCCGAAGCGGACCTTGGCTCGCCTTTTGTCCACCCGTACAACCAGCCCCTTTATCCAGTCCCCTTTCTGAAGCTTTCCGGGGTCCGTGTCATTTTGTCCGAGAAAGGCGGAAAAATGTTTGGCTGGCAAGTGCTTCACCGGTCCCCGCCACCCCCTTCGTTTGCTAATGGACCGCAGCCCCTCGCGCAGGGATTTTCGAGCGGCCCGGTAATGGCTCAGGGACAGGGAAGTGAAGACCCTGAGCCCGCCCTGGTAGACGCGCTTTCTGTCGTAACGTTTGAGCAGCCTGTTGCGCACTGTTTGCAAGGCATATCCCAGCCTGCTCCAGGTGGGAGCGGCCATTCTGCGGTAGTTGAGCTCTTTGCGCAGGGCTTGGGCGTGTTCTTTCGCGGAGATCATGTCCGCGGAGAGCATCTGGTCCAGGACGTAGCGCTGTCTGGAACGCGCCGCCTGAGGATTTTCGTATGGGTTGTAAAGTGCGGGGGCCCGGGGAAGGCCAGCGATCAAAGCCGCCTCTGCCAGATTGAGCTCCTTGGCGTGCTTACCGAAATAAGTCCTTGCCGCAGCCTCCACCCCGTAGGCCTGTTCGCCGAGATAGATTTGGTTCAAATAGATGGTCAGGATCTGGTCCTTGGTGAGTCTTTGGTCCAGCCGGTAGGCCAACACCGCCTCCTTGAACTTGAGAAGATAGCTCTTACCTGTATCCATGAGGATGGCATCGATGACCTGTTGGCTGATCGTGCTCCCTCCTTGTACAATGTGGCCCGCCTTGAGGTTGGCCAGTGCGGCGCGAATAATGCTTGTGAAATCCACTCCAGGATGCTGGCGGAACTCCCGGTCTTCCGCTGCGATAAAGGCTTTGGGGAGCCAAGGGCTCATTTCTCGGAGTCGCAGGAGAAATCGTTTTTCCTTGAAGAAGTAGCCTAGGACCTTCTCTTGACTGGTATATACAGTTGTCGCCACAGGGGGACTGTAGTCCTTTACGGAGTCAATACGAGGCAGGACGCTACTGACCCAGAAATAAAGGCCGACAAAGGCGACCAGACTCAGGCCAAGCAATCCAATCCCGCTGACCATGATCCATTTGAGCAAGCGTTTCATGAATGTGTCCGTTTTGCAGTGATTGTAGGTTGGTAGTCCCAACCTATTGGCTGCATACGAGTTATTCTGCTTTAAAGGAGCCAGAAAAAGGTTACTGCTGTCTTACCTGGAAATTACAAATTTGCAATCCTGCCTGGCTCGCTTGTCTTTATCATGGTAAAAATAAGGAAATCCTACCGCAATTGCGGGACAACTTCGGAAGGATGCGCTATGCGTCTGTTGCTTATTGAGGACGACCAGGAGATCGGCGATTTCATCCGTTCCGGTCTTCAGGAGGCCGGTTTTGTCGTGGACTGGGTCACTGGGGGTGGGGAAGGGTTCCGTATGGGGCTTTCGGGATCCTACAATTTGGCAGTCATTGATCTGATGCTTCCGGATATGGACGGTATGGTCCTTATCGAGCAGATGCGCCGCATGGAAATCACCACCCCCTTTCTCATCCTGAGCGCCAAGCAAAGTGTTGACGATCGGGTGCGGGGACTCCAGAAGGGCGGAGACGATTACCTGACCAAGCCATTCGTCTTCTCCGAGCTCCTGGCCCGAGTTCAGGCCCTCATCCGCAGAGCGCACGGCTCCGCGGAAACGACGCTCTTGACCTACGAAGCTCTGAGCCTGGATCTAATCAAGCGCGAAGCCTACCGGGGTGAGGAGCGCCTCGATCTGCAGCCCAAGGAATTCGCCCTGCTAGAGTATCTTTTGCGCAACAGGGACAGAGTGGTTTCCAGGACTATGATCCTGGAACACATCTGGGGCTATCACTTCGACCCCCAGACCAATGTCGTGGACGTTCTCGTGTCACGGTTGCGTAGCAAGGTGGACAAGGACCATTCCATTAAATACATCCATACTATCCGCGGCGTAGGCTATGCGCTTCAAAAGCCTGAAGCTCAGAAATAAAACAATCGGGTTCAAGCTGAGCCTTTGGTATGCCGGATTTTTCATTCTCAGTGTCTGTGTGCTCTTCGGACTCGCCTTTATCTTTCTTCAGGAGACCCTGGAGCGTGACGATCGCGAGGCCATTCAAGCCCAGATCAAGGAAGTGTCCAGAATTTACGCCAAGGGCGGCATGGAGAGCGTGAAAAAGGAACTTAAGGCGGGCAAGAAATATCGCAAGCGCAGTCCCTTCTTTTTCCGTTTTGCCGCTGGGGACAACACCACTCGTCACATCTTTTTTCCCGGTCAATGGAAGGAGTTTCGGGTACCCAGGCTCCAGGTTGTGGACCCGGCAAGCCAAGAATGGATCAGGGTTCCGACCGAGAGCGATGAGGCCGGATACAGTCTCGAGGTGACTTCCGCTAGCCTGCCGGACGGATCCTGGCTGCAGGTAGGCATGAGCACGGAAGAACGCCAGAGGGTCCTTAGTCGCTTCTTGGAATCCTTTCTTTATGTTGTGGGCTTTCTGTTACTCATCGGTCTCGCCGGGGGATATTACCTTTCCCACCGGGCCCTGCGTCCGGTCCGTCACCTGATCCAGACCATGCGCTCAGTCGAGTCCGGCCGCATGGATGCCCGGGTGCCCCACTCCGGTGCCAATGACGAGTTAGGGGAGCTAGTGCGGATCTTCAACCGTATGCTCTCCAGGATCGAATCACTTGTGGAGGGGATGAAGGGGTCTCTGGACCAGGTGGCTCATGATCTGCGGACCCCCATGACACGTATGCAAAACATAGCAGAGTCAGCTCTGCGCTACGGGAACGATCCGGAGCAGTACAAGCGCGCCCTGCAGGATTTCGTGGAGGAGTCCGAGAGGATTCTCAAGATGCTCAACACCCTGATGGACATTTCCGAGGCCGAGACAGGTGTTATGAACCTTGATATCCAGCCGGTTCGGGTTGGCGAAGTTATTGATACTGTTACCGAGGTGTACGGCTATGTGGCCGAGGAAAAAGGACTTGCCATTGAGGCTCGGGGAGATGGCGACATTTGGGTAGAGGCAGATTACAACCGTCTCAGCCAGGCCCTGGCCAACCTGCTGGACAATGCCATCAAATATACTCCTTCGAATAGCGCTCCACTGATTGTGGAGGCTAGGGAAAGCGAGGGGGAAGTGGTTCTTTCCGTCTCTGACCAAGGGGAGGGTATTGAGACCTCTGAACTGTCTCGGATCTGGGATCGTCTTTATCGTGGCGGGAAAGATAGGAATCGGACGGACAAGGGCCTCGGGCTGGGTCTGGCCCAGGTGCGGGCCATCGTTTGGGCTCATAAGGGTTGGGTGGACGTTTCCAGCCAAGAGGGGAAGGGTTCCACTTTCAAGCTCCATTTGCCCCGCCTAAACTGAGCTTTTCCTTTCCGGAATGTACACCCTCCCGGATTCCGGATTTCAAAATTGTAATCCTTCAGTAAGGACAGTGTAAGACCTCCTTAGTAAATTCCCTTAAGTACTTGCAAAGGGAAATTAGAAATCAAGGAGGTCACTATGAATTTGGATTTTGAAAAGTTCAAACCCTTTGGCTGGGGGATTGTGGTCGGGGCCATTCTCATTCTCATCATTATGTTTTCCACAGGATGGGCAGTGATGAGTACCGCAGCTAAGAAGCAGGCCGAAGAACAGGCCGAAAAAGCGGTGGACAAGGAGCTTGCCGAAATTTGTGTTTATCAGTTCAAGCAGGCCAACAATACCCAGAAAAAGTTGCAGAAGATGTCGGAAATGGAATACAACTGGGATCGTGCTGATTATATAAAGAAAAACAATTGGGCAACAATGCCAAGTGATGATTCCACAAGCTCGGGTGTGGCGGA
>JAZKRN010000073.1:0-11914 GCA_036628655.1 Desulfohalobiaceae bacterium | reverse complement strand
TTTTCTTTCCGGGACCGGGCCGTGGTACGGTTATCAGGGCGCCCCCAATCTTCCAATTGCTGTGTTGTCCGGCACCTATTTGAGGTGACAAAAGGGCGTCTGATTGACTTGGCTTCACAAATAGGTGCCGGATTCAAACTCTCACGGAGGCTCACTACGCCCCAGTGAAACAGAAGAAGGTTTTACGGGGTAAACGACGAGCTTGAACTTTTTTTACGCGCGCACCCTTGAAATTTTTGAACGCCCTGCCTGATAAGGCATTTTTTCAACAGGCTGTTATGATCCGGATTAGGCTTTGCTCAAATCGAACAAAAAAAGGAAGGAAAGGGAATGGGTACACGAATTTCAGTCCTGCTTGTGATCTGCGCGTTTTTAGCCGCAACTCTCCTGGGCTGTGCCGGAGCGAGCAGGCAGGAGACCGGCACTGGCATCGGCGCGGCCACCGGAGCCGGTGTTGGCGCCATTCTGGGTCAGGCCATCGGCAAGGACACCAAGGGAACGCTCATCGGAGCTGGAGCCGGAGCCATCGTCGGCGCCATAGCCGGCAATCAGGTGGGCAGGTACATGGACAATCAGGAGCGCGAGATGCGCGAGGCCCTGGCCCAGCAGGAACAGGCCAGCATCCGGAGGGATAGGGAGCTTCTCCAGGCCACCTTCGACGAGGATCTTTTCTTCGACTTCGATTCCGCCAGGCTCAAACAGGGCGGTCTGAGGGAGCTGGATCGCGTCGCGGATGTGCTCAACAAATATCGCAAGACGAACATTCTGGTGGAAGGGCATACGGACAAGTCCGGCCCGGAGGAATACAACCAGAAGCTTTCCGAGCGCCGGGCCGAAGCGGTGAGGAACGCCCTGGTCCAGAGGGGAGTAATCGAGGAGCGCATCAAGGCTGTGGGCTCTGGGGAAACACAACCCGTGTCCTCCGATCCGGCCCAGAATAGGCGGGTGGAGCTCTTCATCAGGCCCATCACCAAAGGATAGTCTGAAAGAGGACTCGCGCTCTCCCTGGAGGAGTCCTAGCATGACGTTGAAAATCTTCCAATTGCTGTGTTGTCCGGCACCTATTTGAGGTGACAAAAGGGCGTCTGATTGACTTGGCTTCACAAATAGGTGCCGGATTCAAACTCTCATGGAGGCTCACTACGCCCCAGTGAAACACAAGAAGGTCTCACGGGGTAAACGACGAGCTTGAACTTTTTTTACGCGCGCACCCTTGAAATTTTTGAACGCCCTGCCTGATAAGGACTTTTTCAACAGGCCGCTAGACGGGCTCCGCCGCTGGGCCCGGGCGTCCAGTTTGAAAAGAAAAGAAGCTGACATCTGAGCAAGCCCGCACGGACTTCTTCTCGCGAGGAGGTTCGAAAATGTCCGTGCGGGCTTGCTTATTCATGAAGTTTCCTACGAGTGTGGAGCGAAGGAATGGCACTCTGTATGCGGAGCCTTTTCCTTCAAAATCCACGAATGTGTGAAATATCCGGCAGCTCTGTCGAAGAGGACAACCATGTACGGATGGCACGGAAAAATCCTGTGGATCGACCTCAGTGAGGGCAAGTCCTCCACCCTGACCCTGCCCGAGGAGGTTTATCTGGCCCATATCGGGGGCAAGGGCCTTGCGGGCTATCTGCTCAAGGACACAATGTCTCTTGGCTGGGACGATCCGGACATGCCCCTGGTCCTGATGACCGGACCGCTCGTGGGCACCCGGGCTCCCACATCCGGCCGGATGTGCGTCATGTCCCGCTCCCCGCTGACCGGCACAGTGGCGGATTCCTCTGTAGGGGGGGGCTTCGGCAGCATCCTCAAAAAGGCGGGCTGGGACGGCGTGGTGATCACCGGGCAGAGCCGGGAGCCCTGCGGCATCGAGCTCCGCGATTCGGAGTGCTCCCTCAGCCCCGCCGGTACCCTGCAGGGGATGGGCGTCAGCCAGGTTCGCGAGCGGCTGGACGGTCGCGGCTCCTCCATGATTGTCGGGCCGGCAGCTGAAAACAGGGTGCGTTTCGCCAACATCGTGGTCGACTCCCATTTCTTCGCCGGCAGGAACGGGCTGGGCCTGGTCTGCGCCGCCAAGAACCTGAAGTACATCACCGTTCAGGGGGAGGGGAAGACCCAGGTATGGGATCCGGAAGGGCTGAAACAGGCTGCTGAGGACATCAACCGACTGGTCGCCGCCTCTCCGGTCCTGAGCGGCGAACTGGGGCTCAACAGTTACGGCACCGGGGCGCTGTATGACCTCATGGACAGCAGGCGCATGATGCCGGCGGACAACTTTCGGCACACCCATTTTCCTCCGGCCGGACAGATGAACGCCCATGCCTTTTTTCGGGAATACAGCCCCAAGAAGGCCGGATGCACCGGATGCCGCATCCAGTGCAAGCGCAGGTCCCGGGACAAGCGCCCCATGCCGGAATTCGAGACCATGTCCCACTTCAGCGCGCTCATCGGCAACGAGAGCCGAGAAACCATTGTGGAGGCGAACCGGCTCTGCACCGAATACGGGCTGGATACCATCAGCACCGGCGCGACCTTGAGCTGCTACTCCGAGGTCACCGGCAGGGAGCTGACCCCGGAGGAAATCCTCGGCCTGATCCAGGACATCGCCGACTGCCGGGGAGAGGGGGCGCAACTCGCCCGGGGGAGCGCGGCGTACGCCGCGGAGCAGGGCATGCCCGGGACGGCGATGACCGTCAAGGGCCAGGAGCTGCCAGCATACGATCCCAGAGGGGCCTACGGCATGGCCCTGGCCTACGCGACCTCCACTCGAGGGGGATGCCACCTCCGCTCCTATCCCATTGTCCACGAGATCCTGCGCAAGCCGGTGGTCACGGACCGATTCAGCTTTGCGGGCAAGGCGCGCATCATCAAGATCTCAGAGGACATGAACGCGGTTGTGGATTCGCTGACCGCGTGCAAGTTCACCTTCCTGAGCGCGACCCTGGAGGAGTACGCCAAGGCGCTCAGCGCGGTGACCGGAGTGGAATACTCCCAGCAGGAGCTGCTGGATATCGGGGAGCGGATCTACTTTCGGGAGCGGATGCTCAACTGCTCCAACGGATTCACGGCCCGCGACGACGATCTGCCGGAGCGCTTCTTCTCGCACAAGGGAGGCAGCTTCGAGGACATGGAGGTCCCGGCCCTGGACAGGGAGGCCTTCCTCGAGGCCGTTGGCAACTACTACCGCATACGGGGCCTGGATCGGGAGGGGCTTCCCCTCCAGGAAAAGGCGAAGGAGCTTGGGCTTTGGGCATGAAGGACATCATCGACAAGTATGTGAGCAAGCTGGAACAGGCGGAGCTTGCCCAGCCGGGCCGGGCCCTGCTCGGCTTCCTGGACGCGGACCTGGTCTGGAACCGGGACGATCCGGACACCGGGCGCCTGGAGGGCGTCTTCGACAGGATCAACATCAACTCCCTCCTCTTTTCCCCGCCTATGGAGCCGTACTGGTCCATCATCAGCTACCTCTGCCGAACCAACGAGGGCAGAATCGCCCCGGAGGACTGCGAGACCAGGACCTTTATCCACGACATCCCCATTGTTTCCTCCCTCGATGCGGAATCGCTCACCCAGGCCCTGACCACCAGAAAGGCGGTGATCGTCGAGGACCGCGGAATAGCCGCCTACGGCTGGGTCAGCCCGGAGCAGGCCTATATCTTGTACAGCTCGGTCTGCTTCGCCTGCTTCGTCAAGTTCTTCTCCGACTATCTCCGGGATCACGACAACGGCTCCGTGGACCCCGAGCAGAGAGAGGTGCTGCATAAGGCCCTGTCCTGTCTGGACCCCCTGCCGGAAGAGCCGGAGGTGGAGCTGGAGCGCGGCCCCTTCCGGGACAAGGCGCGGATGATCCGGGCCATGGATCAGGCTGGGAAAATGGTGGTCGGATACAAGCTTGTGGACTCCTTCTTCGGCAACATCTCCTATCTCTATGGGGATACCCTGTATATCTCCCAGACCAGCAGCTCCCTGGACGAGCTCACAGGCCACATCGACCCCTGTCCCCTGGACAACTCCACCTCGGCGGGGATCACCGCTTCCAGCGAGCTTCCGGCGCACCGGGATATCCTCCAGAAGACAGGGCACCTGGCGGTGCTGCACGGCCATCCCAAGTTTTCCGTGATTATGTCCATGGATTGCGACAAGAGAGGGAACTGCGACAAGGAAGGCGAATGCTTCCGCCGCTGCCCCGAAGAGCGCGATGTGCGGGGCTATCCCGTGGTCCCGGGAGAGGTGGGCACTGGGCCCTTCGGGCTGTGCCGCACCGTTCCCCCGGCGATC
The DNA here is from genome assembly GCA_036628655.1 of Desulfohalobiaceae bacterium. Taxonomy (GTDB): domain Bacteria; phylum Desulfobacterota; class Desulfovibrionia; order Desulfovibrionales; family Desulfothermaceae; genus JAIPDU01. The sequence continues at coordinate 7,645 of JAZKRN010000073.1, read as the reverse complement.
GAGGAGGACAGGGGAGTGATCGTCTACGGCCACGGGGTCTTCACAACAGGAGCGCACGATTTCAATCAGGCCCTCCAGGGCCTGCTGGATGTAGAGAGGAATTGCCGACAGGAGTATCTGAGTCGGATTGGGGAGGATTTATGAAAAAGGTGTCAGTTACATACTTGGATAGGAGACAAGAAAGTTTTCCAACTTTGTAGGTAGGAAGCAAGCAAGAATGCATTGAGTAAGTTTCAACAGAAAGTGTAGATTAACAGCGAGGACTAATGCTAGCCGTTATTCTGGACGTCTTGGCGGCTGTGACTCACTCTTGAGGATACTCGGAGCTACTGGAGAATGCTGTAAAACAGTGAGTTCAATGTAAATGTGTTTCAAGAAATGATCGCCACAGAGTACTGGATTGCAATCGAAGTTTTTGATCTCAATTGAGAGGGGTAGCTGCCTGAGAGTTGGACTACTGTCGTTTCATAGCTGTATGTTACATTGATGATCAGAAATTATGCTCCTCCAAAATCTGGATGAATTGTTCCACCAGCTCAGGGTCAAATTGCTTCCCTGCAAATCGTCTAAGTTCAGAAATCGCCTCCTCTTGGGTCAAGGCGTTGCGATAGGGCCGATCGCTGGTCATCGCGTCATAGGCATCTGCGATGGCCAGGATGCGGCAGGGGAGAGGAATGTCGTCGCCGGACAGGCCCTGAGGATAGCCCTGGCCGTCCAACCATTCATGGTGCTTTAAGATGTATTCCGCTATAGGTTCCAGGTCGGGCAACGATGAGGCGATTCGGTGACCTATCTCGCAGTGCTGGCGCATCTGCCGCCATTCCTCTTCCTTCAGGGCCCCAGGCTTGAACAGTATGTGGTCCGGAATGCCCACTTTTCCCAGATCGTGGAAGCGGGCAAGCAAGTACAGGTCGTTCACAAGATCCTGAGAAAGGTTGAGTGAACGGGCCAAAGAAGCGGCCAGCTCCTGCAGGCGGTCGCAATGGTTCTCAGTGTTGAAGTCCCGCGCCTCCATAGAGACAGTGAGTGCTTGCAGGATAGAACTTCGGGCACTCCCCTCGCGCTGGAGCTTTTCTCGGTACATTCGATTGTCCGCCTCCCGGAAAAGTGCCTGCATATCAGCTAGCTCCACTTCTCCCAAGGCGTGGCCCATCGACAAGGAGAGCGGTATCTCTGGATCTGAGTTGTTGTACTCATGGACCGCCTGTCGAACTCTCCACAGTATCTGTTCAACCATCTCCGGTTCGGTATCTGTAAGCAAGATTGCGAACTCATCTCCTCCAATTCTGGCTATCATATCACTGGAGCGGAAATTTTGTCGCAGTATCTCGGCGATGTTGACGAGCATGCGGTCACCGGCTTGGTGTCCCAGGGTGTCATTGAGGAATTTCAATCCGTCCAGATCGCAGACTATGACCCCCAAAGGATTGTGCCGTCCGTCGGATAGCCGCTTCATCTCCTCCTCGAAGAAATTGCGGTTATAGAGACCGGTAAGGGAGTCATAGATGCTCATCTCCTTAAGTTTTTGCTCCAATTGCTTGCGCTCGGTGATGTCAGTAAGAATGACCACTAAACCGTAATGCTCTTTTAAGGAACTCTCAATTATAATTGCGGCACTTATTCTAATGTCCAAAAGGCGATTATTCTTGGTCAATCTTCTAGTGTCAAAATTGACGGGTACACCTGTACTATAAATTTCTTGTATTTTGGTAAAAGTTAGCTCCTTTTGATCTCCTGGAACAAAAGGTATCTGTTGTCCCTGCAATTCATCTAAAGTCCAGCCAAATACTTGTGTGAAAGAAGGATTAATATATTGTGGGTGTCCTACATTGTTGTATACCACCATTGGATCGGGTGTGGCCTGTAATATCGCCTGCAAATGTTCTTCCCGTTTCAGCAACTTCTCCTCGGCCTGATTGCGCTCAGTTATGTCAATCCCAGAGCCGATACTCTGATTGGTTCCGGGTATCATATCTATGGTAAAAGATGCATTCCGCCATTGGCCGTGGCGTGTCATAAAGCGGAACTCATACTGGCGTGGAGCAGCGTCTGGATCCTGACGTCGCAAATAGTGATAGTGCTTAAGCCACTCCAGATCATCCTGATGAACAAATTCGGTCCAGGATTTCTTCCCTTCCACCTCATGTCTGGGATAACCTGTTAGTTTTTCGAAATTGGAATTAATATGCGAAATGGTGGTGTCCTCTTCAATAATGAGCATTGTTGCGCCTGAGGTTTCAAATATGGCGCGGTAGTAGTTCTCCGACCTGCGGAGAGCTTCCTCCGCCTGTTTGCGGTCAGAGATGTACCTGACGAACTCTGTCACGTAGTCCACTTGTCCTTCCTCATTCCTCATGGGATAACTGAAAAGCTCGATCCACTGAGCTGATGATCCCGGCAGCCCGGGGACTTCTTCATATTCCATGCGACCGGATTGAAAACTGCGCTGTGTGGGGCAAGGTGAGCAGGGAGCATGTGCCTTATGGTAGGCAGCATAGCATTTTTTCCCTTCCAGAGGGAGATTTTGCGCATACCATCGCCGCATGACCTCGTTGACGCGGCGAATTGTTAGATCCGGGTCGACAATGCTGATTCCGTCCTGCACACTCTCCAGAACGGCATCCAAAAACCGCTCGTTCCTGCTGAGGCGATCTTGCAGTTGTTTGCTCTCGGTGACGTCCGTAATAAAACCCTGGAAATGGATGATCTTGCCGTTAGTGTCCCGTACTGTACTGACATTTATGGATGTCCAGATTATGGACCCATCCCGATAAATACCCCTGCACTCATAGTTTAGCACTTCATCGTTTTCTCTCAGAAGACGAATGAGCTCTTCTCTGTCAGAGAGGTCGGCATACAACTGAGTGTTATTGCCCTTTACAGACTCAATCAGTTCATCCGGTGAATCATAGCCGAACATCTTGGCCATGGCAGGGTTAGCTGAAAGAAGTCGGCCTTCTGGGGTGGTGATGATGATGCCTAAGGGAGCATTGGTGAAGAGTGAATATTCCGAGGAAAGGGCTGAATATCCAGTATCTTGGGCTGAGTGGCTGTTCTGGGCCATAAGTAATCTCTAAACTTGTTTCAACGATTAAAATAATGCTCAGCTCCTGGATACTGCCTCATTCAGGGTCGAAGCTTCCTGGGAGCCTTTTTGGGGCTGGAACAGCCATTTGATTCGCTTGAGTTCCTCTTCTGCTACTCTCATTGTCAGGTACCTCCAGGGCTAATTCGGCCACGCTATCCAGCTAACCGTGAGGAGAGCGAATCGGATAGTTACTTATTTGCCATTGCCTTCCATTGGGAGCCTCAATCACGTCTTGCTAGGAATTTCTGGGTCTTAAGGCTCCCTGCACTGGAGATTAATGGCAGGACATCTCTAGTTTATCAGGTTTTGATAGCACAAGAGACCCCGCAGGCTTTCAGGGCTTTTTGTGCCCTACAAGCGAGAGATTGTTTCTCTCCTTATTCGACCATCGGTGGGAAAGAAGACAAAGTTTAGCTCTTACGCCCATCTGCCAGGATGTTAGCTCCATACTGAGTGGCATGGCAAACCTCACTGACTTTCGGAGCGAAATCGCTTTCACTGTCCGCTTCCCCCTGAAATTTTCTACCGGTTGAGGCCTAAATGGAGCTTTAATCGTCAGCCTCGAACAAGGCGAAACGGGGAAGACGCCTTAACAGGCCTGAGAAATAGGAAAATCAAGAATGGTCTCTGTGTGTTAGACAAGGTGGGATGCAAGTCGAAGTATATTTGGGGGTAGATAAAGGCTTTTGTTATGCGGATGCTAAAAGAACATTGGCTTTAATAATAATATCTTCCTGTTTAATTAAAGGATTTGGACCTAATAGCCAAGTAGAAGCCGTTCTCAGGGAACCATTACCAACTCGAGGACTACGAACGTGCCAGTCTTTGGTCCGGCCCTTGGCATCACGAGGCGGCACGACTGCGGTTCGCAGCATATATCCGAAGGCTTCCAGGACGAGTCGGAGTTCCATCAATCCCTTACGACCGGTCGGATACTGAAACCTGCCTTCTGGGGATTGAGCAACGTGTGTGTACTTGCTCTGAATGCTCTCTCTGATTTGTTGTTTATCTTCTGTTCTGAGTTCCATGCATTTGAGTCCTTGTCGAAACAGGAGTAAGTGGGCTAATAACTCATAGTCATGATACAACATTATAAGGGATTCCGTCCAAATGATACGAAATGGCGATGATACAGGTCATTATGCTCTTCCCAGTTGAGCACAAGACAATCCAGTATATAACCCCTGGGCACTCGTTGAGTTGAATCTTCTGCAGAGTGGCTTTCACAGAGAGATCTTGTGTATGGACGATGGACCAGAGAAGGGCACTGATTTGTTGTGAGAGGGTGAGCGGCCCTCGTTTTCCTCAAGAAAAAAGCTTCGGATACGTTCGTGGCCCCGGCAGCCAATGGGGATGACAACTGCCGGGACCCGGGTCGAATTGTTTCGAAAACGCGGCCGCACTTTGCCTTATTCCTTCGGCGTGAAGATCCAGTCATTGTTCTTCCTGGAGCGGTGGCAGTCAATGCAGCTTTCCACCTTCCCAGCGGCCTGGACCTTGCCCTCTGGCGAGTACTTGGCCCAGAACCAGTCCCCCGCCTCGGGGTTATACCCTTCCACCTTGTACATAGGAGTCAGGGCCACTAACGTCTCCTCATCCTTGGCGTAGTTGGCCTTCATCAGTATGGAGCCGGGGGGGAGCTCAGTCTTGCCCATCCGCGCGGCCTTGAGCGCGATGCTGTTGGCGTAGAACTTGATATAGGCTCCATGGGGGCTCCTTCCGCGGTACATGCCCCGGTGGCCGGGCCAGTAGCCCCAGCCCTGATAGGGGTTCTTTTCCGTGATCCACTTCCACAGGGCTTTCGCCTCCGGAGCCGGTTTCGTCTGTTCCCCGGCCATGGCCGGTCCGAAAGCAAGGGTCGCGACGAGCAGCAGAGATATTCCTGCCAGAACATACTTTTCCATGCCGTTCCCTCCTTGTTTGTGCGGGTTGAACCTGGATCCCGGTTCTTAACCCATTATTGCATATTGTGACTGAATCGGGGAGGGCTGTCCATGATGACAGGGCATGGGACGGCGACAGCCTGCCTCTCAAGCGGAGCGCGGCCGCTTTCGTTTTCGGAGAGTGGGGCTGTGCTTGATGTTGTTGGGCTCGAAAGCTTTCAGAAAGTCCTTTTCCGCATTCGCTGTCCCGATGAGCACGATCTCCTCGCCTTTGCGGAGAATGGTGTCCGGTCCCGGGCTGACGCGCATGTCCTCCCCGGACCCGGCGGCCAGGATGTTGCACCCCGTCTTTTCCCGGATGCCGCTTTTGCGAAGGGATTTCCCCACCAGGGTTGCAGGGACCGGCATGCGGAAGATGTTCAGCCCCTCGGCCACCAGGACCTCCTGCACGTCCTGGAGGTAGTTGATTACCGCGCTGGCCCCCAGGGTGGCGTAGGACATAACCAGATTCGCGCCGGCCTGGTGCAGCTGGCTCACATTGCGGTCCAGGGTGGCCCGGGTGATGATCTGCAGGTCCGGACGCAGGCTGCGGCAGTAGATGGTGAGGTAGATGTTCATGTTGTCGTCGTTCGTGGTGACGATCACGGAGGGGGCGCTGTCAATGCCCGCCTGCCGGAGAATGTCCAGCTCTGCGGCGTCTCCTGCAACTGCGTCTTCTCTGTTTCGGACGAGTCGCTCGTTTTTCTCCACGATGCGGTAGTCGATCCCGTTCTCCCGCAGATGCTTCGCCGCGGCCTGTCCCACGCGGCCGCCTCCCAGGATGAGCACGGGATGCCACCTCTTGCCGCCTGTGATCAGAAACTCCCCGTCGAAGCGCTGCAGTCGATCCTCGGTCCCGGCGAGCACGAGCACGGAATGGGGGCCGAGCTCCGTCTCCGGTTCGGGGAGGATGAAGGTCCCGCGCTGCCAGATGCCGGCCACATTCACTCCTGTGCGGTCGCGTATCCCGCTGTCCTGGAGCGTCTTTCCCTCCAGGGTGGTGTTCAGTGCCGGTACCTCGGCGATGGAGAGCCTGTCGAAGGCGCCGATGATATGGGCCCCAATGGCCATGCCCAAAACCCTGCGCGCCAGGGAACGGCCCAGCATGTGGGAGAAGTGGAAGATCTGGTCCGCGCCGGCAAGCTCCATGATATCCATGGATGCGTGTCTCTGGGCGTTGGCCACGATGGACGTGCTGTCCGAGACATCGCGCAGGGTGTAGATGGCGTTGGTATTCAGCTGATCGTCCCGGTTGAAGAAGACCAGGGCTGCCCGGTCCGCGCGGAGCCTCTCGTAAGTTCGTCTGTCGTCTATGTCTCCCAGGACCACCCGATAGCCCTGGTCGAAGAGCTCCAGCGCCCGCTGCTGCTCGTTGACCAGGACGGCATAGGGGTAATTGTATTGGCGCAGCTTGGCGATCAGCGCCACTGCCACCGAGTCGAAGGGGGTCAGAATGACGTGTCCCTGTGTGCTGGGAGGCAGGAAGCGGGGTGTCCGCGCATTCTCCTGGGCCTCGAGCCAGGGGGCGTAGAAGAACTGGATGAAGGTGAAGGGGAGCATGACCAGGAGGAAGACGACTCCGGAGAGCAGGACCAGCACGGAAAAGATGCGGCCGAGATCGGTGGTGAAGGTGATGTCCCCGAACCCCAGGGTGGTCATGACGGTCAGAGTCCAGTAGATGCTGGCGGGCCAGGAATATTCGCGCCCCTCGAGCTGCATGATCTGGTGGAACAGGAAGCTGTACAAAAGAATGAGCAGGACGAGCACCAGAAGGAACTTGAGCAGAACGCGGACGTTTCGCTTTGCGGTGTGATCCCGCACAAAGTAGAGCAGCTGGGAGGTGAGAAATTTCATAGGGCCTCGCGTGCAAGAGATTGGATTCAGTCGCTGTAACGGGAACACTCCGAATCTAGCACGGCCCGGCATCCCTCGTCGAAGGGATTACCGACAGCGGGGGCCTGGAATGGTAGCAACGGATGAAGAAGGCAAGGAAGGAGAGTATTGACCTTATATACCACATTGTGGTATTAAAGATCATTATAATTGAGAGAAAGTGCATATGGATAGTCGCGAATTCTCCGCCTATCGGAAGCGATTGAACAAGACCCAGAAGCAGCTGGCTCAATTGCTGGGCACGTCGGTCAAGGCCGTGCACAGCTATGAGCAGGGCTGGCGTTCCATCCCCGTGCATGTGGAAAGGCAGCTGCTCTTTCTGGTCACCAGAAAGAACGGAGGGCACGAAGATCAGCTTCCGTGCTGGGAGGTTATGGACTGTCCCACGGAAGGTATGGAGAACTGCCCGGCCTGGGAGTTCCAGGTGGGAACCCTTTGCTGGTTCATAAACGGAACCATCTGCAACGGGCACGTGCACAGGGACTGGAAGGAGAAGATGGCTGTATGCCGCAAGTGCAAAATGTTCCTCTCGATGCTGTAAGGGGTGCCGAAACGGTGTTTTCTAAAGCTCGGGGCCCTGTCGAGTCATCTTCCCGAGCGGTGCAGGTGTGAAGGATACGCTCCGGAATAAGCGTTTTTGTAGGCAAAAAGGCAATCACATTACAGTTTGTTGAAAAAGTCCTCATTAGGCAGGGCGTTGAAAAATTTGAAGTGACGGCGCGACCCGGCACTCACTTTTTTT
>JAZKRN010000072.1:0-12076 GCA_036628655.1 Desulfohalobiaceae bacterium | reverse complement strand
CGCAAAACCTTGTTATCTAGCTTACTTCAGGTATTCACAGCTTTACTGCAAACTCGCACACGTCTCTCCATCTCCATTTAGACAAGGTCTTGAAGATTCCTTGGTTGGTGCTGCTCAAGGAACCTCTCTAAACCTCCATCTGAGTATGAAACTCACTCCAACCCCTAGCCTTTACGCCAGGACACTGGCTACTTGGAACCGTCCTGCTCTCCGCCTCTCCAATCCCATGGCGGGACTGGATCGGACTGTGTCCAGAGCCCTCTTCCAGCTTGTCTAGCTCGGCGCTCGAGCTTCTGCCATTGAGCGCAATCCCTGATGTGGCAATAGCGCTCGTGGACCCAGGCGTGGCCGGCTTTGACCAACTCTTCGTTGAGGCATTCGCCGTCACCGTCGAGGTAGACCAGGGCCTCGACCCGTCCATGTTGATCCCGGTGCTCCGGTTCGACCTCCACTCGCTCAAAACGAGCCATCATTTTTGTGAATCGAGATGCCCTCAGCCCATAGGGTTGGTCGCTCTCCGGAGCGTCGATCCCATAGAGCCGCACCTCGACCTCTGTGCTGCCCTTTCTGACTTTCAGAATGTCGGCGTCGATGACTTCAACAACGTCACCAGGCCAGGAGAGGGCAATAGAGGGGAGAAGAACCGGAAGGGCGAGAAAGAGGGCGGAAATGACCCAGGAACGCATGGGTTGTATCTCCGGATTTGGGGGCGTGTAATAGAATAAAATGCTGTGTATCAATTAAGCATAGGACAATTCAGTGTGCAACCCTTTCAATACATTGAAGTTGAGCCCAACCACGGGTAAGCTGAGCGTATGCTCAGTCAGGAACCCTTTGATCCGCTCATAATATTGGAGCGTCAGCTCAAGCTGACGGTTCGCCGGGATGAAGCGGGCAGCATTTTGGTCTATGGCGTGTCTTATCTGTCTGCCGAAAAACAAAGGCAGGTCATGGGTGGTGCGGACCTACGCAGGGCTGCTTCGATTGCAATTGAACGCATCGAAACCGGAGCTTCGGCCCTCGGTCCGAAAGCTGATGGCCCAGGGGAAGGTGGGGATCAAAAACGGCAGGTATTATCTCAAGGACTGACACGGATTGATCAGGAAAGACCCTTCAAAAAAACGAACCGCCCCTCAATCGAGGGACGGCTCGTTTTCTTCTGAACTGGGTGCTACGGCATGGGCGAGCCGGATGGCCTGCCTGGAGCATAAGGCTCCAGTCTGCACGTAGCTTTTATCCTGAAAGTTTTATTGGCGCGGCTTGGCTTCGTTGACCTTGAGCGTACGCCCGCCGAATTGAGTACCGTCCAGGTTACCCATGGCCTCTTCGGCCTGAGCCTGGTCCATCTCCACAAAGCCGAAGCCTCTTGACCTTCCAGTCTCCCTGTCCTCGACAACGTTGACATCGCCAACTTCGCCGTACTGAGAGAACAAATCCCTCAGATCGTCCTCGGACGAGGAATAAGGCAGATTGCCTACATACATCCTCTTCATGAAACACTTCCTTCCGTTAAAAACTAAAACTCCATACGCCCATACCTATCGGGCGAATGCATACACTATTCGCGTTTCCTCGCGAATTGTCAAGAAGAAATTTGCAATTTTGTAACCCACCGGAATTGAACGCGTGATATATATCAGAGCAGGATTCCTCCACAGGCTAGAACAATTCGGGGTGGATGCCGCCCTTGGGAATCACTGGGGCTCCATCCCGTAGGGGAGTATTTGCTGCCGCATGTCCCCACTCCCAATGGTGATGATCATGTTGCGATCCTATTTGGCCCAGTTGATTCGGGAGAAGGAAGAGGTTATTGACGTTCCAGCGAAGAAGGGTTTCCCTCTTGAGGCCACACGCTCGCTGAGAAGCTCGGAGATGCGAAAGATCGCTTTCGCTCACAAATTAGTTCATATCATGCAAGCTTGAATAGTAATCTCCCATTTTTTTCTGGCTTATGATCTTTTTATCCTTTTCATCGATACTTGACAATTTGCTTGATTGAGCTTTGTGCCTTGTATCTACCCAGGGATCTTCATGATGCGTTAAGTGCTCGAGCATTTCTCCAGACTTTTCGCCATAATAGATAATAACAGCAGTGATGGTGTCTTGAAGCTCTTCATCGATTTGTGACGGATCACCGGAATTGATTGAAGTGACATAGTGTTGATTGCGTGTGTTTTCCAAAAGGTTCCTGACAACAGGTCCATTTTTCCACGCTTGAATAGATTCTTCAAAAATAGGTTCCTCATCCAATGCCAGTGACCATGCTTGTGCATAGTAAACAAGCTTTTGCAGCTTCAATGGGCTAACCGGCCCTTTTTGCTGGAGAATGAACTCTGCAACATCAAGGCTGGATGCATAGTAGTTTTTTTCCTCATATTTCATGGTAATCCACCTCTCATTTTTTGATTTTCAGAACGAGGTCTTCGCTGATTACATGCCCAAGCCCGCCGAATGGATGGAAATAATGTGGATGAGGCGTTTGCGGTTTCATGAAGCGCGGACTATGCTCTTGATTTTTTGAACCCGGTTTTGCGGTTTTCGGCGAAACTGTCTCGGAATGGATATATGCCAAGAAAAGGGAATATGTATTTTTTATTTACAATCATCGTGCCAAACATTGTTAATTCATTATTTTTCAGTGTAATGGGAGATGAAAGGCGGCAAGAGGAATGAAGAAGGTGAGACATGACACGGAGCTCATTCCCGTCCGGAAAGAGGCCTCTCCCGGACGGGAATAAGCTCCGCTTCTTCTTTTTCCAAAAAATAAGTCGTAAAATCAATTGGTTATACACAAACTTTTTGTTTTTTTGAGGGAAAAATAAAGGATAGCTTATTTGCGGATGGAAACGATCTCATGTCTCACTTTTTGTGTGACATGTCACACAAAAAAGTCCCGGTTTTGTCTGATGGCTCCTGTGACAGGGTATGGGTTACGGGCTCTGAATTCCTGGAAGCGAGGAAAGGGGGATGGTCTGAAGAATAAAGGCTGGGAGCTCAGCTGAGGGGGATGCTCAACTGGTTGATTTTACGATACAGGGTCTTCCTGTGTATACCCAGTAATTCGGCTGCTCGGGCCTTGTTTCCCTGGGCCCGGGCTAAAGCCTGCTCCAAGTCCTCCTTGGTCAGCTCCCGGGGTTTGACCTGTTTTATCTCGTCTTGCTTGTGCCGGCTGTGATTCATGAGCTCCAAGGGAAGATCATCAACAGAAACCCTCCCTCCGGAGCTGAGGAGGCAGCCGTGTTCAAGCGCGTGCTTCAGCTCCCGGACATTGCCCGGCCAATCATAGCTCATAAAGATTCTCATGACCTCTTCCGAGACCCCGATGATTTCCTTGTTGAACTCGCGGCTGAAATGGCGGCAGAACAAATCCACCAGCAAGGGGATATCGTCCTTGCGCTCCCTGAGAGAGGGAACAAGGATATTGAATACCTTGAGACGGTAGTAGAGGTCCTCGCGAAACTCACCCTGCTGAACCTTGAGCGCCAGGTCGGTATTTGTGGCAGCGATGATCCGTACGTCCACGCTGATCGTCTTGCTCGAGCCGACTCGTTCGAAGGATTTTGTCTCCAGGACCCGCAGCAGCTTGAGTTGGATGTTGTGGCTTATCTCCCCGATTTCGTCCAAAAAGATGGTTCCCTTGTGGGCCGCCTCGAAGCGGCCGGTTTTATCCTGATGGGCACCGGTGAAGGCCCCTTTGACATGTCCAAAGAGCTCGCTGTCCAACAGGCTTTCAGAAAGGGCTGAACAATTGACCCTGCACAAGGGACCGTCGCCGCGATGCCCGGAATAGTGCAGAGTTTCCATGACGCATTCCTTTCCGGTCCCGCTTTCGCCGGTAATGAGCACAGTGGAGTCCACATCGAGCAGCTTGCGGATCTTCTTGTAAACCTCCTGCATGGGAGGGCTCTTGCCGACCATGTTTCTGAACTTGCGGCGGTCCTCGAGCTCCTCCTCAAGTTTCTCCTGCCGAGAGATATCCTTGATAAGCAAATTCGCTCCAATGACTTCTTCCCGAGAGTTGTACAGTGGCACGGAGGTGGTTAAATAGGTCTTCTGAAATTGACTCAAGTAGGGGCATTCCACTCGACAATTGATGAATTCGCGCTTTTCGCGAAGGGTGCGCTCCAATATGCGGAGGCAGTATTCTCCGTTCTCAGCCCCAAGCTGACTGATGGATTTTCCCACGCACAGCTCCAAACCAAGGGGGCAGATAGAGTACATGGAATGATTCAGCTTGAAGATCTTTCCCTGGGCATCTACGGTCATAATCCCATCCGGCAGGCTGTCGAAGACAGCTTCCAGCTGAGTGAGATAAAAACTTTTTTCTTTCAGGGCCTCGGCCAGCTTCTGTTGGCTGCGTCGCTTCTCCCTGAGCAACTCCAGTTGGCCAATAGCTATGTCCGTTGCCTCCTTAAGTATGTCAAGGTTTTCCAGGGATTTGACCACATAGTTCGTTGCTCCGGCGCGGATAGCCTGGATCACGTCCTCCATGTCTCCAACACCGGAAATAACCAGCACTGGAAGCTCATCATCCCTGAAACGGAAATGCCTGAGCACATCCAGCCCATCCATGTGGGGCATGCGCAGATCGAGCAGAACCAAGTCGGGAGCATGTCTGGCAAAAAGGTCCAGACCCTTCTCACCGTTTTCAGCCAACAGGACCGAGTATCCGTTTTCGCGGAGAAAGTCGCCAATGAGCTCACGACTCATCTGGTCATCATCAATATAGAGAATGCTATGTTGATGAGTGGTCATTTGCTGTTCCTTAAGGGGTTTTAATCAGACGAGAATTACTCTGAATACCATTGGCCTACCAGACAACGGCCAAAGATGGAAGGATCAACAGGCAAACTGGCACAAGATCAGGGAGCGATTGACTATCAAGGCGTGCCTACCAGGTTATACAGCAAGCATTACTTGAGGGATGTAATTGGAGTAAAGCAGACAGTGGGTACGTTTCGAAGACCGCGATCAGGAGTGCTGCTCAAGCTGGCCATGGATCCCCTTTAATCCCCAACAGTTCCTGGCGCAAACCTTGCGGAGACTGCATTGTGTGGAAAATATACCTAGCTGTGCTGATTTCAGGATTGATCCGATATGAAAGAATCGAGTTCTTTGAGAGCCTCCTGTGCCTCATTATAAAGTTGTGATAGAGCTCCCGAAAGCGACTGTACATTGCCGTTGGAGCTTGCTTCCTGTACTTTCAAGGCCAGCTCTCTTACGCGAGTCGCACCGATCAAGGCAGCATTTCCTTTCAAGGTGTGTGCCTTTTCTTCCAAGGTTTTAAGGTCTTCAGCTTCATAAGCAGTAATCATCTCTGGAATGACGGTATCGATATGAAGTGAAAATTCGTCATAAATTTTCTTTAATAAATCAAATTTGCCGTTAAATTTAACCGTCAATGTTGCAGTGTCAACTTTATAGTTCATGTATTGTACATCTCCATGTTCTTTTTTTAACGTCACTTCGGGATAAAATTTGAACAGTTTTAGGAACATCTCAATAGAATAGATATGTTCAATTTCTATAGCCAAGTGCTTTTTGAATGTTTTTAAAAAGATCTTCAACATTCACTGGTTTCACAACATAATAGTTGAATCCGGAATTGCGGAGGCTTTCCATTTCCTTTTCCGTCACCGCGTGAGCGGAAAGCCCGATAACCGGAATATCAGGCTGGATAATCCGGGGGTCGGCGCTTCGAATTCGTAAAGTTGTTTCCATTCCATCCATAACCGGCATCCATATATCCATAAGCACGAGATCAAAGCTTGATTCGGACAGATAGTCCAGAGCCTGCTTTCCGTTTTCAGCAACCACCACTCGATGACCATGGGAAGTCAGAAGATCCGTAGTGAATAACTGGTTCATCTTTTGATCTTCAACCAACAAAATTCGCTGAGGTGGCAGATCGACATTGTCCGTTTCCTGTAACTGCGGCTCCGTTTCAATCATTTCCTGTCTGTGGGTTTTCAAGGGGATCTGTACATAAAAGGTGCTTCCTTCCCCGGGGGTGCTTTCCGCCCAGATGCGGCCCCCCATCTGTTCGCTGAACTTCTTGCATATAGCCAGCCCAAGCCCCGTTCCTTCCTCTGCGGATAGCGTCTCCCGTCCCCCTTGATCATAGAGCCCGAAAATGGACTGCAGTTGGTCCGAATCTATGCCACAGCCCGTATCCTTAACCCTGAACAGGATGGTGGTCAGCAGCATGTCATCCCGGTCTGAGCGAGCTGCCGCATCAAGCTGCTCCGTCTCCAGAGTGATGGACCCCTGTTGAGTGAACTTGATGGAATTGGTCAAGAGATTGAACAAGATGCGTTTCAATCGATGCAGATCCCCGACCAAGGAATAAGGCAGCTTCCCGTCCACAACGAGATGGAGCTCGAGGCCCTTTTCCTGGGCCATTGGCTCAATTTCCCTGAATATGTTGTTCAGGAAGCGCTGGAGACGAAATTCCTTCTCACGCAGAGTGAACCCCCCGGCCTCGACCTTGGAGAGATCGAGAAGGTCGTTCAAAAGCCACAGGAGCGACTCAGCCGATTCCTTGGCCACTTGGATCCGTTCCCGCTGCTTGCCATGGAGCTGACCCGAGAGGACCAACCGAAGCATGCCCAGAATGGAATTCATTGGTGTACGAATCTCATGGCTCATCTTGGCCAGAAAATTGGATTTGGCTTTGCTGGCTTCCTCGGCATGCTTTTTCGCTTCCTGAAGCTGCTTTTCCCTATTTTTACGTTCTGTAGTATCTTGAAAAATTGTCGCAAACCGGTTTTCGTCCACTTTATAGGCATTGATGGAGAAGTGCCGGTGAAGCTGCTCGGAATAGATCTCAAAGCTTATTGGGCCTCCGCTGTGAACGAGTTGTGCATCATACTGAATAAAAGGTGAATTCCGGAGCTCGGGAATAACCTCTGTGGCCCTTCGACCAATAACCTGGTCCGCGGAGAGCCCGGTATGAACCTCGAAAGCCGGATTGATATCGGAAAGGACATAATCAATGGGCTCGCCCTGTTCATTCAAGACGATCTCTTGCAAGGCAACGCCGTTTGCAGCATTCTCGAAAAGCAGGCGATGACGTCTTTCACTCTCCTGCAGAGCTTCTTTTTCCTGATACAATTCCTTGAATAAAAGGGAATATGGTCTGGTGAGCCCGGAATGAATCAAGCTGCTATAAATAAAGAAGAATGACATTATCTTGAAGTAATGTCCTATCAGGTTGGGCAAAGCATATACTTCCGTATAAAAAGTAAAAAATAATTCCGCTAATATAGTTAAGGACATGGATGCAGTCATATAATAATATACTTTTGAATCCAATAACTCACGTATTTTGTACAATAAAATAATTGCAATCAAGACAATGAGACAGATAATATATTCTGTTGCTATCTTGAAAACGGTAAGGCCGGAGCCTTCTCTGAAACAGGCAGGAAATATATTCCAGGAAAAGATTGATGCCAGAATGAGGGCATAGACTCCAATAAAAGCACCCATAACGACGTCTGACCGTATACGCCTGCCCCAAAGCAAAGGAAAGAGAAGCAATACCAGGGCCTCAATCCCTCGTGCGGAAACCCAAAGTTGAGTGGCGAAGTCGGAGCTGTTGGATACTGAAAAAACCCCCATGCCCTTGTAGGCCAAAGTGTGCAAAAGATCAGAAAACCCAACGAACAAGTAGGAAATGCCCAAAAAGAACAGGGCGTCGTTTTGCATGTATGGACGGATGTTCCAGACAAGCAAAAACACGCTCCAGGCCACCGCTATGGAGAATAATTCGGTTATTGTGTGGAAAAGCAGGAAATTATACCGGCTGACAATAAACAGCCCAACCAATAGGATCGTGCCGAAACCAAGCATCAAGAGGGTATGAACCCGCGCGTTATCGCCATAGGTTTCACGCGCTCCATGCGGCGCAAAGAGCTCGTAAGCCATAATGACTCCATTGTTTATTCCACAGGCAAACAAGGGCATGCTGCATGGCGAAGGCTGTAGGATACAGTGGGCAGGATAGGGGAAGGAATGCGTGGTTTCAAGCGGGTTGGTTCGCAGACTGGTTTCAACGGGCTGCCAAGATATACGGCTATAAAAAAGGGGCACGCCAACGGCGTGCCCCCTCGAGGTGAATGGTCGGGAAGCCCGGATTTGAACCGGGGGCCCCCTGCTCCCAAGGCAGGTGCGCTGACCAGGCTGCGCTACTTCCCGAAGCAGAAGGAAATATAGCGCATTAGTCCTGTGGAGGCAAGGAGGGAGCTTGTACCCTGATGGCAACGAGCCAGGGGGTCAGCCCAGATCCACTCCGGCGATGGGATGGCCGCAGCCGCAGCAGTTGCCGTTCTCCACATCGATGCCCCCCGAGGCGAAGCCGCTGCGCTGGATCAGGGTCTGGCCGCAGTCAGGGCAGTAGGTGTTCCCCTCCTTGCGGCCGGGGACGTTGCCCAGGTAGACGTAGTGCAGCCCCGCATTCCTGCCGATCTCGTGGGCCGTCTCCAGCGAGGAGACCGGGGTGCTCGGGGTCTGGGTCATCTGATAGCAGGGGTGGAAGCGGGAGAGATGCCACGGCGTTTCCGGGCCGAGCTCGTCCCGGATAAAGGCGGCGATACCCTGCAGCTCCTGCTCGGAGTCGTTCTGGCCCGGAATGACCAGGGTGGTGACCTCCAGCCACCAGCCCATCCGCTTGATCCGCTTCAGGTTCTCCAGCACCGGCTCCAGCCTGGTGCCGCAGAGCTCGGTGTAGAAGCGCTCGGTATAGGCTTTGAAATCCACGTTGATCGCGTCGATCCAGGGCTCGAGCTCGTCCAGGCATTCCGGGCTCATGAAGCCGTTGCTGACCATGACATTGGATATCCCCTCATTCTTGGAGAGCTCCGCGCAGTCGCGCATGAGCTCGTAGAACATGGTGGGCTCGTTGTAGGTGTAGGAAATGCTCTTGCAACCGTACTGCTTGGCAGCCTGGACAAGCTGCTGGGGGCTCACCGGCTCACCCGGGATGGGGCCGCCGCTTTTGGGGGACTGGGACAGGGCGTCGTTCTGGCAGAAGAGGCAGAAGAAGTTGCACCCGACTGTGCCCACGGAAAGACTGTGGCTGTCGGGCTGGAAATGGTATAGCGGCTTCTTTTCGATGGGGTCCACGTTCGTGGCGGCGACCCGGTCCGCGACCAGGGAATACAGGGTCCCCCCTTGGTTCTCACGGATCCCGCACTTGCCGCGCTCATCCGGCTGCACAGAACAAAAGTGGTTGCAGAGCCGGCACTGCACCGTATCCTCCTTGAGCTGACGCCAGAGTCTGGCCTCCTGCATAAATCCTCCTTTGAGATATTGGCTCATTTTCAGTATGGCCCGCCTGTCTGGCGTGTGTCAACTCCCGGCGCCCGCTAACAAGGGATTGTCGGGCTTGTCTCCGGCCCGCTTCCCGGATATACTTTTTCTGCTCTTGGGGATTCAAACCACACACTTTCGGAGGACACGCAATGACACAGCACAGCCAGGCCTACAAACAGGCCGGAGTCGATATCGAAGCGGCTGACACCCTTGTGGACCGGATCAAGAGCATGGCCAAATCCACGCACACGCGGGGGGTGGTCAAGGATATTGGCTCTTTTGGGGGGATGTTTCGCCTGAATACGCGGGGCATGTCCAATCCGGTGCTCGTGTCCTCCACGGACGGGGTCGGGACCAAGCTCAAGCTGGCCTTCCACCGGGACCGTCACGACACCGTGGGCGTGGACCTCGTGGCCATGAACGTCAACGACATCGCGGTCCACGGGGCCAAGCCGCTGTTCTTCATGGACTACTACGCCACTTCCGAGCTCCGGGTGGATCAGGCCGAGAGAGTGGTGAGCGGCATCGCCGCGGGGTGCCGCGAGGCCGGCTGCGCCCTGCTGGGGGGAGAGACGGCCGAGGTCCCGGGCTTCTATCAGTCCGGGGAATACGAGCTTTCCGGATTCGCCGTGGGCCTGGTGGACGATCAGCGCATCGTGGATGGCTCCGGAATCGGGGTGGGGAACAAGGTCATCGGCCTGGCCTCCAACGGGGTGCACGCCAACGGCTTTTCCCTGGTGCGCAAGATCCTCAGCGAAGGGGGCCACTCCCTGGACGAAACCCCGGAGGGGCTGGACCGCCCGCTGGGAGACGTGCTTCTGGATCCCACCCGGATCTACGTGCGCACGGTGCAGAACCTCCTGCGCGACTTCAATATCCGCGGAATCGTCCACGTCACAGGCGGCGGGCTGTACGACAACATCCCTCGCGTCCTGCCCCGGGGGGTCGTGGCGGACCTTGAGTTCAGCAGCTGGAGCCGTCCCCCGATTTTCGACTGGCTCAAGGATCAGGCCGAAATCAGCTGGGAGGAAATGCTCAAGGTGTTCAACTGCGGGATCGGTCTGGCCCTCGTGGTGGGCGAGCGAGAATACGAGGACGTGATGCTCCGCCTGCGGGGCCTGCGGGAGCAGGCCTGGGCCATCGGCGAGATCAAGGCCGCGCGTAAGGACGATCCTTCGGTGCGGGTGAGTTTCTAGGGAGTCGATGGGCTGTTTGCCCGCGAATTACGCGAATGAACGCGAATGAGGCGCCTGTGCGCTCTGCTGGTCGCAGAGCGCACAGGCGCCTCGCGGAAAGCGGCGAAGCATAGACTGGCAGTTTCTCCTGCGGGTTCTAATCTCGCTGACATCAAACCTCCGACTTCCGATCTCCGATCTCCGATATCCGACCTCCGACCTCAGACCTTCGGCTACTGTCGTCGCGGATCTCGCCCCCTTCCACATAGAGAATGCGCTCACACACAGACCGCAGCCACTCCACGTCGTGCCCCACCAGCACCACGGCCGTCCCCCAGCGCTGTCCCGCCTCGAGGGATGCCTGCCGGATCAGGGCGGCACTCTCCGGGTCCAGGTTGGCCACGGGCTCGTCCAGAAGCAGGGCCTCGGGCCGCAGGGCGAGGCGCGCCG
Organism: Desulfohalobiaceae bacterium; assembly: GCA_036628655.1. Lineage (GTDB taxonomy): Bacteria > Desulfobacterota > Desulfovibrionia > Desulfovibrionales > Desulfothermaceae > JAIPDU01. The sequence goes on along the minus strand of JAZKRN010000072.1, from coordinate 1,136 downwards.
CAAGGGCCACACGTCTGGACTCGCCTCCGGAAAGCTCGCGCCATTTCCTGTGGGCGAAGCGGTCATAGGGAAGCCCCATCGTCTCCAGGGACTGCGCGGCCAGATCATGGGCTCCGCGCTCTCCGCGGAGCTTGAGGCCGAAGAGGACGTTCCCCAGGACGGAGCGGCGCAGAAGGTAGGGGTTCTGGGGCAGCAGGGCGATGCGCCGCCGCAGGGAGAGGTTACCTGGACCCGCCGGACGGCCCAGAAAGCGCAGTGTACCGTTGTCCGCTGCCTCCAATAGGCCCAGGATCCGGAGCAGGGTGCTCTTGCCCCCGCCGTTGGGGCCGTGGATTCCCACGATGCAGCGCCGCTCCAGGGTCAGCTCCGGAATCCTCAGGGCTGTGCGTCCGGAATAGGTCTTTCTCACGTCCTCCAGCCGGTAGAGCTCCTCCACGTTCATGCCTCGCTGTATCGCTTGAGAAAATGCAGGACAAGGTTGATCAGAAAGACCAGGGCGAGCAGGACCAGCCCCAGGGCCAGGCCCAGGCCGAAGCGCCCCTTGTTCGTCTCCAGGGCGATGGCCGTGGTGATGGTGCGGGTGCTGCCCTTGATGTTGCCCCCGATCATCATGGAGATGCCCACTTCGGAGATGATGCGGCCGTACGCGGTGATCGCGGCGGCCAGCAGGCTGAAGCGGAGCTCGCGCACCGTGGCCCAAAGCTGTTGGCGGCGGCTCGCGCCCAGGGTGAGCAGGGACTCCTTCATTCGGGGATCGGCGTTTTCCACCGCCGAGGCGGTCAGGGCGACGACGATGGGCAGGCCCAGAATGGTCTGGCCCACGGCGATGCCGGGCAGGGAGAACAAGAGCTCCAGCTCGCCCAGGGGCCCCCTGTGGGAAACGAGCATGTAGACCACGAGGCCGATGACCACGGTGGGGAAGGAGAGGAGGGTGTCCACCACCAGCCGCACGAGGCCCTTTCCTGGGAAGCTGAAGCCTCCCAGGGCGAATCCGGCGGGAATGCCCAGAAAGAGGGTCGCGGCAATGGACAGGGAGGACACCCTCAAGGTGACCCAGATGGCGGAGTAGGTCTCCGGATCTCCGGAGAGGAGTATGGCCAAGGCCTGGGTGAGTCCCTGCCAGAGGTAGTCCATGG
>JAZKRN010000071.1:0-12220 GCA_036628655.1 Desulfohalobiaceae bacterium | reverse complement strand
GCTTGCCCTGTGAAATGAGCCCGGCGGGCTCCCTGCCATAGGCAGGATTTCACAGGGTGAAAAATAGCGGCTGCGGTAGAGTAAACAATAATCAGTCTGCCCTTCCTTCTACTTCCGAGGGCTGCTTCGACACATGGAGTCACGCGTTTCTGTGCGGGCAATGGGGCCGTATGCAATATGGTGGGTGAATCGTCGTGGGATGGGAATGTATGCTCGGTGGTATGAGAGGATGGGGGTGTGAGCCCCCATCCTTGTCGCTGTCAGTCCTAAGGGGTCATGCCGGATGCTGTTCCATGATAAAGCGAAGGGAGCGGCTTATCCCATGGAGCAGCCCGGTTTTCTCCTGTTTCTTCTTGTTCATTTCATCGCTGCGGCTCTCCGGTTTCGACTTCCAGAGGCCATCCCACCAGGCCGCCCTCTATGAAGCAGACATCCTTGAATCCTTCCGCCTCCAAGATTCGCTGCGCCTCGTAGCCGCGCATGCTGATCTTGCAGAATGCCAGGACCTTTTTATCCCTCGGTATTTCGTCAATCCTGGATCTGAGTTGGCCGAGAGGGATGTGAACGATTCGTTGCTCACATCCCTCCGGTCGCGGGTCCGGCAGGCGCATCTGGCGGTATTCTTCTGGCCCCCTGACATCCAGTAGGACGAGATCCGGTTCGTTGTCCATTATTTCCTTGGCCTTCAAGGGAGGAAGACCATTGGCCAGGCCGTCCATCTTGTTGTTCAGGCCGAAGGCGGCCACTGTGATCGGATCGAGAGGGGGAGAGAAGGGCGGCGCATAGCTCAGGTCGATATTGGCCAAGTCGTCGAGGGTCGCGTTGAACGCGATGGCGCTTGCGGCTACGTCGATTCGCTTGTCGGCTACGCCCGGTCCGACGATCTGGGCCCCCAGGATGGTCCTGTCCCGTTGGGAGGCTACCAGCTTGACGACAAGCGGAGCATGTCCCGGGATGTAGTGGGGTTTGTCCCCACCGCTTACGATCATGGTTTCCACACTGTATCCTTCCTGGAGAGCCATCTTTTCCGTGAGGCCGGTTCTGGAGAATGTGTAGTCAAAGACCTTGCAGATGCTCGTACATTGGACCCCCGGATAGGTCGATGCATGCCCCGCGATGTTGTTGGCGATCACTCGGCCGTGCTTATTGGCCGTAGAGCCCAGGGGCACGTACAGGGGAGAGCGCAATATAGGATGCAGATATCCATTGAGCACACAATCGCCTCCGGCGTAGATGTCCGGATCGCTGGTCTGGCAAAAATGATTGATCTTGATCCCGCCCTTTTCATAGCACTCCAAACCGGCCTCTCTGGCCAACTCGTCATTGTGCTTAACGCCTGCGGAAAGCAGCACCATGTCGGCTGGAATGGTTTCGCCTTCCAGCTGGACCGCCTCAACATTCGTTTCACCCTGGAACCCGGTAATCTTGGAGCCCAGCTTGAGGTCGACTCCTTGTTGCCTCAGGTGTTTGGCACCGAGCATAGCCATTTCCTTGTCCAGCATCCCGGGAAGGATCTGGTCGAACATTTCCACCAGAGTGACCTCCAGGCCACGTTTTGTCAGGGCTTCGGCCATTTCCACCCCGATGAGGCCCGCCCCCAGAATTACCGCTTTCCGCAGGCCTTGTGTGGATATGGATTGGGAGAGTGTCTCGGCATCCTGGGATGCTTTCATGGTCCAGACGCGTCCCAGGTCCACGCCGGGGATCGGGGGGCGGAGGGCCCTGGCACCTGTTGCGAGCACGAGCTTGTCATAGGGGTGCTCTTCTTCCTCTCCCGTGTCCTTTCTCCGAGCGAAAACGCGCTTGTTATCCCGATCTATTTGTGTCGCCTCGGTGCCAGTGTGAACATCCACCCCTTTGCAGTCCTTGAAGAATTGCTTGGTCCGTCGAACTCCTACAGGGGTTTCAATCAGCGTGTTGATGTCTTCGAAAAGTCCCTCCACGTAGTAGGGCATTCCGCAGGCACCAAAGGAGATGGTCTCGGATTGTTCCAGGATGGTTACCTGAGCTTGCGGGTTTAAGCGCTTGACACGTGCTGCCGTCTTGGGTCCGCAGGCAGTGCCGCCAATGACAAGAACTCGGGATGGTGCATTCATAACTGCTCCTTTACGTATAGGATGCGCCTTTAATGAGTCGTTTTCACTTAATTGAGCGATCGTATTCTTGTCGGCAGTTAGGTTTACCCCTATTGGCTGTTGAAATGGATGCTGTAGATCAGGGAAAGGAATTCCGATCCCGGATTGGTTTCCCCTAGATCCGCATTGGAGACATGACCAAAGCGTACTCCGATGCGGGACTTATCCTCCAGCTCATAGCTGAGCTTCAACGCGGAACGGAATTCCACCGGATGACCCAGGACCAGCTCCTCTTCAGCCCGGTTGTAGATGCCGATGCCGAAGCTCGGCGTCAGGACAAACGACTTCGACAAATAGAAATCCTTGAGTATTCCAGCTGAAAAGTAGCCAGCTTGGTCTTCGGTGGCAGACAATGTTATCCAGGTCCCTATGCCGTAAATCCCGAACGGTGGGCGATAGTCGATCAGGCCATATACTCCAGAATTCGAGTCCATGACATTAAAAACTCCGGCTCCAATTCCGAGATAGGAGTCCATTTGACCGTATGCGGGAGCGGAAAAAAGCGGTAACGCGACAGCAAGAAAAAGACCTTCAAGAATAAGGTGCAGCACAGCACGATCCTTCATAAAGCACCCAAAGACGCCTGAAGTTGGACAGTCAACACATCGTGCATCGACAGCTATCCAGAAAGACTAAGAAAAAAATCGATTTGAATCAAGGACGGATCTCGTTCGCTATCAAGAGTCAGCAGACCGCAGCCCGATCCAACGCGCTCATGACGCTGGGAAAGAGATGGACCTCGGTATGCGGCAGAAACAGGGCTGAGGTGAATTCGTCCATAAAGCTGTTGCTGTCACTGAAGTCTATATAGGTCATGCTGTTGCTGATGGTCCGGGCCTGTTGCCTGTGTTCCTGGCTCAGGAGACAGATGTAGGATCCTGCGATGGCGCTGTTGCCGATGAAGTGGAACTTGTCCCGGTCGATGTCCGGCAGCAGACCAATGTGCACGGCCTGATCCACGTTGAGGTACTCCCCGAAGCCGCCGGCAATAAGGATCCGGTTCAGGTCCTCGAAGGTCAGGCCGACCTGATCCAGCAGGACCCTGAATCCGGCAAAGACGGCCCCCTTGCTGTAAAGCAGGGTGCTGATATCCGATTCCAGGAAGACGATATCCTCGCCCATATCCGTGTTGTCCGCAAACTCCAGAATATATCCATTTTCGTCTCCCATATTCCTCATTCTGGGATGATCCGCGGGCAGGAGATACTTGCCCCTCTGGTCAATAACACCCTTTTGCATCATCTCGGAAAGGAGACCGATCATGCCGGTCCCGCAGATCCCCCTGGGGTTCTTATCGCCGATGGTCGACAGCTCGGGCTCTCTGCTGTCCGGGTCAATGATTACGTTCTCTATGGAGCCTTCCTCGGCCCTCATGCCCCATCTAATGCCCCCGCCTTCAAAAGCCGGTCCCGCCGAGCACGAGGCCGTGACCAGGAAATCCTTGTTCCCCAGGACAATCTCTCCGTTGGTGCCCACGTCCACAAAGAGAACCATGTCCTCGGCCTGGTGCAGGCCGGTATACAGGATACCGGCCACGATGTCTCCGCCCACGTAACTGGCTGGGCCGGGCATGACAAAGACCGCAGCGGCCGGATCGACCCTCAGCCCGGTCTCCGAGGCCTTCAGCACGGGAAACTCGCTGACCGTGGGGGTGAAGGGCTTACGGCGGATGTACCTGGGCTCCAGGCCCAGAAAGAGATGGGTCATGGTTGTGTTTCCGGAGACAACCACGTTGCCTACCTTGTCCGCATCTTGGCCGACACTGTCCAGAAGCTCGTTGATCACTCCGTTGATCGTGTTCAAGGCCATTTTGCTCAGCTTTTCCACGCCCCTTTTCTCGGCGCAGACCATCCTGTTGATGACGTCGTCCCCGCAGGCGGACTGCTTGTTGTGTTCGCCGTTGGCCGCCAGAACCGTGCCGTCGTCCATGTCGACCAGATAGACCATGATGGTCGTGGTGCCCAGATCAATGGCCACTCCCAGGTTCTTTCGGCCGTTGTGTCCCGGTTCCACCTTGAGGATCTCGTTGGAGCACTTCTTGCGAATCAGCGAGGCGGTAACATTCCAGTTCTCCTCCCTCAGGTTGCTGGCCAGCTGACGGATAACCTCCAAGCTGACATTCATCTTCTCGGGCTCGAACCCCTGTTTTTTCAAAGCCCTGTTGAGGCGGTCCAGGTCACTGACCTGATCCTCCATGGAGGGCGGGGCCATTTCCAGGTGGACCTCAGCTCTCATGGGGGAATGGCTCGGCACGCAGCCCCGCAGAGCCTCTGTGGCCCGTTGACCCATTCCGGAACACCTGAGCCTCTTTTCCAGAGTTTCCGGCGGCAGCTCGGCCTCTACCGGGCCATAGACCTTGGTCTGGCAGGCAAGGACATAGTTCTTGTCCTTCTCAGTCTGGCTCAGAAGGGGTGTTGGTTCAGTGATGACGTTCCCGGAATTGAGGATAAGCTTGCACTTGCCGCAGGTCCCGCTGCCATTGCAGGAGGCGTTCAGCTTGACCCCAGCTTCCTGGGCCGCCTCCAGCAGAGTGGTCCCGTGAGGAACCACTATCTCCTTCTGATCAGGCTGGGCCTCCTCCAGCACGGTTGTCCCTTGAGGGGCCTTGATCTCCTGTTCATGGGGATAGAAGACCACCCTATGGCTTTCCGGTCCTGACTCGGACACCTGTCTCTCTTCCATGCGCCTCTGCTTGTCAATGAACCAGATCGTACACGAGGATCGGTGCTTGCAGTAGATGTCCGGGTCCCTGCATTCCAGGCACTCCTCGCACATGGGGATGTTGTGCTTCATGCAGACGTAGCTCGTATCTCTATCCGGATGATTGATGCACTTGGGCATAATTCGCTCCTTCGCTATATTGTCCCTGATTTGTGATCGAGCACAGGGCTTGTTGAAGTTTTTTTCCTGTCGAGACGATCCAGAAGGAAACGCAGCCCAAAAGCGCAATGCCCGTCCGGGACTTCTGCATCAAATGATGTCCCCTAGTAGACGAGGGTGGCCTTAGCGGAGAGGATCTCCTCATTGAGCTGGCCAGCGGCCGTGATGCTTGCGCCGGGGACGAGATCCTCCTCCTGGATGTTGCGTTCCTTGATGCACGGCTGACAGACCAGGATGCGTCCACCCAGCTCCAGGAAAGTGTCCATGAGCTCATTCAGGGGCTTGAGCCCGCATGCGGCAACGTGCTTGGTATATCCCTGCTTGGCCAGGAAGACCGCGGTTCCCTGTAGGGCGATGACCGCATCGATATCCATGCTTTGAGCCGCAGTGGCCAGGGTGAAGGGGAAGGTGGCCCTCTCCGGGTCCTCACCGGCATGAGTCAGGATATAAACGATTTTTTCTGTCTCAGGCATAACTCCTCCCTTATGCAGTTTATTTTTCGTGAGAGATCATTCGGCGTGCGAAGCTAGCACAGTGGCCAGGTCGTGGACCTCGGCCCCATTTTTTCGTAGATTGGCAAAGCAGATGGGACACATGGAAACAATCGGAGTTTCGTTTTCCTTGAGTTGGTCGAAACGGTGGTCGCCGACCTCCCTGGCAAGGGACGGTGAAATGGATTCCGCAGGACCGCCGCAGCAATGCGTGTAAGCACCGTTGCTCTGGATGTCCCGGGTCCGCACTCCGACATCGGCAAGGATCTGTCTGGGAACGTCCGAGATCTGCAGAAAGCGGCTGTAGAAGCAAGAATCATGAATCGTCATGTCGCTCGCCTGTCCATTCCCCTGGAGCCGCAGGAGCTGAAAGTAGGCGGAGACCTCCAGTGTGGGGCCGAGATAATAGGGAAAGAGTACCTTGAGGGCATACGTTGTGTGGGGGTCCACAGTGACCACCTTGCTGATTCCCTTTGCCCGGAGCCCCTGCAGGACGCGTTCGGCGTGCTGGATGAAACCGTCTACATCGCCCAGGTCGTAGAGCAGGATCCCGCTGTATAAGTCGGCGTCGGGTCGGTATGCGATGTCGACCCCGGAACGCTGCAACAGACTGGAGATGCTTGTCAGGGTCTGTTGATACTGCCTTTTTTCCGGTCCAGGTGTCATTATGCTGAGACCTAGGCCAGCAAGAGACTTGGGTATGTAGCGGAGCCAGGAAAGGTTGTCCGCGAGGCGCGAGTTTTCCCACTTTTCCATCTGGTCTGTCGCGACCTCGATGTAGGGAAGCATTTGATACATGAGGCCGGTGAAGAGGTGATACTCCCCTTGCTGCGGTAGTCCCGCATCCTTCCACCATGTGTTGATCCGTTGGCTGGAGAGCCCGAAGGGATTTCCGGTCTTGAACAGGTTGTCCCTGAGGAGCTCGACGATGTCCTGGGGATGATACATATTCAGTTCCTCCTCCAATGATGAAGAACAAAGCGTTTGAGAACCTGCATGAGCTCACCGGGATCCGTTCCCCGGGGGCACGTGGCGGTGCAGAGGCCGCAGTGAAGACAGCGCCAGAGCTCGGGCCCTGCCTCCAGAATCCTGTCCCGAGCCCCGAGCTGCACATAACGGACGAAACGTCTGGGGAAGTTGTCCTCGTGCAATGGACAAATCGCCGCACAAGTGCCGCAATTGAAGCAGGAAAGGGATGTATCAAGGCCGAATTGTCTGAGCTCGGTCTCCAGTTCGGGGTTGACGCAGATCATGTCCCCGCCTCCTCGCTTTTTGATTGGACTAGGGCGTATTGGAAGTAATCGCCTTTTTTCGCCTCCTCCTCGACCTCGCCGTATTTACGGAGCGAGGCCAGGAACCACAGGACTTGCGGCGGCTCGATGCTGGTCTCCTCCGCGATTTCCGGAACGGTTTTCGGCTCTTCCCGGATGGCGCTCTTGATCTGTTGAATGATCCGCTTTTGCTCCTTCATGTGTTCGTTGATTCGCGATATGTGTTCCTTCCGGGAACGCCGGAGCTCCTTGAGCTCGGAGCGCATCTTGGAGGTGTCTTGATTCGGGCTGCCCATAGAGGCCTCCTGTCCTGGTTCGGGTTCACGATTCAGCGTGCGCGGGGCTTACCTGCAGCAGATCGTCCCTGACAATCATGGACACCATGGATCGATACTGCTCCAGCGTGCTTCCCTTGAGCTCGATAGCCTGTTCGGGACATGCGGCAACACATGCGCCGCATCCCAGGCACAACGCTTGGTTGACTCGGGCCACCCTCTCCCGGCCGTCTCTGTCTTCACGCTCCTCAAGGACGAGAGCTCCGTCCTTGAGACAGGCCTGGACACAGTAGCCGTGTCCTTGGCACTTTTCCTCGTCGACCTCGGCCACGAAGGGATCGAGCTCGATATATCCCTTGTCCAGAAGGGAGGTTGCTTTCGCGGCGGCGCAAGCAGCGCTGTTGGAGGTTTCTGCGGTGTCCATGGGAGCCTGGCAGGTCCCGGCCAGAATGAGGCCCTGGGTGGCGATCTCCACAGGCCGCAGCTTGGGGTGCACTTCCTGGAGGAATCCGTCGGAGCCCACGGGAAGCTTCATGAGGTTGCTGAGCTCGCCGATTTTGCCGGGTTCCATCCCCACGCCGAGAACCACCAGGTCGGCCGGTATTCGGACCTCCTCGCCGAAGGTGAGGGTGTCCCGCACTCTCGCCTCCAGGGCGCTTGTCTCCTGGCCGTGCACGATTTCCGGCCCGTCCTCAGGATTGAAGCGGAGGAACCGCACTGCGTTGTTGCAGGCCTGCTCGTAGAGCTCTTCATGGCCGCGTCCGTAGGCGCGGATGTCCCGATACAGGTTGAATACCTGCGTTCCCGGGTGCGCTTCCCGAATACTGTTGGCCGCATTGATCAGCGTGGTGCAGCAGGTTCTGGAGCAGTGCTCATTCAGGGTCCCGTCCTCTCTCTCCTCGTGGATGCCAGGGATCTGTCTGCTGCCCACGCAGTGGATCATGACCACGCTCCGGATCTCCCTTCCCCAGAGCTGGAGGTGTTGCTGCTTGCCTTCTCCATTGCCCCGGGCCAGCTCGTGGAAAAGCTCGGGGAGGGTCACCACCTCCGGCAGGGAGCCGTATCCGTATTCCCCGTTCCTTGGGGTGTAGGGATCGAACCCTGTTCCAAGGATAATGGCACCGGTTCGCAGCTCCTGCTCCCCGGGCTCGGCGGGAGGCTCTCCCGGATAGATGCCCAGTTGGGGCACAAATGTTCCGGGCTCAGGCCCGTCTTCTCTGGTGGGTGCCGTGTTCCCGTCCGTTGGGGGCTGTTTGGCGATCTTGAGGTCGAACTGGCCGATATATCCGGAATAGGATGTGACCTCGGCACAGGTGTGGACTTCGACCATGGGTGAGTCGAGAACCTGCTCGGCCAGCTGCGGCAGGATCTCTTCCACCTTTGCCCCGGATGGTGCCAGATAGGGATACTGGGCAATCTTTCCTCCTAGATACGGGGACTTTTCGACCAGGGCCACCTCTATGCCGCGATCGGCCAGCTCGGCCGCCGCCTTGAGCCCGGCCAGGCCCCCGCCAATGACGGTCACGTGCCTGGTCGTGGCCACGTCGATGGGCTGGAGCGGTTTCAATTTCGCGGCCTTGGCCACGGCTGCCGCGACCAGTCGGGTTGCCTTGGCCGTGGCCTCGGGGCCGTGGTGGACCCAGCTCACCTGTTCCCGAATATTGGCGTGCTCATACAGGTAGGCGTTCAGCCCCGCTCTGGAAATAGCCGCCATGAATGTCTGCTGGTGGAGATCCGGAGCGCAGGAGGCTACCACGACGCGGTCGATGGTTCCTTCGCGGATGTCCTGGATGATGAGCTCCTGGCCCGGATCGGAGCACATGAAGGTGCTCGTTCGCGCCACACTGACCTCGGGTAGCTGCTCGATGCGCTCCCGAACGGCTTCCACATCCACATGGTCCGAAATATTCCCGCCGCAGTAGCAGATATAGACGCCAATCTTGACTTCCTGGCTGTTTTGATTGCTTGTCATAGTGTCGGCTCCGGGATCTTGATGGATTTTTACACCTTGCATTGTTCAATTCACGTTTTATCAAGGGTCGTTTCGCTCAGGTACACCACTTCGTCGCCGTTGCAATTCAACTCATCCGGGTCGGTCATGCGGTCGCGGACGTTTTGCGTGATGATCCACCCTGTTCGGTCCTGCTGCGCTTCCGAGCGGCCTCCGGGAATGCCAGTGTGGTGAAGCTGTTCCTTCCGCTTCTTGTTGCCGGGGCCGATGCAGGTCTGGTGCTCGTCACTTCGAAGCATACGTTACCTCCTCTCTGGATCCTTTTGCTTGGCAGCGAACCTATCCCCGGACTCCACGGGCCACTTGTTTGTTCCGTTCCCGCTCATCATTGGAATGCTGGATTGAGGCTTTCCAGATAGGAGGAGGCCTTCATGGCTGCCGCTCCGGCCTCGGAGACGGTGTCGGGAATGTCCTTGGGCCCGGAGGCTGTCCCTGCGACGAAGAGCCCCTGTGTTTCGCTGAGCGTGGGGTCGATCTGGAGATGGGGCGTTCTCAGGAAGCCGTCCGCGGCGCAGCTCAGCGGAGCGGTGTCGGGTGCGGGCGACCACTCAGGGACCATGCCCAGGGAGAGAACGACCAGATCGTGGTCCCGATGGGTGACGCCGCTTTCGATCTGGTCCTCGAAGTTGAGCCGCACTTGGTAGTCCTGTCCCTGACTCAGCCAGGAAACCTTCCCTTTGACGAACTCGATGCCCATGGCCTGAGCGTTTTGGTAGAACTGCTCGAACCCTTTGCCGAAGGCCCTGATATCCATGTAGTAGATGGTGAGGTCCGCTAGGGGCAGGGCTCCGGAGAGGAGCATGGCCTGCTTGATGGCGTACATGCAGCATACCCGCGAGCAATAGGGAATGCCCAGGCTGTTGTCCCTAGAGCCGACGCACTGGATGAAGGCCACGGATTCGGGCTCCTTGCCGTCAGCAGGCCTAAGCACGCGATTGTATGGTCCGTGCGGAGCCAGAAGGCGCTCCATCTGCAGGGAGCTGATGACGTTGTGGAGATTGCCGCTTCCGTACTGGGGCTTGTCCCGTACTGATGTCAGGCTGTATCCCGTGCTGGCGATGGCCGTTCCGGCCCGGATGGCGAAATCTTCCGGCTGCTGGAAGTAGTCCACGGCGTCCTTGGGGCAGACCTGGGCGCACCGGCCACAGAGCATGCAGAACTGGTCGTCCAGACAGGCCACTTGGGGGATGGCATTGGAAAAGGGGATGGAGATGGCCTTCTTGGCGACGAAATCTCCCTGCTCGGGATCGGATACATAGACCGGACACTGGTCCTCGCACTGTCGGCAGCCTATGCATTGATCCTCCTTGACGTACCTGGGCTTTTTCCGGATCAGGGCCTCGAACCTGCCATTTTCCTTGCTCAGGTTCTGAAGCTCGCAGTTGGTGTAGAGATGGATGTTCTCGTGATGCGCCGCAGCAGCCATCTTCGGAGTCGTGATGCAGCTGGCGCAGTCCAGAGTGGGAAAGACCTTGGAAAGCCTGATCATGTTCCCCCCGATAGAGGGAGTCTTCTCCACAACAGCCACCTGGTACCCCTGATCTGCAAGGTCCAGGGAAGCCTGCAGGCCTGCTATGCCTCCCCCGAGGACCAGGGCATCCATGTTGTGAACCGGATCGTCCTTCATAGCTCCTCCATGAGATGGCTTTTCTTTCTTTGAATTCAGGGGATCTTCCACGCGAATATCTGACAATTGGCAGGGCTCGGGATTTTGCTAAGTGGCATCTCAGCCTTCCCAATGAGCCCTTGGGGTTATTCCTCTTTCTCCTGGATCCACGCTGAAAAGATGCTCTCCACATCTGCTAGCGACTTTTGCCCGACCTCGACTGGCACGAGGAGAGGGGGACCCCAATCCCCGTGCCTATCGGGGTAAGGCAGGTGCCAACTGGTCTCAGCGCAGGGCCCGGATCTTCCAGTCAGAAGCGATCAGTTGAGCTGGCCCGCCGTTGACGGGGGCGATCCCAACTCCTGAAGGACTGCGTTCATCTCCTGGATATCCTTCAAGAAGGCCCGGATGCACACAGTGCAGACAGCCGAGAGCTTGAGCCTGCGAATGTCCAGATTCTCTTCCTTCATTCGAGCGAACACCCCATCAATGCGCTGGGAAAGAGCTGTATACGCTCCGTCGTAGGGACATTCCTCGCCGCAGGCCATGACAATCACGCCGCCGATGCCCTTGTGAAAGCACTCCAGATAGAACCATTCTGGAAACATGACCGGAGCTCGCACCTTGAGGATGTATGTGTTGCTCGCATAGGTGTTGTGGGCCTGGCCGACGGCATTGGCACCTGGATAGGCGCAGCTCTCGGTTGCCAGAATGAGTATTTTCCCGGAGTGATTCTCTTGGATTGGCACGTTCATGATAGCTCACCTACTTCTGTCTGCGGACATAGTGTTTGTCGTAGCCGTCTGTTTCCTGGAAGCCGAGATATTCGTGACCTACCTTTTTCGCCCAGGCCGGAATGTCATCCCTTGTGCCCGCGTCACTGGACAATATCTCCAGCACCTCCTGCACTTTGACCTTGCCGACTCCTTTCTTGGCCTCGAGCAATGGTCCGGGACAGGCGCTCCCACGGGCATCAACAGTTGTTGTTGGCTCAATGGTGGTCAAATCTTGGGTCGTCATAAGTCCTCCTTTTTAGGTTTTTTGTTATAGAAATTATTGAAAGAAGAAAAATTTTAAATAAGCAAAGAGTTATCTTTTACTTATAAAATTTTTAATAAAATATTTATCGCGTATGTATCTCTCTTTAAGATTCGCAAGTAGAAAGTAATAATGCGCCATTTCAATTCATTTATGCATAAAGAATGCCATTTTATGCCATTGCGGGATTTGCTTTCTTCATGATTGTTTTGTGAATTGCTTGTATTTATCTCCTTTTTACATAATGAAGCAATCGGCGTGCCAAATATCTCAGGAATAGGGCTGATACCTGTGGAGAGCCGGTGAATCCAGTGTCCCGGCCTGGCTTGGAGGCCGTTTCCGTCATGGCTCGCGGATGGGCTCCAGCCGAAGTGCCGCCGTGTTTTCTGATCAACCGGAAGGGAAAGGCTTGGATGTCTCGCAGGAAGGTGGGTGATGTGTTAGCAGGCCGTTGAAAAACTTCCAATTGCTGCGTTGTCCGGCACCTATTTGAGGTGACAAAAGGGCGTCTGA
>JAZKRN010000070.1:0-12420 GCA_036628655.1 Desulfohalobiaceae bacterium | reverse complement strand
CGCGGCGAGACGGGGATGTGCGCTGAAGCCGTGTTTCATATACAGGCGCGCCCTTGTCGACGTCATCGAACGGAGTACTGGTGATGAGCACCTGGAAAGCCCGCGCTGGAGCGTGTGAGAGGAGGACATCCCCTCTCTCGAATGAGCTGGATCCGTTCATTTTGTGCTGTTCCCGGCACTGGGTTCCGGGATGAAACACGGGCATCAGCGCAATACCCGACTCGCAGCGCAGCATTGGATGCTTGGATGTGTCTGTGTTGGGGTTGATATGAGAGTTATTCTTCCCTTTGCAGGAGATAGATCTTGGGGATGATGTCCCCGATCTCCACGGCGTATTCCTCTTGCGGCTGAAAAGGGGAGTGCTCCAGCTCGCGGCGAAAGGTCCTGCGCTTGAAGGCGATGAGGGCCATGCGGCCCTCCGGGGCGAGGACGGCGTGCGCCTGGCGCAAGAAGTGCCGATAGAAACGGCTGTAGTCCAGATGCTTTCCCACGCGCAGGCCGTAAGGGGGATTGGTGACCACCGCGTCGAATCCGGGGGTGTAGCTCCGGGCCAGGACGCGGGCGTCCACACGGCGAATGTCCAGGCTGAGCCCCTCGGCTTCCGCGTTCTCCCTGGCCCCGGCAACCGCTTCCTCGTTCACGTCGCAGCCGTACAGGGCGACACCGGGGAAGGCCTCGGCCGCCTCCAGGAGGATGGTCCCCGAGCCGCAAAAGGGGTCCAGAAGGTTTTGGGTGGGAGCGGCCAGGCGCAGCATGGCGTAGGCGATGTTCGCCCGCAGGGCGGCCATGGGCGCGTAGCGCAGCTTGTGCCGCGAGCTTATAGAGGTCCGGGTTCGCTGCAGGGCCACGCTGCATTTTTCGCCCCGGATGGCGATGCGCACTTCCTCCTCGTACCCCTCCAGATCCACGCGGAGTCCGTAGCGTTTTTGCAGGACCGAGCCAGCCTGGCGTTCCACGTCCACGCTGGAAAAGCCGTGTTCTCCAAAACGGCGGCAGGACACCCGGAAGCGTTTTCCCGGGCCGATGGCGTCCCGGGGAAGGGTTTCGAGAGTGGCGAGGATGTCCTGCAGGGAATGAATATTGGAATGGGTGAGCGGAACAAGCACGTGATGTGCTGAGCGAAGGCCGGGGCACTGCTCTGGCTCAAGCTCCTCAGCAAGCACGTGGCCCTCGTAGCCATGGGGCCGCAAGACCGCGGAGGCCCCGGTCTTTTCCCGCACCTCGGAGGCGACAAAGGGCTCCAGACCCGGATTGGTCGTGAGCAGCACAGCCATGGGCAATCCCTTGGGATCGGTTCCGGCAAGCAACACAATCGGTTGGTCAGGGACGCACCCCGGCCCACGGATGTCTTGCCAAGGCCGTGTACCCACAGGGAGAGGACAATCTGTGGGGGTGCCCTGTCAAGCAGACGCGACATCCTCCGGAAGGAAGGTCATGCGCGGCGATGGAAGCGATCGGCCCACGAAAAAACTTGCTCCGGGCACTATTTTTCCTTGTCCCGTCGCATTTCCCGTTTGCGCATGGGCATCTCGTCGATGCGCCGGAAAAGGGCCTCGAGGTTGTAACTGCCTACCTGCCGGGCTTTTTCCCCGCCGTCCTTGCCGATGAGCACCAGGGTCAGCCTGCCCTGGTCCGGATTGTACCGGTCGCGCAGAGCGGTGACGGACTCGGGTCTGATCGCGTCGCCGAAGACGTACCCCGTCTTGTCCTCAAAGAGGTGGAAGACGACCATGTCCCGGTCGGCGAGCTCCCCTTCAGCGGCATCGAGGCTGTGCAGGAGCTCTTGGTAGGTTGCGTGATTTTTTGAGGGGGCAAAGACGAGCAGAAGGCGGTTTTTCCACTGATACTGCTCGAGATTCGCATCGGACTGGGCGGCATCAGCCGGAGCCGCCAGAAACAGAAGCGGAATGAGGGCGAGGATAAGGCGTTTCATCCCGGATTCTCCTTTTTGGGGGAATCGGCTGTTTGCGAAGTATGTTCCAGGGCCTGGAAGCGCCGCATGAACTTGCGGTCGATATGATCCTTGAGGCGAAAGGCCCATTTGCCGCGAAGCACCAGGTTGCCGCGCCACAGGAGTCCCTTGCCGTCCCCGGTGTTGAAGATGAGCATATATTTGGGCTGGGGTCTGAAGGCCTGAAGATCCTCACCTCGTATCATGGCCAAGAGGTTGTGCAAGAGCACCGGGTTCTGTCGCACCGCGTTGACCCCTACCTTGTCCAGGGGACGGGGCTGATAGGCGATGCAGTCACCTCCGCCCATGATTTCCGGGAAGTCCACGCTGCGCAGGTGTTCGTCGACCAGGAGGCCGCCGTCGTCCCCCGTGGCCAACCCGGAATCCGCGAAGAGCGAGGACGGCCGGACTCCCAGGGCGAGCAGGGTGAGGTCCGGTTCCCATTGGCTCCCGTCCTCCAGGATGACCCGTCCAGTGTCCACCTGGCGCGCATAGCCCCGCTCGACAAGGTCCACCTCCAGCTCGCGCAGGACCTTGCGGGACTTCTTTCGCAGACTCTCCGGGAACCGGGCCAGGAAGCGATTGCCCGCAAACAGGGTGATTCGTGCGGGATGCCCGGCAGATCGGCGGACCAGGCGCCGCGCGTTCGCCGCGATCTCCAGGGCGGCCGGGCCTCCGCCCACTACCGCAAAATGGCAGCGCTTGTGCGCAACCAGGGCCTCGATCCGGTCCCTGACTGCCTCCAGCTCCGATATGGGCTTGACCGGGTACGCGTCCCGCGCTGTCGGGCTGATGATCCCTCCGGGCACGGTGCTTCCCACGTTGCAGGAGAGGAGATCGTAGTCCAGCGTTTCCCCGGATTGCAGACGAATGGTTCGCTCACGGGGATCGATTTCTACGGCAGCGTCCCGCAGGAAGCGGCCGCCCTGGTTCTCCACGATCCGCCGGGTGGCAAAGCGGATTTGCGACGGTTCATACGTGCGGCTCAACAGGCCGGGCCCCATTCCGGAGTAATAGTGCTCCTCCCTGGGCTGGACCAGGGTGACGCGGCAGCCCAGATCGCGGAAGCGCCACAGGTTGGCGAGGGTGACCAGGTGGGCGTGCCCGCCCCCCAGAAGAACAATGGGCTTCACGCCGGTAACCTCCAAAGCAAGGCTCTAGTCCCCCTCTTCCTCGATCTCTTCCATGAGCTGGCCCAGACGACGGAGGTGTTCCTTCTCCTCGTCGGAAAGGCGCAGGAAGAAAGGGGTGATCTGTTTATCTTGGAAGCGGTCCGCAGAACGGCGATAGAGGTCCAGGGCCTGGGCCTCGATGGTCATGGCCATGTCCAGGATGTCCGCGCGGGAATCAATATCCAGCCGGAAGTGCTCAAAGTATTCCTCCGTGGTCATCCCTCCCTCCATGAACCGCGATACCACTTTGCTCTCGAACTCTCCCCTGTCCGGCGGCGGGCTCACGGATCCGGCGTATTCCTCGTAAATCCGGTCCTTGTGCTTGTCCTCGATCCCGGCGAGGACCTCGAAGAGCTCCCTGGTACGTCCCTCCTCAGTTTTGTCCACCATGAGGCGATAGAAGTCCTGCAGACCCTGCTCCAGGGAATAGGCGAGGATCAGGATGTCCTCCAGGGTCTCCTCCCCGCTGAAGACGTGCATCCCGGTCTCCTCGGATCCGACTGCGGCACGGCCCTGCCAGGCATTGAACCCTCCCTTGAGGTTGTAGATCCGCTCAAAGCCTCGATCCGTGAGTGTCTGAGCCGCAACGCGGCTTCTGCCGCCCGAGGCTCAATACGCGATGTGCGGCTTGTCGGGGTCCAGCTCGGAGAGGCGATTTTCCAGCTCCGGAAGGGGAATGAGCTTGGCGCCCGGGATGTGGCCCTTTTCGTATTCCCGGGGCTGCCGCACATCGAGGAGTTCCAGCTCCCCGGAGCCGGATTGCTCCATCATTTCTCCGGCCTGTTGGGGATCGATGGTCTGTACTGGCAAAAACAGCTGTTTCCAGCGCATGGCGTTGCTCCGCGGCTCTAATGGTTGTGGGTATGTATTGTGAGACAAAGACTTTTCGGGAAAATATTTGTGTGAAAGTGTGTCTAACTTGTTGAATTATCAAGAGAAAGAGCCAAGCGTGGCTCGACGGGGCGTGCGCTGGGGCCGTGTTTCATAAACGTGCGAGCCTTTGTTGTCCGCGATATGAAGACCTTGCCAATAGCATCCTCTAAGCCCGCGCTACAGGAGGTGTAAGGAGAATATACAGTATCTCGGCTGCCGGAACCGCTTCGTTTGAGCCCATCCGACACCGAACGCCGGAATGAAACACTGGCCTCAGCGCACGCCCCGACTCGCCAAGCAGCATTTCCATGCTTCGTTGTGCCCGGAATAGAAGGAAATGAGAACTATTGATGCATTCCGTGAAGTCATGAAGGCTATGCCGCTGCATGCGCGCGGGGTCACAGCTCCTTGAGCCAGTCCCCGATCTCCGCCTCCTGAAACTGCTCCTGTTTCAGGGTAAGATCCAGGTTGAGGACCAGGCCGGCGTGTTTGCGCGTTTCGTCGTCAGCCTTCAGCTCCCTGTGCCGCACCCGGGCCTCTTGGAGGCGTTTCAGGCTGGAGCGCAGGGCTGTGGCCGGATCGCTGCTTTGGGAGTACTCCGCGGCGGAAAAGTTCGGCCTTATGCCGTTTTCCGCCACATCCTCGGCAAAATGGGCCAGATGCCGCATTTTGCCCATGGACTGGTCCATGAGCCCCCACCCGAGAGAATCTCCACTTTGAAGGACCCAGCTGTGGCGGATGTGTTCCAGCATCTCCGTGTATTTGTCCGCGACCTCCCGCTGGAGGGTGTCCAGAAATTCCCGGGGCAGGTCCGCTTCCGTTTCCGGCAGGGAGTCCGTCTCAGCGGGGTCGAGGCGGTCCAGCATCCTCTGGAAGGCATTGGCGTGGAACTCGGATTCCCAGGCTTCGCGCTCGAGCACGCGCCTGATGTGGGGGTCCTCCACCTTTTCCGCCTCGGAGTTGTAGTGAGGCACAAGCTTTTGTTCGTACGTCACGTAGGACTGGAGAATACGGCCGCGACTGGAGGGCTCAAAGGGATATTCCGCAGGGGTGAGCTCCGGCTCCCCGCCGAGCCGGCCGATAATGGAACCCAGCCAGTGCATGTGCCACATCTCCTCCCTGGATCTGGTGAGGAGCTTGGCCCCCACAGGGGTGTCATCTCCCTCGGTGTAGCTGTGGATCAGATAGCGCAAGACGGCTGCGTGCTCGTCACGCAGATCCCTGTTGAGCATATCGATGAGCTCGGTGGTGCGCATAGCGACTCCTTTTCTTTGATGCGGTGCCGCATCACACAGGTTTGTCAATTGTGGTCATTCTACTTTTTGTAGCGGGCTTTGTGAAGCTGTCTGGCGAAAATCGGTTTTCCTTGGGGACAAGGGTTTTTCCGGCATTGCTCCGCTGCAGGGCGAACGTGGCAGACATTCTCCGATTGGGATGTGACGGGCCTTTTCAGCCCGGGGTATATCTGTCAAACTATTAGTGCGCACTGGCGAGGCTCGCATGTTCATGCTTCGTTGTGGCCGGATGGGCCCGGGAATGCGTGTTGTAGGAGAATCACTGGGTAGGAGAAGCGGCATATGACACCGGAGGAGATGGAAACAGAGGCCCGCGATTTCATGCTGCAGGGGTATCATTGAGGTCAGGCCATTCTGGCCGTGGGCCAGAAAAAGCTTGAGATCGAGGATTCACGGGCTGTTCAGGGAATGGCCGCCCTGGGATGCGGCATCGCCTCGACAGGCGGCACCTGCGGCGTGATTGTCGGTGCCGTGCTCTGCCTGGGCATGGTCTACGGCAAGGAAACGCCGCAGCACAAGGACGACCCTGCCATGTGGAAGGCGGGCAAGAGCTTTCACAAGCGCTTTCTGCGGGATGTTACCCAGGGAAAGGTCAATTGCGGCGAGATTACGCGTGTGGACTGGACGGACAAGGAGCAGATCAAGTCCTTTGTCAAAGGCGAGGGCCGGGTCCGGTGTGCCGGATATACCGGGTCCGGCGCCAGAATCCTGGGCGAGGTCATAGAGCGCTATGTGCGCGGGTAGCGCTTTTTGGCGGTGTGGGGGCCTGCATATGCGATTCCATCCCCCAAAAGCCTGCTGAAAATTCAGAGAAGGCAGGGCGTTCAAAAATTTCAAGCGCAAGGCGCAAAAAAAGTTCAAAGTTGAAGCGTAGTGAGCCTACGTGAAAGTTTGAATCCGGCACCTATTTGTGAAGCCAAGTCAATCAGACGCCCTTTTGTGAACTCAAATAGGTGCCGGACAACGCAGCGATTGGAAGATTTGGGACGCCCTGCCAGGGGTGAAACCATGAGCACGGTCAGAGGCATTGTCCTGGATCCGGTGAACAGGAGGCGTTTTCCCGGGGAGGTGGCCTTCAGCGGAGGAAGGATTACCGCGGTCCGGGAGATCGGCGAAGACGTCCCCTCCCGCTTCATCCTGCCCGGTTTCGTGGACGCGCACATGCACATCGAGAGCTCCATGCTGGTGCCGACGGAGTTTGCGCGGATCGCGCTCAGGCACGGCACGGTGGCCACGGTTTCCGACCCCCATGAGATCGCCAATGTGTGTGGGGTCGAGGGCATCGACTTCATGATCCAAAACGGCCGCGAGGCGCCGCTGAAATTCGCTTTCGGGGTCCCTTCCTGCGTGCCCGCCACCCCCTTCGAGACTTCCGGCGCGGAGCTGGATGCCGATGCCGTGGGCAAGCTCCTGGACCGGGAGGAGATCCCCTTCCTGGGGGAGATGATGAACTGGCCCGGCGTGCTCGAGGAGGACGCAGAGGTCATGGCCAAGATCCGCGCGGCTCAAAGCCGGGGTAAGCCGGTTGACGGACACGCCCCCGGTCTCACCGGAGAGCAGGCGGCGCGATATATCGGTGCGGGAATCTCCACGGACCATGAATGCGCCTCGCTGGAGGAGGCGCTGGACAAACTGGAAAAGGGGATGCGGGTCCTTATCCGGGAGGGCAGCGCGGCACGCGACTTCGAGGAGCTCATTCCCGCCCTGGAGAAACACCCCGGACGGATCATGTTCTGCAGTGACGACAAGCACCCGGACGACCTGCAGCACGGACACATCAACGTCCTGGCCGCGCGGTCCCTGAGGCGGGGACTGGATCTATGGGACGTCCTCGAGGCCTGCAGCGTGGCTCCTGTGCGGCACTACGGCCTTGATGTCGGCCTTCTGCAGGAGGGCGATCCCGCGGATTTCGTCGTGGTGGCAGACACGGAGAACATGGAGGTGGAGCAGACCTGGATCGACGGCGAATGCGTCCAGGAAGGGGGCGAGGTCTTCTTCAGGGAGGGGACCGTGAGCCCTGTGAACAATTTCGTGCCCCATTCGCCCGCCGCAGAGGATTTTCGGATCCGTTGGGAGGGGGAGAGCTTTCCCCTGATCGAGGCGAGCGAGGGCTCCCTTCTCACCGGCAAGACCTGGGTCCGGCTCCCGAGCGAGCACGGTGAGCTTCTGCCCTCGCTCGAACAGGGCATGAACAAGATCGCCGTGGTGTGCCGCTATCGCCGTGCCGACCCCGCAGCAGGGTTCGTGCGGGGGTTCGGCCTCCGGGAGGGGGCGATCGCCTCCTCTGTGGCCCATGATTCGCACAACATCGTGGCCGTTGGGGCCTCAGACGCGGACCTGGCCAGGGCGGTGGATCTGGTTATGCGTCACAGGGGCGGCATTGCCACGGTGCTCGGTGACAGGGAGGAAATCCTTCCCCTGCCCGTGGCCGGGCTCATGAGTGATCGCCCGGGAGAGGAGGTTTCTTCCGCTCACGAGCGCCTGAGCCGTATGGCCGGGGAAATGGGGTGCCCGCTCCGGGCCCCGCACATGGTCCTTTCCTTCATGGCCCTTCTGGTCATTCCCAGCCTCAGGATCAGCGACAGGGGTGTCTTCGACGCGGAGCGGTTCGAATTCCTCACGTAGCAGGGCGCCCCAAATCTTCCAATAGCGGCGTTGCTTCAAAAAGCTCAAGCTTTCACGTAGGGTTCCTACTGTTCAAACTTGAGCTTTTTTCGCGCCTTGCTCTTGAAATTTTGGGGCGCCCTGCCTGAGTTGTTTTTTGCAATACGGTGCTAGAGGCTGCCCAGATAGACGAAGCGCAGGACGAAGATCACCGCCAGGACCCAGACGGTGGGCTTCACCTCCCTGGCCTTTCCCGCCAGGAGCTTGACCAGGGGATAGAAGATGAATCCCAGGGCGATGCCGGTGGCGATGCTGTAGGAGAAGGGCATGGAGATGATGACCACAAAGGCCGGCAGCGCATCTGAGACGTCCTCCCAGTTGATCTGGGAGACCACTTTGAGCATGAGCATGCCCACGATGATCAGCGCCGGCGAGGTGGCGAAGGCGGGAATGGACTGGGCCAGCGGGGCCAGGAACATGGAGAGCAGAAAGAGGATGCCCACGACCAGGGAGGTCAGCCCGGTTCGTCCGCCCGCGGCGACTCCGGAGGCGCTCTCGATGTAGCAGGTGATGGTGGAAGTGCCCAGCAGGCTGCCCAGGAGCGTGCCGCCGGCGTCCGCGGACAGAGCCCTGTTCACCCTGGGGAAGGTCCCGTCCTTTTTGATGAATCCGCCCTGCTCGGCCACGCCGACGAGCGTGCCCGTGGTGTCGAAGAGGTCCACAAAGAGGAAGGCGAAGATGATCCCGAAGAATCCGATTTCCAGGGCGGACATGATATCCAGTTTCAAGAGCACCGGCTCCAGGCTCGGGGGCGGACCGAAGACGCCCTCAAACTGGGAAAATCCGAGAACCAGCCCGATGATCCAGGTGAGCAGAATCCCGATGAGGATGGCCCCCTTGATGCGCCTGGCCATCAGGGCGCCGATGATGATGGTTCCCACAACAGCCATGATCGGGGTGCTTTGGGTGATGTCGCCCAGGGTGACCATGGTGGAGGGATGGCTGGTGATGATGCCCACTTCCTTGAGTCCGATCAGGGCGAGGAAGAGTCCGATACCCCCGGCGGTGGCCAGCTTGAGCGCATCGGGTATGGCGTAGACGATGATCTCCCGGATGCGCACCACGGTCAGGATGAGGAAGATGAACCCGGAGACGAAGACCGCTCCCAGGGCGGTTTCCCAGGAGTAGCCCATCTGCTCCACCACGGTGAAGGTGAAGTAGGCGTTCAGCCCCATGCCCGGGGCCAGGGCGAAGGGATAGTTGGCGAACAGGCCCATGAAGATGGTGGTGATCCCCGCGGCGAGGACCGTGGCCATCATCACCGCCTCGAAGTTCATGCCCGTCTTGGAGAGAATGGCAGGGTTGACGAAGATGATGTAGGCCATGGTCATGAACGTGGTCAGCCCGGCGGTGACCTCCGTTTTGACATCCGTGCCGCTTTCCCCGAGCTTGAAGAATGAATTCAGCATAAGCCGTTCCTTTGTGGGTTGCCCGTGGTTCGACATCAACCTCGCGCCGATGCCTCGATGAACAGGGACCGATGCGGGTCCCATACGTCCGGTCAGGCCGTTTTGTCAAAGGGGAATACAAGCTGAGAAAGGAGCACTGTGCAAACACAGGTTCTCATCATCGGGGCCGGGGTCACCGGAACGGGCCTGGCCAGGGATCTGGCCCTGCGTGGCATTGCCAGCATTGTCGTGGACAAGGGGGATTTCAACTCCGGAGCATCCGGGAGCAATCACGGCCTGCTGCACAGCGGGGCCAGATATGTTGCCGCCGATCCCGAGGCAGCCAGGGAATGCCGCGAGGAGTCCGCCCTGCTGAAGCGATTGGCCCCGCACTGCGTCGAGGACACCGGAGGCCTGTTCGTGGCCGTCCAGGGCGACGAGGAGCAGTACATCGAGAAGTTCCCAAGGCTCTGTTCCGAGTGCGGAATCGAGACGGAGGCGATGGGCCCGGAAAAAGCCCGTGAGCTCGAGCCGGGGCTCTCGGAGGCGATCAAGGCCGCCTATTTCGTGCCGGACGGTGCCGTGGAACCCTTCCGGCTCTCCCTGGACAACATGGCCCAGGCCATGGAGCTGGGTGCGGAGTTTTGGCCCTTTGCCGAGGTGCAAGGCTTCGAGATGGATTCGGAGGGAATCTGTCGGGCTCGTCTCTCAAAAGGGGACAATGGCGAAACCAGGACCGTGGAGCCGCGGATCGTGGTCAACGCCGCGGGCGCCTGGTCGGGAAGGGTGGCCGCCATGGCGGGAGCTCCCTTCGAGATGCTCTATTCCAAGGGGACCATGGCCGTGACCGCCTCCCGCCTGGCCCAAAGAGTGATCAACCGCCTGCGCCATCCTGCAGACGGCGACATCCTGGTCCCTGGAGGCCATGTGTCCATCCTGGGCACCACCTCAGTGCATTTGCCGGACCTTGACTCCATCGCCCCCACTGTTGACGAGGTGGACGCCCTGGTGCGTGAGGGGTCGCGGATGCTGCCCGAGTTGGCAAGTGTCAGATACATCCGCGCCTACGCCGGAGTGCGGCCCATTTATTCCTCCGGCGGGGAACAGTCCGGCGGGGAACGTTCCGCTGGTCGGGGATTCGTCCTTCTGGATCACGGCGAGGAGGGGGTGGGAAATCTTCTCTCCCTCACCGGAGGGAAGCTCACCACCTATCGCCTCATGGCCGAGAAATGCGCCGATCGGATCTGCGAGCAGCTGAATGTCGATGCGGCCTGCCGAACGCAACTGGAGCCCCTGCCCCGATCCGGAGACGGAGCGCTGCTGGCGCATCGGACGGCCGAAGGGATCGGACTGGGCACGGAGCGGGCGGATGATCCGCTTTTGTGCGAGTGCGAGATGGTTCCACGGAGCGATTTGATCCAAGTTGCGGAAACAACTCCCAGACAGCACCTCAGCCCGGATCTCACCGCCCTCAGGCTCAGGAGCAGGATGGGCAAAGGGCCGTGTCAGGGAACATTCTGCAGCATCAGGGTCCCCAAGTATCTCTTCGGCGAAGGGGAGAAATCGAAACAGGCGGAATGGGTCAGGGATTTCCTCAGGGAGCGCTGGAAAGGGGTGCGGCCTGTGCTCTGGGGCGTTCAACTGGCCCAGGCCGAGCTTACGCAGGGCATGCACTGCGGCTTTTTCAGCCTGGAAGCACCCTGGAATCGGGGCACAAAATGACCAAGACGCGCGCCATACATGCCGACGTCGCGGTGATCGGCTGCGGTCTCGCCGGCCTCGCCGCCGCGCAGTTCACGGCGGACAAGGGATGCAGTGTCGCCATTGTCGGCGCCTCCGGGGCAACGGACTTGAGCAGCGGTTTGTTCGACCTGCTTGGCGCCTTGCCCGGCGAGGAGGTTCCACGCGAGGACCCCTGGCACGCCCTCCAGGACCTTGGAGAACGCTTTCCGGAGCATCCGCTCACCAAGCCGGGCGCGGATGCCGTCGCCCGCGCCCTGGACCGTATCGGCAGCGTTTTGGCGAGCCAGGGAGTAGAATACACCGGATTCGGGGAGCAAAATGTTTTCCTCCCCACCCAGCTCGGCACACTCCGGCCCACCTATCGCGTGCCCGGGACGATGTGGCCCGGCATCGAGGCGCGGGAAAACAACACGCCCTGCCTGGTGCTGGATATCGAGGGGATGAAGGATTTCGACGCGCAAGGCATGCTCGCGGCTCTGGGCGGGGTTTGGCCCGGGGCGCGGAGCGATTCCCTGTCCCTGCCCAGCTCGAGTCGGGGCCGCGAAGCCAGGCCTTTCCTTCTCGCCCGGAGCCTGGAGAACCCTCACAACCTCAGGGAGCTGGCCAGGGCCGTCCACAGTCGCCTCGGAGAAGGAGAGGCCGTGGGCCTGCCCGCCGTGCTTGGAGTCAACGATCCGGACAGGGTCAGAAACCAGCTCCAGGAGATGATCGGCGCTCCGGTTTTCGAAATCCCCACCCTGCCCAATCCGGTACCCGGTGCCCGGATCAGGGAAGCCCTGTACAGCGCCTTTCGGGACCAAGAGGCGTTCCGGTCCCTGATACACGGACGTGTTCAAAGCGCCAGAGTCCTTGGGGACAACGATTTTCTGCTCCAGACGGACAGGCAGGAACCGGAGAAGCAGATTCGGTGCTCCGCGGTTGTGCTCGCGAGCGGACGTTTTCTGGGCCACGGGCTGCAGGGGGAGCGGGACGGAATCCGGGAGCCCCTGTTCCAGTTGCCAGTGGCGCAGCCGGAGACGCGAAGTTCCTGGCACAGCCCGGATGTCTTCGATCCAGAGGGCCACGGGGTCGATCGCGCCGGTCTGGAAACGGACGCTCATTTCCGGCCGGTGGATGAGAAGGGGCGGCTCGTATGCAGCGGGCTGTACGCAATCGGCTCCATCCTGGCCCACGCGGACTGGATGCGCTTCAAGTGTGGTGTCGGTATGTGTCTGGCCAGTGCATGGGGGGCTTTGGAAGGGATCGCTGCCGACTTGGGCTAACAGGGCGCCCCCAATCATCCAATTGCTGCGTTGTCCGGCACCTATTTGAGGTGACAAAAGGGCGTCTGATTG
>JAZKRN010000069.1:0-13080 GCA_036628655.1 Desulfohalobiaceae bacterium | reverse complement strand
TCGCGCCTTGCACTTGGAATTTTTGAACGCCCTGCCTGATAAGGACTTTTTCAACGGCCTGTTAGGGGATACGGCTCGAGTGGATCGGCTGATTCGGCCTCTGGCGCCTGGCGCGGGTAAGGGGCGCGAACGCCTTCAACCGGTTATTCCAGCAGGGCGCGGGCGAAGGACTCCCCGTCGAAGGGACGCAGATCCTCCATCTTTTCCCCCAGCCCGATGTAGGTGATGGGGACTCCCTGTTCCAGGCTGATCCCCAGCACTACGCCGCCCTTGGCCGTGCCGTCCAGCTTGGTGAGGACGATTTCGTCCACGCCGATGCTCTCCTGAAACAGCTTGGTCTGGGACACTGCGTTCTGGCCGGTGGTGGCGTCGACGACCAGGATGCTCCGATGGGGGCTGCCGGAATGGTGTTTGGAAAGGACCCGCTTGATCTTCTTCAGCTCCTCCATAAGATTGGTCTTGGTGTGGAGCCGCCCCGCGGTATCGATAAACAGGAGATCATATCCCTGCGAGCGGGCTCTGTCCAGGGCCTCGTAGGCAACGGCAGCCGGATCCGCTCCGGACTCCTTGGTGGAGAAGCCCGCCCCCACTCGCTGGGCCCAGATCTCCAGCTGCTCGATGGCCGCCGCGCGGAAGGTGTCTCCCGCGGCGATAAGGGGAGAATACCCCTGCATGCGGGCCCTGTGGGCCAATTTGGCAATGGTCGTGGTCTTGCCCACTCCGTTGACGCCCAGCATGAGCACGATTTCAGGGGGGATGGGCTTGATCCGCTTGGGAGGCGCGGGAAACATCCGCGCCAGCTCTTCCTGGAAGAGCTCCTTGAATGCCTCGGAGGTGGTTATCTCGTTGTCCCGGACGCGTTGTTTCAGGGTGTCCACAAGAGTGGTGGTGGTCTGAAAGCCCACATCCGCGGTGATGAGGATCTCCTCCAGCTCCTCCCAGAACTGGTCCCCGAATTCGTCGCTCCGGCTCAGGAGCTGATCGATGCTGCGAGAGAGCTGTTGCCTGGTCTTGGTCAATCCGTGGGAGAGCTTCTCGAAGAGCCTGCTGCGCTCGTCCTCCTCGTCCTCGAGGTCCAGGGCGAGGGCAAGGCGGTACTGCAGCTCGGAGCGGAATTCCTCCACGCGCTCATATTCCATGTCCCGGAGCCAGCCCCGAAAGCTCTCCACGAATTCCTCGGCCTCCTCGCGGGGCACCTGGAGGCTGTCCAGGAGAAAAAAGAGCCTGTTCCAGAGCTGTTCATCCGCTCTATCCACTTCCTGCAGGACCAGGTCCAGCCAGACCGAAAGTCTGGGCTCGGCCTGCTGCAGGCTCTGCAGGAGCTCGTTCTGCCAGTCCTCGCCGAGGGCCGCGCCGGGCTCACCAGGCGACTCAGCTCCCGCAGGGACTTCCTGCTCCAGGCTTTCATCGGTAGTCGTTTTCTTCCACAGCTTGCTGATCCTGGAAAAAAAACCCATGCGGAACTCCTTGTCCGTTCTGGCCCCGGGTAACTGGGGAAGGGGATTGTTTCTCACGTTCGAAAAAGTGGTGATATAATCTTCAGGATTCCACCATAAGACCGGAGGCAGGTCCTCACATGTCCGGGGGGGAGCTTTTGTTGAGCCTGTCCCAGAAGATCTTGCCCTGGGACTTTTTGTATTTGCGCAACAGGATGTACAAAGCGCCCGAGCCCCCGTGCTTGGGCTGGGCGGTGCTGAAAGCCAGCAGGACCCGTTTCAGGGGGTCCCGGGTCAGCCAGCTCTGGATCTGCTCCCGGAGGACGCTGCGGCCCAAAGGGGAGTTCTTGCCGCGGCCGGGGATGACGAGGAGACAGCGATTCCCCGCCATGAAGTTTTCCTTGATGAATTCCACAAGAAGCTCCCAGGCCTGTTCGGAGGTGAGGCCGTGCAGGTCCAGATGGGCCTGCGGCGAGTATTGACCCGCTTTCAGCTTCTGCATTATCTTGCTGTCCAAGCCCTTGATGCTGCCCTGGAAATACTCGTTGGTGAACTGGATGTCGAAATCCGCCCTGCCCTGGACCAGATCCCGCAGGTACTGCCTGTACTTGGCCTCGTCGTCACGCCGAGACGGCACGGGGTCGGCGCCTTCCTTGCTCGGAATGACCTCCCGGCCGGACTTCTTTGCGGACAGGGGCTCCACGTCCTGCATGGCCCTGCGGAAAAGGGTCTCCTCGCTTTCCGGTTCCTGCTCGGCCCGCTGTTTTTCCTTCGCCTCGGAAGGGGATTCCTCCGGCCGGGGAGTTTTTTTTCGGGCGAGCTCCCGGGCAACTTTTTTCCAGTCCTTGGTGCGCATTTGCCGGAGCCTTCTTGATTGGCATCCCTGCAGGAAAAGGCCTTTCCGGGCGGTGCCGGGACCCTGCCGCAGGAAAGAGCGGAACCTCGGAAGGCGATATGCCCTTGTTAGGGGAGTCCGAAGCAGCCTGGGCTTCTCGCCTTCGCCGCAATGGACGAGGCGGCGAGAAACGGAAAAACGCCCCGGTGTTGCCGGAATCCATCCCTGGACATCGGGCCTCTCGCTGTCAAAAAAGTAGCTTGAATTGATTCAGTTTTCAAGTTATCCGGCCATGAATACGGACTGGGTGTGTCCTCCCGGGTGTTCCGCATGACGGTTTTTCCAAGTTGGTGCTTCCGTGACGGAAAGACGCGAATACCGGGAATTGACCCGAATGCATACGGCATAAACAGATGATTCGAATAACCAGTGGCGCATTCAAGGGCAGGCGGATCGAGACCACCACAGGTCCGGGATACCGTCCGGCCACGGAGAAGGTCCGGGAAGCGCTTTTTTCCATGCTCGAGGCCCGCGTTGGGGATTGGGAGGACCTCGTGGCCGCGGATATCTTCGCCGGAAGCGGGAGCCTGGGGTTCGAGGCCCTGAGCCGGGGAGCCCGGCGTGTGCACTTTATCGAGAACAGCGCCAAGGCGGCCAAGCTGATCCGCTCCAACGTCAGGCAACTGGATCTCTCTTTTTCCAGGGCCCGCATAGCCAAGAGGGACGCCTTCCGCCTGATTCAATCGGAACCCCGGGAAAAAATCGGGCTCGCGTTCATTGACCCGCCTTACAATAAGGGTTTATTGGTCCCCTTTCTGGATCGCTTCCTGAATGCGGGGTGGATGCAGGAGTGCGGACTTATTGCGGCTGAAGTGGAGCAGGACCTGATCATCGAGCCGGACAGATTCCCCGGGCTCGAGCTGCTGACTCACAAAACCTACGGACAGACGAGGATATACCTATGGAGGACCAGCGCTTGCGACTCGCAGTGTATCCGGGAACATTCGACCCCCTGACCAACGGACACATCAGCCTCGTCCGCCGCGGCCTGGACGTCTTCGATCGGGTGGTTCTGGCGATCGCCAGGGACACGTACAAGACCCCCCTCTTTTCCCTGAAGGAAAGGGAGGAGATGGTCAGTGACGCCTTTGCCGGCAAGTCCGGCGTGGTGGTGGAGACCTTCAGCGGGCTGCTCGTGGATTATGTGGAGCAATGCGGGGCCAGCGTCATCCTGCGCGGCCTGCGGGCGAATTCGGATTTCGAATACGAGTTTCAGATGGCGCTCATGAATCGCCGCCTGAAGCGGAATGTCCACACCATGTTCATGATGACCGACTATAAATGGCTCTTCACCAGTTCCTCCATCATCAAGCAAACCGCCGAAGCGGGCGGCGATGTGCAGGGACTCGTGCCGGACATGGTCTGGCAGCGCCTCAAGAAGCGCTACGGAATCACCAACAACGGGAGCTAGTGGTGATAGAATCTTCTGATTTGTCTTGCTTCTTCTTTTGTATGTAAATGTGTCCAACGCTTTGAATTGACTGGAAATACGGCGAGGCTCGCCAGGGATTGCGCTGAAGCCGTATTTCATAAGCGTGCGGGCCCTTGTTCTGCGCGATATGATAATTATGCTGGTATCAACTGGAAAGCCCGCGATGCCGAGGACAACAGGGAACACGCGTTCTATTGTGAGCTGAAGTCGATCAGCTTGTGCAGTCCCTGTACTGGAATCACGGAATGAAACACTGGTATCGGCGCAATCCCAGACTCGCCTCGCTCCATTTTCATGATTCTTTGTGCTCGGCTTGGTCTGGGAATGACGGTTGTATCAAATCTCTTCAAGAAAGCCTGATCCCCTGGAAAGCGGAGTGATCCTGTGCGAACGATCTGTCTCATCGGTCCCACGGGGACGGGGAAGAGCTCCTCCGCCCTGCGGGTGGCGGAGCGGTTCGGCGGGGAGATCGTGAATTTCGATTCCAGGCAGGTCTATCGGGATGTGCCCATTACCACGGACCAGCCTGGGCCGGAGGTGCGCCGGCAAGTGCCGCACTGGCTCTACGGGTTTCTGGAGTCCCGGGAAAAGCTTGATGCGGGGGGCTACGCCCAGCACGCCGAGGAGGTCATGCACGGGATCGCCCGCAGAGGGGGCATTCCCGTACTGACAGGGGGGACCGGGCTCTATCTCCAGGCCGTGCTCTACGGGTTGGCCCCGATCCCGGAAACCCCGGAATCTCTTCGCCAGCGCGTACTCGCGGAATACCACGAATACGGCCCGGAAGCGGCACATTCCCGTCTGGCGGAAATCGATCCCGAAACAGCTCGGGCGGTCAGCCCCAGGGACAGACAGCGGGTGACCCGTGCCCTGGAGGTCTTCGAGCAGACCGGCAGAAGCATTTCCTGGTGGCAAAAGCGCCATCAGCGGAGCAGCCCCAGGCACGAGGCCCTCAAGATCGGAATGATCCCGGACCGGCAACAGCTCAAAAGGGACCTGGCCCGACGGATCGGGGCGATGCTGGAACAGGGGGCCGTGGAGGAGGTTCGCGCGGCCTGGAACAGATGCCCCGACCCTTCGGCTCCGGTCTGGACCGGAATCGGCTGCCGGGAGCTCCTTGCCTACATATGGGGGCGTATGGAGCTCGAGGAGGCCAAGGGGGAGTGGATCAAGCGCACCTGGAACTATGCCAAGCGTCAACTGACCTGGTTCCGGAGGGACGGGGACATCCACTGGGTGACCCCGGGAAATCCGGAGGACATCGAAAAAAGGGTGGCCTTATGGGTCGAATCAGAATAATGGCTTCCAGCATCCGAAAGCTGCCGAGGCAGGCAGGGTTTTTTTTCGTGGTGGTCCCCTTGCTGCTTCTTGTGCTCGCCATGCCCCTCCGGGCGGAGACGGGTGCCCTGACTCAAAAGGCGGATCAGGGCCGGATCAACTGGTTTACCGGGGAGATTCGGGCTATGGGCGAAGCCAAGGTCCGGCAGCAGTTGTGGGACCAGCAGGTCAGACAGGAGGTGATGCGCAGACAGGCCCTGATGGATGGCAGGTATAACCTGTATTCCGCCCTCAAGGCGGTGCGGATCGACAGCTCCCTGACTGTCCGGGATCGAGTGACCGAGGACCCCGTACTCCGGGAAAAGCTCAAGGGCAGGGTGAACAACTCCGTGGTCCTGGACCGGACCGTCGTCCCGGATGAGCGGATGAGCCTGAGGGTGGGCATGAAGCTCTGGGGCCCCCTTTCCAAGATGCTCATTCCCGATTCCGTCTGGTACGAGAAGCCCTCGGAGGTCTCCGCTGAAGAGCTGGATCAGGAGGAGATGGAGCCTTCGGAGAGGATTGAGCGGCATTCCGGGCTGATTGTCGACGCCAGGGGGCTGGATGTGCAGCCGTCCCTGATATGCCGGGTCTACGGACCGGAAAAACGGCTCCTGTATGGCCCCGGGATTGTCCGGCCCTCCGTTGCTATCGGCAGGGGGATGGTGGGATACACGCAGGACCGGAGAAGGGCTGTCCGATCCTCCCGCAGCGGAGACGATCCGCTGATCCTGCGGGCCGAGGAAAAGGCCGCGTCAAAGGGCTGCGAGGTCACGGTCTCCGCGGAGGCGAGTGAGCAACTGTTGCCCCGGCCGGGAAATGTCGAGTTTTTGCGACGGGGCAGGGTCGTCATCATTGTGGGCTCAAGCGACGGAGAAGAGCCCATGGAATACGAGCTGGACCAATAAGGGGGAGCTATGTTCAAGAATTCCCCATTCTTGCGCCGTATCTGTTTCGGGCTTCCCTGTGCCGTGCTCCTTGCCTCTTTCGCGTTGCTTCTGGCCCTCGGAGGCGAGGTCCATGCGGATATCCATCGTGTCGAGCTCAAGAAGGAGATGGATCGGGGCGCCAAGGCCTCGTTCAATGCCACTGAGCAGAAGGAGGCCCTGGCCAAGGCTGTTCTCAAGGAGGCGGAGCAGATCCTGGCTGGGTCGCTGCCCAAGGGCCGGAAAAGGGTGGTCCGGGATTTTTTGCAGGAAAAGGTGGACGCATTTGTCCTGAGCTATTCCGAGCAGCAATATGTGGAAGAGGAAGATACCGGGGTGCTCAGCATCGAGGCCAATGTGAACACCCACACGGTCAAGGATTACCTCAAGAAGTGGGGCACCTATTATACAGCTGCCGGTGAGTGGGACTACCGCCTGGAGGTTCGGGGTGAGCTGGACACGGACAAGGAGCTCCGGCTTGCTGATCTGGAGACCATGAGCGGTCTGCGACGGGAGCGTGAATCCCTGGGCCCTGTTTTCCTGCTGCGTCCCCCCGAAGAGGAAGGGGGGCACTGGGAGTCCCTCCTCATGCGGGGCGGCGAGGAATCCGTCTATTTGGCCAATAACCTGGACAAGCTGTGGCTTAAGACGTGGAGTGATTTCTTTTCCCGCAAGAGTGTCCGCATGCGGGTGGGGCGGAAAATGCGGCTTACGGCGTCCGGATGGAGCACTTCAACCGGGATGCGGCATTTCAATTCCGTTCTCGAGGGATGGTCCGCCAAGCTGGACAAAGCCGTGATCCAATCCCTGGATTTTGATACGGGCGGGCTGAGCGGTACCTGGACGGTCTATACCCTGACTCCGGAAGGGCTGCGCAGCGAGCTCGAAAGCTACATTCCCCCCAGAGGGCTGGACTTCAGCTTGGAGGTTGAAAACGCAACCAGATCCCGCGGGAATCAATCGAGTGACAAAGGCGGGGCACGGGTGATTGTACCCTGAGGTCTGTTCCTGCTGGAAGGGATTGTGTGTCTTATCCCCTGTGCCGAGGGGAAAGCGGGAAGCTTCTGCGTTGACGGTCAGCAACTTGGAAGGCGAAACCGGAACGCGTCTCTCTGCGGATGCGCTCCGGCTCGCCGGCAAGTTTCGGGGACTCCAAAAAGGGACGCGGCAGGGTTAGTCCTTGTCCTCCTCCCGGGATTCGGATTCGTGTTCCTTGCCCTTGTCCTTCTTTTCATCCTTGCGGGTGTTAACATCGATTTCCTCGGGCTCATCCGACGCCCGTTTGAAGTTCTTGATCGCCCGGCCCATGCCGGAGCCGATTTCCGGCAGCTTGTTCGCGCCGAAAATGATCAGGACAATGACGAGCAGAATCATCAATTCGGGTATGCCGATTCCTCCGCCGATCATGTGGCCTCCATGGGATGTTGGATTCGAATAGCTCTTTCCGCCCCAAAAGGCCTTTTCGGACGGGAACGAGCTACACTTCTTCCTTGGGTGCAAGAAGAAGCAAGAAAATCAGTAAATTATATCACCATAGCTCTGTTTCTTTTGGGGAAAAAGAAATGCTCACTCGTTTCCGAATGGAAACTCATTACTGTTTAACGTGTTTCCGGACTGTGTGCAATCCATTCATTGTTCCTCTCCAATAGCGGGGCGGTGATGCTCTAACGCGTACGGCGAGATGGACAGCTGGGTCAAGGAAGGTGAACGCTATGCATATGATCTGTTTTCCCTGGATGCATCCGGAAGCGACTCCCGAGACAGCCCGCAGGGGTGTACGCTTCCTCGATCCCGGGCTGGGTGACAGCCGGGAATCTGAGAGTTTGTGGACGCCGGAGGGGCTGCCGCTGGACAGGAAAGAGGCGGCGCGATACGCCAAGGAGGCCCTCAGCTTCGGTGAACGCTTCCAGGACCATAAAGAGCTGGAATATCTCCGGGCTGCCGGTCTGGAGGATTTTTTCAGCGGCACCTCTTCCTCCCTGAGCGACGAGCTGGAAAGGCGGCTTAAAGCCCAGGACGGAGAAACCG
This sequence comes from Desulfohalobiaceae bacterium, assembly GCA_036628655.1. GTDB lineage: Bacteria > Desulfobacterota > Desulfovibrionia > Desulfovibrionales > Desulfothermaceae > JAIPDU01. Next base: position 5,046 of record JAZKRN010000069.1, on the reverse strand, counting down.
GGGATACGGATGGCGAGCAAAGAAAGCGGGGCCAGATGGTGCTGCTCCTCAACTGGATGCTGGAGGACAATGCCCTGCAGGCCAGGGAGGGTGAACGGCAATACAACACCATGATGAGTGAATTGCGGGATACCCTTGGCCTGGAGGATTCCAGTGAATGGCAGGGTCTCGGGTTTCGAAACGTTTCCGTGAGCACTGGAGAGGGCGTGTCTTCGCATTGGAGCGGGATCATGCCCTGGTTTCTCCTTTTTCTCCCCGGTGACGGGATCCTGTTTATCGAGGACGGTGCGATTCAAGCAGAGCTGCGGGAAAACTGCGCGGAAGCGGTCTCTCTGTCCGAGGCATCCGGGCATGAGGAGCTCAAGCGTTTTGCCGGCGAGGGCGGACTGAGCGGGGATATCCTTGTGGACTCCGGATGGCGCCTGGCCCTCAAGAGCCGGCCTGATCAGGAAATGGCCTGGCTGAACAGGGAATACACCGTGTTTTTGGAGAGAGGCTAAATGGCGGAAAGAACGGACAGGGAAGCGCATCAAATGAGCGACGCAACCAAGACGGGCTGCATCAGGGGAGTGATTTTCGACTGCGATGGCGTGCTCATCGACTCCAAGCAGGCCAATATCCGGTTCTACAACCTGATTCTGGAGGCGATGGGACTGCCGGCGATGAATCCGGAGGACGAGGAGTACGTGCACAGCCAGACGGTCACCGAGTCCATCCGGCACATCGTTCCCCAGTCCGAAGTGGAAAGGGCCTTCCAGGAGGCGAGACGGATCTCCTACAGCAGTGTATTGCCCTGGATCAAGGCCCAGGATGGCCTGATCCAGGGGTTGGAGCGCCTTCGCGCCAAGGGAGTGCCCTGCGCGATCAATACGAACAGGACGAACACCATCGGGCTCATTCTGGATGAGTTCGGAATCCGTCCCTATTTTGAGCCGGTGGTGACAGCGGAAACAGTAGGTCATCCCAAACCGCACCCGGAGAGCATGTATTGGATCCTTGGCAGATGGGGTTTTTCTCCGGAGAATGTGGTCTTTATCGGCGACACGTGGGTGGATTGCCGCACCGCAGCTGCCGCCGGGGTGCCCTTTTGGGCCTTCCAGAACGAGACATTGAGCGCTGAGCGCCATATAAACGATCACCACCAGGTGTGCGATGTTGTTGACGAGATGGCCCAGGGTGAACTTGGGCTCGAGCACGAGGACCGAAACCGGAACGTTTAGGAGGCGACGGGAATGTTTGTTTTTGCCAATTTTCTGCAGGCCCTGGCCACCATACTGGATACGCTGCTTTGGCTCTATTTCTGGCTGATTATCGTATCGGCCATTCTTTCCTGGGTAAGCCCGGATCCGTTCAATCCCATAGTGCGGGTCATCCGCAGCATAACCGAACCCGTGTTTCAAAAGGTTCGCCAATGGATTCCCTTTGCCAATATCGGCGGAATCGATCTGTCACCCATTGTGATCCTTTTAGGGATCGAGTTCCTGCGCATCTTTTTGGTACAGACCCTGCGGCAATTGAGCCTTCAGATGTAGCTTCTTTAATTTGGCGAGCACATAGCCGATACAAATCAAGGGAGCATTGGGATGGGGCTAGCTCTTCCGCCGGTAGCGACTGTTCGAAGAAGGAGCAGGATCCTTGGCTCGATGCCCTTGAGGGAGCTATCATGCCTCGACCCGAGTTCGTGACCGTGGTAGACAAGGGACTCTTTCGGCTCCAGCTCTGGGTTCAGCCGGGAGCCAAGAAGAACGCCTTGTGCGGCCTCCATCAGGGGAGCCTCAAGCTCAAGATCCAGGCGCCGCCTTCCGAGGGGAAGGCGAACAAGGAGGCTATCGCATTTCTTGCTCGGCAACTGGGAATCAAGCGATCCCAGCTCCAATTCGAGAGTGGACAAAGGACCCGGATGAAGAGTATACTTCTAAGCACCGATAAAGAACCCGATTGGGAAGGAATAGCCCAATAAAAATCCATTGATTCGATGAGGCAAGGAGGAATGGGGTATGGAGCAATATGAACTGGAGCTCATCGCCAAGTACGGCAAGCAGGATCATGAGCTCAGCAAGCTTTGGGAGCAGCATCTGGAGTACGAGAAACAAGTGGAGAAGCTCGAGAGCAAGACGAATCTCACCCCGCAGGAGGACTCCGAGCTGAAACAGATCAAGAAGCTCAAGCTGGCCGGAAAGACCAAGATTCAGCAGCTTCTGGAGAAGTATCGCCAGCAGGAGGTGCAGGATGAGGCTTAAGGGAGCTCAAGTCCTCCTGGAATGCCTCAAAAGGGAAGGGGTGGAAACCATATTCGGCTTTCCCGGTGGCGCGATCATCGATATCTATCACGAGCTGCCCGGCTATCCTTTCCAGCATGTTCTGGTGCGTCACGAACAGGGCGCAGTGCATGCCGCTGACGGATACGCACGGGCCAGCGGTCGGGTGGGCGTGGTCTTGGCCACCTCCGGTCCGGGGGCTACGAACACCATTACCGGCATCGCAACCGCGTATATGGATTCCACCCCTCTCGTCGTGCTGACCGGCCAGGTCCCCACTCCGCTCATCGGCAACGATGCTTTCCAGGAAGTGGACATGGTCGGAATCAGCCGGCCCTGCACCAAGCACAACTACCTGGTCAAGGAGCTGGAAAACCTGCCCAAGGTCATCAAGGAGGCCTTTTATCTGGCGAGCTCGGGCAGGCCCGGGCCCATTGTCGTGGACCTGCCCAAGGATGTGATGAACGCGGTGATCGACTTCTATTACCCCAAGCACGTCCGGACCCGGAGCTACAATCCGCACACCGTCCCCAACAACAAGCAGGTCAAGAAAGCGGTGGAATATATCCGCCACTCCAGGCGTCCCCTCATCTTTGGGGGAGGCGGCGTTGTCGCAGCGAACGCCCACGAAGAGCTGACCAGCCTTGCCCGGGAGCTCCAGGTTCCGGTGACCACCTCCATGATGGGGCTGGGAGCCTTTCCGGGCAACGATCCCTTGTGGCTGGGCATGCCGGGAATGCACGGGACTTATTCGGCCAACATGGCCGTGAACAACGCCGATCTGCTCATCTCCGTGGGCGTGCGCTTTGACGACAGGGTTACCGGAAAGCTGGATACCTTCGCCCCCAATGCGCGCATTATCCACATAGATATCGACCCCACCTCCATCCGCAAGAACGTGGACGTGGACGTACCCATCGTCTCCGATTGCCGTCTGGCTCTGAAGGCCCTTCTGCAGGAGCTGGAAGAAAAGGTCGATGCCGGCGAGCTCGCGGGGCAGTATGAGTCCTGGAGGGACAAGGTCGAGGAATGGAGTCGCACCCATCCCCTTACCTACACCAAGAGCGAGGACACGGTGAAGCCCCAGCAGGTGGTGGAAAAGCTGGATGAGCTCACCCAGGGCGAGGCCATCATCACCACCGAGGTGGGCCAGAACCAGATGTGGGCGGCCCAGCACTACCGCTACCTCCATCCCCGTTCCTGGATCTCTTCAGGCGGATTGGGCACAATGGGCTACGGATTCCCCGCGGCGATCGGGGCCCAGGTGGCCTTTCCGGATAAGCTGGTCATCGATGTGGCCGGAGACGGCTCCATCCAGATGAACATCCAGGAGCTCGCCACTGCGGTCTGCTATAACCTGCCGGTCAAGGTGGTCATTCTGAACAACTCCTATCTGGGGATGGTTCGGCAGTGGCAGGATTTGTTCTACAACAAGAACTACTGTTCCACCTGCCTCGATTACAGCCCCGATTTCGTCAAGCTGGCCCAGGCCTATGGGGCCGAGGGATACAAGGTCACCCGCCCCGCGGAATTGGACGATGTGCTCCGGCGGGCCCTGTTCTCCCCGAATACGGCTGTCGTGGAAGTTGTCGTGCCCGAGGAGGAGAACGTCTATCCCATGGTCCCCGCGGGTGCTCCCCTGAACGAGATGCTCCTCGTCTAGGGTCCGGAAACGCGACCGCCAACCGCAAATCGAAGATGCAGCTGTGAGGCAGACAAACCTATGCGACACACCTTGTCCATCTGGGTGGAAGACGAGCCGGGAGTCCTCTCGCGAGTGGCGGGACTGTTCAGCGGCAGGGGCTTCAATATCGAGTCCCTGAACGTGGCTCCCACCCTGGAGCGGGGCGTGTCCCTGATGACTATCGTGACAGCGGGGGAGGAGCAGATCATCGAGCAGATCGTGAAGCAGCTCCGCAAGCTGGTCACCGTGATCAAAGTGGTGGACATGAACCACGATGATTGCGTGGATCGGGAGATGGTCCTGATCAAGGTCAACGCCCAGGAAAGCTATCGCGCCGAGATTCTGCGCATCGTGGATATCTTCCGCTGCAAGGTGATTGATGTGAGCCACACCGAGATAACCCTGGAGGCGACAGGGGACAGCGGCAAGATCAGCGCGCTGCTCAGCCTGCTGCAGCGTTTCGGGATCAAGGAGGTCGCCCGCACAGGGAGCGTGGCCATGCGCAGGAGCCTGCGCAAGGAAGCCTAGAAGAAGCACTGGCCAGGCTCGCCTCTTCGGGGGTCTGCTTAAAGGATCACGGATTCGGGAAGCAGGATGGCACAGAAGCGTCGCGATGCTCAGGGCTTGATTCCCGCCTCGCGGATATGACGGCTCAGGAGTCGTGAGCAGCCGGTCGCCAGTCACAATGCAGCAGATAGGATTGTAAACGTTCCTACAACCTTCATTCCCGGGCCGACCCGGGCACAACCAAGCATGAAAATGCGAGGCGCAGGCGGGTGGACGCTGAAGCGCAGGTTTCATCCCGGGTTTCACATGATGGGGTACGCAACACTTCATCGACATTCCCGGAACACTACTGTTGAGGCAGGCTTCAAATGGTGTGTATTCTGTCTGGACTGGACCCAATTTCACCTCAAGCGGTACGAACAAGGCCATGGTGTATTATGAAACCCAGCGAAGCGCTCCACCCGCCTTCGCCTCGCTTGTACGATTTTTACTTATAAATCAGAACGTTATTCACATTTTCATACAAAAAAGGCACGAGACACGACGAGTTCGTATTCGGACGGAAACTGAGGAGGTTCCCCATGGAGGTATACTACG